>NZ_CP139979.1:3705000-4060000 GCF_034424525.1 Sphingobium yanoikuyae
ACGGAAGGCGATCGTCTTGATCGACCGCCCATCATCGCCCGCCATGATCGCCCGCAAATGGCCATTGCCGACCACATCGGCGCGAATCACGCGCATCGGCCCGGCAGCAATCAACGGAGCGGGCCAGCCTGCGCCATAGGGGCCGCCCGCCTCGATCGCGGCGACGAAGTCGGGATTGACCCCGGCCGGCGCCAGCACCGCGTCGATCAGCAGCGCCCGTTCGTCCCGCGCACGCGCGACGGCGGCCGACAGGCGATCGTCCAGGAACTCGGCCAGCGCATCGACCTTGTCGGCCATCACGGTCAGCCCCGCCGCCATCGCATGGCCGCCGCCCGCGACCAGCAGGCCGCTATCCTTGGCCGCCAGCACCGCCGCGCCCAGATCGACGCCGGAAATGGAGCGGCCCGACCCCTTGCCCACGCCATCCTCGTCCAGCGCGACGACGATGGCGGGACGGCCGGCCCGTTCCTTGAGCCGCCCGGCGACGATGCCGATGACGCCGGGATGCCAGCCGGGCCCGGCGACCAGCGCCACGGCGCGATTGTCCTGCGTGGCCAGTAATTCCTCCGCCTGTTCCTGCACGATCGATTCGATCGCGCGCCGCTCCTCGTTCAACCGATCCAGTTCGGCGGCGATTCGTGCGGCCTCGGCCGGATCTTCGGTGGTGAGCAGTCGCACCCCCAGATCCGCCTTGCCGACGCGCCCGCCGGCATTGATGCGCGGCCCGAGCGCGAAGCCCAGATCATGGCAGAGCGGCGCACGATTGAGACGGCTGGCGTCCATCAGCGCGGCAAGGCCGATATTGCGCCGCTTGGCCATGACCTTGAGCCCCTGCGCCACGAAGGCGCGGTTGAGCCCCTTGAGCTGCGCGACGTCGGCGACGGTGCCGAGCGCGACGATGTCGAGCAATTCCATGATCGCCGGTTCCGGCCGGGTCGCGAACCAGCCGCGCGCGCGCAGCGTCCGCAGCAAGGCCGCGCCCAGCAGGAAGGCCATGCCGACGGCGGCGAGATGGCCATGGACGGCCGCGGCATCATTTTCGTCCAGCCGGTTGGGATTGACCAGGGCCAGCGCCACCGGCAGCGCCGCCGCGCATTTATGATGGTCGACGACGACGACATCGACCCCGGCGGCCTTCGCCATGTCGAGCGCCTCGAACGCCTGCGCGCCGCAATCGACGGTGACGATCAGTTGCGCGCCGTCCCCCGCAAGCCGCACCAGCGCCTCACCCGACGGGCCATAGCCCTCCATCAGCCGGTCGGGGATATAAGGCCGGGCATCCAGGCCAATGTCACGCAGCAACCGGATTAGCAGCGCCGCGCTGGTCGCGCCGTCGACGTCATAATCGCCGAAGATGCGCACATCCTCGCCGCGCTGGACCGCATCGGCCAGTCGCTCGGCCGCCGCATCCATGTCGCGGAACAGGCTGGGGTCGGGCATGAAATGGCGGATGGTGGGATTGCGATGCGCCTCCACCCCGTCGGGCGGACAGCCGCGCGCCAGCAGCAGCTGCGCCACCAGATCGTCGGGCTGATAGCCGGGCGAACGCGCGTCCGCTCCCAGGCCGCGCCAGCGCCAGGGCTGGCCAGTGATCGAACGAGTGATGTTGAGCGCAAATGTCATGATGCGGCTCTAGACCGGCGGGGGCACCGATGGAAGCGCCGCGCCGCCGGGCGAAATCGTCACGCAGGCGGAACCGTTGCAAGTCATTGGGCGTATTGCCTGTTTGCCGGACATATGGGATGCCCGGTGCGAAAGGGGCATCGCAGACAGATGAAGAAGCGGCAGGCGAGATATGTTCGGCATGCGCTGGGCATGATCATGGCAGCCGCCTCTCCCCTGCCCCTGATGGCGCAGACGGTTCCGGCCAGCGCCCCCAGCACCACAGCGCCCGCCGACGAAGAACCGATCCTGCCCGACGACGAGTTCAACGCGCGCCTGCCCGGCGCCGGCAGCGTCGATAACAAGGCCAGCAATAGCGGGACCGACAGCAAGGCCCCCTTGCCCTCGATCGACGACTGGCTGGACCAGCAGATGCCGGCGCAGGGCAGTGCCCAGGGCAGCGCGCCGGCCAGTGGCACGGCGCCCGCGACCGGCGCGGAACTGCCCCCCGCCACCGAGCCGCCGGTCGAAACCGAACTGGCCCAGCCGCTGCCCGCGCTCGACAGCGTGACCGTGCCCGAAAATGTCGCCGATGATGACAGCGACGAAAAGACGCCCGAGGTCCGCTACGCGACCCAGCTCGACGGTTTCGGCAAGACCGGTCTGGAGGATGAATTCCGCGCCGCATCCGCCCTGGTCGACGGCAAGGGCAAGGCCGAGACCGCATCGATGGTGCAGCAGCGCGCCCAGGCCGACGAGCAACTGGCGGTGCGGCTGTTCCATTCGGAGGGCTATTATGATGCCACCGCCCTGGCCTCGCTCGACCAGCAGCAGGATGGCACGCTGAAGGCGATCCTGTCGGTAACGCCGGGCAAGCGCTACAAGATCAACGAGATCGTCATCCATGCGCCCGAGACCATCCCGCCCGGCCTGATCCGCGACAGCCTGACGTTGAAGACCGGCGACTATATCGTCGCCACCGCGGTCGAGGCGGCGGAGGCCAATGTCGCGCTCAAGCTGCCGGAGCATGGTTATGCCTTCGCCAGGATCGGCGACCGCGACATCTTGCTCGATCCCGCGACCGTGACCGGCGACTATACGCTGCCGGTCGAGCCGGGCCCGCGCGGCACATTCCGTACCATCACCACCAGCGGCGAGAAGCAGGCGTTCGGCGCCGATCATATGGCGGTGATCGCTCGCTTCGACAAAGGCGACCTCTATGACAGCCGCAAGGTCGACGATCTGCGCAAGGCGCTGGTCGCGACCGGCCTGTTCGCCAGCGTCGCCGTCGATCCGGTCCAGACCGGCGAGCCCGGCCCGGATGGCACCGAATATGTCGACCTGCATGTCGATCAGGAAGCCGGCCCGGCCCGGCGGCTGGCCGGCGAACTGGGCTATGGCACCGGACAGGGTTTCCGCGCCGAAGGCAGCTGGACCCATCGCAACCTGTTCCCGCCCGAAGGCGCCCTGATCGCCAGCGTCATCGCCGGCACCCAGGAACAGGGCGTATCGGGCACCTTCCGCCGGTCCAATGCGGGCAAGCGCGACAAGACCTTCCAGGCCGGCGCCGGCGTCAACCATCAGAAATATGATGCCTATGAAGCCTTTACTCTGGGCCTCAACGCCAGCTGGTCGCGCCAGTCGACACCGATCTTCCAGAAGCGCTGGACCTATACCTATGGCGGCGAAATCCTGCTTTCGAACGAAAATACCACGATCGACGAAAGCGGCGAAAACAAGCGGCTGACCTATTTCATCGGCGCGCTGCCGGTGCAGGTCGGCTATGACCGCTCCAACGACCTGCTCAACCCCACCAGCGGCTTCCGCGCCAATCTGCGCATATCGCCCGAAGCGTCCCTGCAGGGCAATGTCTCGCCCTATGTCCGCGCCAGCTTCGACCTGGCCGGCTATTATCCGATTTCCGACAGTTTCGTGCTGGCGGCGCGGACCAAGATCGGCACGATCAACGGCGTCGCCCGCGACGATGTCGCCCCTTCGCGGCGCATCTATGCCGGCGGTGGCGGGTCGGTGCGCGGCTATGGCTATCAGGAACTGGGGCCAAAGGACGCGAACAATGATCCGATCGGCGGCCGATCGGTCAATGAATTTGCGGTCGAGGGCCGCTATCGCTTCGGCAATTACGGCGTCGTCGCCTTCGTCGATGCGGGCCAGGTCTATGAAAGCCAGATCCCGCAATTTTCGGACATCCGCTATGGCGTGGGCCTGGGCGGACGTTTCTACACCAATTTCGGACCCTTCCGCGCAGATATAGCCATGCCGATCAACCGCCAGCCCGGCGAATCCAAATTCGCCCTCTACATCGGTATCGGACAGGCCTTCTGATGGCGGAAAATACCCCTCCCCCCGCGCCCGAAGCGACCGAGACCGTGGTGATCCGCCAGGGCCGCCCGCTGTGGCAGAAGATCGCCATCGGGCTTGCCGGCCTGATCGTCGGGCTGGTGGTGCTGGTCGCGGGCCTGCTGCTGTTCCTCGATACCCAGCCGGGCAAGAGTTTCCTCATCAAGCAGATCGCCGCGCTCAAGATGGAATCGGGCATGGGGATCGAGGTCGGCCGGATCGAGGGATCGATCTATAGCGACATGACCATCCATGACCTGATCCTGCGCGACCCCAAGGGCGTGTTCGCGGTCAGCCCCAGGGTGCATGTCGTCTGGCGCCCGTTCCGTTACCTCCAGAACCATATCTCGGTCCAGAATCTGGAAAGCCCGCTGGTGGTGCTGGCGCGCAGCCCGCAATTCAACCAGACCCCGACCGATCCCAATGCGCCGATCCTGCCCGACCTCGACATCGACGTCGACCGGATGCGGCTCGACCGTTTCTTGCTCGCCAAGCCAGTGATCGGCCAGAAGCGCGAGATCGCGATCGAAAGCGTCGTCCATGTCGCCGATGGCCGTGCCCAGCTGTCCGCCAATGCGGTGGTCGACAGCGGCGACCGGCTGCAGGCGAAGCTGGACGCGGTGCCGTCACAGAATCGCCTGGCGATGAGCGGCACGCTGACCGCACCCAAGGGCGGCGTGATCGCGACGATGAGCGGCCTGCCCGACGGCATGACCGCCTCGCTCGACGGCAAGGGCACCTGGCAGACCTGGAACGGCAGGCTGATCGCCACCACGCCCAGGGGCGAACTGGCCAATATCGCGCTTGCCGCCCGCGACGGCAGCTTCACCGCCAAGGGGCCGCTGCGCCCCGGCCTCGTCTATGGCGACATTGCCGACCGGCTGACGCGGCCGCAGCTCGACGTCGATCTGTTCGCCGGCCTCAACGAACGGCGCGTCAACCTCAAGGGATCGCTGCGCTCCCCCGCCATGTCGGCCGATGCGCAGGGTCTGGTGGACCTGGGCAAAAGCACATTCAGCGCGCTCAAGATCAATGCCGCGCTGCTGCAGCCGGGCGCCTTCATGGACAAGGTGAAGGGCAAGGATGTCCGCGCCTCGATCATCCTCGACGGGCCGATGGCGACGCCGTTCATCGATTATGACATCAGCGCCACATCCCTCGCCTTCGACGCCACCGGCATCGAGAATCTGAAGGCCAGCGGCCGCGCCGTGATCGATGCCGATCGCATCCGCATCCCGGTCAATGCGACGGCCAAGCGCGTCACCGGCCTCAATGCCGCCGCCGGCGGGCTGATGACCAATTTGCGGGTGAAGGGTGACTTTGCCTATGCCGGCGGCAAGCTGATCAGCGACAATCTCAAGCTCGACAGTGACAAGATCGACGCCACCGCCATCATCCTCGCCGATCTCGACAACGCCATCTATCGCGGCGCGCTCAAGGGCCGGGTCAATGATTATCGGATCGACGGCGTCGGCATCGTCAACCTCAACACCGACGTCAAGCTGATCCCCGGTCCCAAGGGCGGCTTCGGCCTGTCGGGCATGTTCGGCGTGCGCACCGCGCGCTGGGAAAATGCCTCGGTCCGCGACTTCCTGGGCGGCAATGCGGTGATGTCCGGCCGGATCGGCATGACGCCGGAGGGCAGGTTCACCCTGGCGGGGCTCAAGGGCGCCGCGCCCAATTTCCAGATCAAGTCCGGTTCGGGCAGCTATGACACCAACGGCCAACTCGCCTTCGACACCGAAGCCTATTCGAAACAATATGGCCCGCTGTTCCTGACCGTGCGCGGCACGGCGGACCGGCCGCAGGCGGTGCTGCGCGCGCCGCGTCCCAATGTCGGGGTGCAGCTGACCGATGTCGTCGCCAAGCTGAATGGCGAACCGGCCGGCTATCGCCTCGATGCCACCGGCGGATCGCCCTATGGCCCCTTCTTCGCCAATGTCCTGATCCGCACCGCGCAAGGCCCGCTGACGATCGACGTGACCAAGGCGCGCTTCGCCGGGGTCGACATGAACGGCCGCATCCAGCAGTCCAATGCTGGCCCCTTCACCGGCCAGCTGGCGATGAACGGGTCGGGCATCACCGGCGCGGTGAAGCTCAATGCCGTGGGCAAGCTGCAGGGCGTCGACGTCAACGCCACCGCCAGCAATGCCAAGCTGCCGGGCGAGGCCGACATCGTCATCGGCCGCGCGGTCGTCACCGCCTCCATGCTGCTGAGCGACCAGCCCAAGGCGATCGCCGACGTGCAGATGGCCAACGCCGCCTATGGCGACTATGTCGTGCGCAAGGCGCGGGCGAAGCTTGATTATCAGGGCGGGCGGGGCAAGGCCCAGCTGGTCGCCGACGGCTCCAGCGGCGTGCCCTTCTCGGTCGCGGTCAATGCCGCGCTGCGCCCCGACCTCTATGCCGTCGCGTTGCAGGGCAAGGCCAGCAATGTCGATTTCCGCCTGAACCAGCCGGCAATCATCCGCGCGGAAAAGACCGGCTATCGGCTTGAACCGGTCAGCCTGGTGCTGCCGCAGGGCAAGGTCGATCTGGCCGGCCATTTCGGCACGGACACGGCGCTGCAGGCCCGATTCAAGGATTTCGACCTCGCCATCGCCAATGTCGCCAATCCGGGCCTGGGCATCGGCGGCAAGGCGACGGGCATGGTCGATTACAGCCAGAGCGGCACCGCCTTCCCGACCGCGACCACGCGCCTGGCGATCAGCGATTTCCGCCGGTCGAGCCTGGCCGCCGTGTCCGACGCGGTGTCGATGAATGTCGAGGGCAAGCTGTCCGCCGCCGGCGGCGACATGCGCGGTCTCATCCGCAAGGGCAACAGCACGATCGGCCGCTTCGTCGCCACCATGGCTCCGCCGGGACCGGGCGCCAACTGGTCGGAACAGCTGATGGCTGCACCGCTGGGCGGCGGCATCCGCTATGCCGGCCCGGCCGACGTGCTCTTCTCCTTCGCCGGCCTTGCCGATCAGCGGCTGAGCGGCGGCATCGCGGTCGCGGCCGATTTCGGCGGCCGGCTGACCGCGCCGCAGCTCAACGGCCTGGTCCGCGCCAATGCGCTGACCTATGACAATACGAGCTTCGGCACCCGCGTCACCCAGATGAAGCTCGACGGCCGCTTCACCAACGACCGACTCGACATTCGCGACTTTTCCGGCCGCGCCGGCAACGGCACGGTCCAGGCCAGCGGCACCGTGGGCCTGGCCGCCGACAGCGGCTTCCCGATGAACATCGCGGTCAAGATGGATCATGCCCGCCTCGCCCGCAGCGAAGCGATCACCAGCGTGGTCAGCGGCACCCTCGCTATCACCAACAGCGCGGAAAATGGCGGCCTGATCAAGGGCGACCTGTCGCTGCCCGAGACCCGCTATCGCGTCGCCTGGCAGGGCGGCACCGAGATTCGCGAATTGCAGGGCGTCCGCCGCAAGGGTGAGGGCCAGGATGTGCTGGCGCAGCGCATCGCCGACCGCAAGGCCGCCGCGGCATCGCCGACCAACTGGAAACTCGACATCCGCCTGCGCGCCGACAACCAGATCTATGTGACCGGCATGGGCCTCGATTCCGAATGGAAGACCGACATGCGCGTCACCGGCACCGCGACCAAGCCGCGCGTCAGCGGCAAGATCGAGGTGATCCGCGGCCGCTACAGCTTCTCGGGTCATCAGTTCGACCTGGATCAGGGCGTCATCACCTTCAATGGCGACATGATGAACCCGACGCTGGCGATCAAGGCGCTGACCGAGATTGACGATGTCAGCGCCGGCATCGCCGTCGCCGGCACCGCGCAGCAGCCGGACATCACATTCGTGTCGACGCCGACGCTGCCGCAGGACGAGATTCTCTCGCGCATCCTGTTCGGTGAAAATGTCGCCAATCTGTCCGCCACCCAGGCGATCCAACTGGCAGCGGCGCTCAACGGCCTGCGCGGCGGCAGTGGCGGGCTCAACCCGATGGGCAAGCTGCAGGGCGCATCGGGCCTCGACCGGATCGGCATCGTCGGCGGTGACGAGGATACCGGGCGCGGCACGTCGCTCGCCGTCGGCCAGCATATCTCCAACAATATCTATGTGGAGGTGGTGACGGACTCGAAGGGCTTCACCGCCACCCAGCTGGAAGTCGCCCTGTCGAAGACGCTAAGCATCCTGTCGAAGACCGGCACCAATGCGGGATCTTCCGCCGCACTTCGTTATTCCAGGGACTATTGATCCGGCGCCAGGGTGGCGCCGCCATAACAGGAGAATATGTGCCCTTCGCCCCGTCGCTCTGCCGCCCGATCATCTGTGCCGTCGTCCTCTCCGCAGCGCCGGCCGCGCTGGCGGAAACCCCGCGCGAGCTGCTGACCACGGCGGCCTTCCAGACCAGCGACAAGGCGCGGGCGCTGAGCCTCATCGGCCAGGCCATCAGCGCCGCCGACCGCATATTGATGACCGCCCCCAATGATCATGAGGCGGTGCTGCAACGCGCGGTCGCGATCGGCTATCGCGCCAAGCTGACCCGCAGCCGAGCCGATGCACGCAGCTCGCTTTCCGCGTTCGAGGCGCTGGCCGCGCGCAACCCGCGCGATGCCGAGGCACAGATGGTGATCGCCGGCTGGCATCTCGACGCGATCGACCAGCTTGGCAGCTTCATCGCCCGCACCGTGCTGGGCGCCAAGGAACAGGTGGGTGAGGCAGCCCTCGGCAAGGCGGTCGCCTTGGGCGGCAACCGCGCCTTCTACTCGGGCCTGGCCGCATTGATGCGCATCCGCGCCGATCATAATGATGTCGCCGGCGCGCTGGCGCTGGCCGAACGGGCGACCAATGCCCCTGCCCCCGCCCCGCTCGACCAGTTGATGAAGCGCAATGCCGCCGCCATCCTGCCCGCGCTGCGCGCCGGCAATGGCAAGGCCGCCGCCGCCCAGGCACGCAAGCTGCTGCCGTTCGGCAAGCTGCCGGAATAGCGCGACAGCGGCCTGCAGCATCGGCAGGATGACATCTTGCCGAATCTCTCCTGAAGGATGGCCATGCGTCTCGCGATCGAAGCGACCCTCGACTATGAATTTTCCGGGCCGACCGACGTATTGATGGCCGTCGAGGCCGCCGCCATGGCCGACCAGCGCATCGTCGAACAATCGCACATCATCGACAATGCCGGGCCGCTGACCAATTTGATGGGCGGCAGCGCGATCGGCCGACGCACCTGGACACGCAGCGGCACCGGCCGGATGCTGAGCCGCTACAAGGCGCTGGTCGATGTCGATCGGCCCGCGCCCGATCTTTTCTCGCTCGCCCGCTCGCCCTTGCCCAGCCTGCCGCAGGATGTGCTGCCCTTCATCTGGCCCAGCCGCTATTGCGAGGCGGACCGGTTCGTCAGCTTCGTCTGCGGCCATTTCGAGGGGCTGGACGGCGGCCCGCTGGTGCAGGCGCTGGTCGGCTGGGTGCATGACAATCTGCAATATGTACCGGGCAGTTCGGACATCACCACCACCGCTGCCGATACCTTCGTCGCCCAGCGTGGCGTGTGCCGCGACTTCGCGCACCTCACCGCCGCGCTGATCCGCGCGCGCGACATTCCTGCCCGGCTGGTGTCGGTCTATGCCGCCGATCTCGACCCGCCCGATTTCCATGCGGTGGTGGAGGTATGGCTGGACGGCGCCTGGCATATGGTCGACGCCACCGGTCTCGCCCCGATCGAGGGCATGGTCCGCATCGCCGTCGGCCGCGACGCCACCGACATCGCCTTCATGACCATCTTCGGCAGCGCCCAGATGAACGAACAGGCGATCCATGTGACGCGGGTGGAAAAACCCGGGGACGTTACGGCCCCTTGACCCCGGCCCTGCCGCCCGCCTAGCCTATACTCAGACAAATTGAGGAAGGGGATGGCATGGGTGTGCAGCTTTCGGGACGGGCTTGGATGCGGACGCGGCGGGCGCTGCTGGCGGCGACGGCGGGCCTGCTCGCCGGCCTTGCCGGCGCATCGGCCCCGGCGGCTGCGCCCGGCAACGGCGCCGTCCTGACCGTCGACACCGGCAAGACCGGCGCCACCATCGATCCCAATATCTATGGCCAGTTCGTCGAGCATCTGGGCCGTGGCGTCTATGAAGGCATATGGGTCGGGCCGGACAGCCCCATCCCCAATGTGCGCGGCATCCGCAGCGACGTGGTCGCCGCGCTGCGCCAGGTGAAGGTGCCGGTGATCCGCTGGCCGGGCGGCTGCTTTGCCGATGGCTATCATTGGCGCGACGGCATCGGCCCGGCCGCGCAGCGCCCCGCCGGCATCAACGCCGCCTGGGACAAGTCGGCCGAAACCAATGCGTTCGGCACGCATGAATATATGGATTTCCTGGACCAGATCGGCGCCAAGGCCTTCGTGTCGGTCAATGTCGGTTCGGGCAGCGTGCGCGAGGCGGACGACTGGATGCGCTACATGACCGCGCCGGCCGACAGCCAGCCGGGCAAGGAACGCGCCGCCAATGGCCATGCCGCGCCCTGGGCCGTGCCCTTCATCGGCGTCGGCAATGAAAGCTGGGGCTGTGGCGGCAACATGACCGCCGACACCTATGCCACCGCCTTCCGCCATTATGCCGCCTTCCTGCGCGCCTATTCGGGCGAGCGGGCGAAGCTGATCGCGGTGGGCGCGGATACCGACGATTATGAATGGACCGAAAAGGTCATGGCGCAGGCGATGAAATGGCGCCCCAATCCCACGCCGCTCGCCTACAATACCGAACGCCCGCTGATGTGGGGCCTGTCGCTCCATTTCTACAGCTTCGCCGGCAATGACTGGCGCAACAAGGGGCGCAATATCGGCTTTGGCACCGACCAATGGGCCTCCGCGCTGGCCCGCGCCCATCTGACCGACGAACTGATCCGCCGCCATGCCGCGATCATGGACCGCTATGATCCCAAGAAGCAGGTGGCGATCGCCGTCGACGAATGGGGCGCCTGGTTCGACAGCGAGAAGGACGCGCCTTCGCAGCTCTACCTCGAAAGCACGCTGCGCGACGCGGTGATCGCGGGGATGAGCCTCAACATCTTCAACAATCATGCCGACCGGGTGCGCATGGCCAATGTCGCGCAGATGGTGAATGTGATCCAGTCGCTGGTGCTGACCCAGGGCGCCAAGATGGTGGTGACGCCGACCTGGCATGTGTTCGACCTCTACAAGGTCCATCAGAATGCGACGATGATCCCGGTCGATGTGCAGGCGCCCGACTATGTCGAGGGCGCGGTGCGGCTGCCGGGGCTCAGCGTGTCGGCGTCGAAGGATGCGGCGGGCGCGCTGCACCTCAGCATCGTCAATCTCGACCCCGCCGCCGCCCGGCCGGTGCGCATCGACCTGAAAGGGGGCGCCTGGCGCAAGGCCAGCGCCCGGACGCTGACCGCCGCGACCATCGACACCCGCATCCGCTTTGAGGGCGCCGATCCCTTCGTGCCAGGCCCGCTGCCGGCACGGCTGACGCAGGGGCAGGTGGCGCTGACCCTGCCGTCCAAGTCGGTGACATTGGTGACGGTGGAGTAAGGGCGCCTAGCCCCTTACTCCACCTCCGGAGCCTTACCCCTCCGCTGCCTTCAACCGTGCGGCCGCATCGTCGAACGCCGCCCAGCTGATCTGGGCCAGGCTGGCGCCGATGCTGCAACGGCGCACGCCCAGCGCCGCCAGCGCGGCGATGCCGGCCGCGTCATAGTCATGGATGACGACATTGACCGGCCTGGGCGCGACCGCCGCGACCAGTTCGGCGACGGCGCCATGGTCCAGCAGAAAGGGCACGAACAGGCAGTCGGCGCCCGCCTCCGCATAGGCGACGGCGCGGGCGATGCTCTCGCTCGGCGCCATGCCGGGCACGCGGAAATTCTCGCTGCGCCCGACCAGCATCAGCGCCGGATCGATCCGGTCGATCGCCTCGCGCGCGGCCGCGATCCGCTCCACCGCCAGCGGCAGGTCATAGAGCGCGCTGCCCGACCAGTCCTCGATCGACAGGGCCGCAATGCCGGTCTGCGCCGCCAGCGTCACATTGGCGGCGACATCCTCGGGCACATCGGCAAAACCATTCTCGAAATCGGCATTGACCGGCAGGTCGGTCGCCGCGACCAGCATCTCCAGATGCGCCAGCACCGCGTCGCGGCCCAATTCGCCATCATCCTTGCCCGCCGCCCAGGCCGCGCCGGCACTGGTCGAAGCGATCGCGCGAAAACCCTTCTTCGCCAGCCGCACCGCGCTGCCCGCGTCCCAGGCATTGGGCAGCAGGAAAAAGCCATCCTGGTGCAGGGCACGGAAATCGGCGCGTTTGCGGGCGGTGTCGGTCATCGGGAAATCCTTCTTTGTCCTCTGGATTGGCAAGCGGATTGACTCGGGCAGCCAATGAAGTGAAATAAGAACATATCAGGAACAAATGCAATGAGCGAGTCGATCAAAAGTCTCGCCGCGCTGAAGCGGCATATCGCGGCGCTGGACCGGACGCCAGCGCCGACGGCCGGCTGTGCCCGGCTTGCGACCGGCCATGCCGGGCTGGACGCGGCGCTCGACGGCGGCCTCCTGCGCGGACGCGTGCATGAACTGTTCGGCGCGGCGGAGGAGGAAGGGGCGGCGGCCGGCCTGGCGCTGATCCTCGCCCGGCTGGCGGCGGATGACGCACCTCTGCTCTGGCTGCGCACCACGGCATCGGCCAGGGCGGGCGGATCGCCCTATGGCCCCGGCCTCGCCGCGCTGGGGCTAAACCCGGCCCGGCTGCTGATCGGGCTGATGGCCGATGAGGCGATGCTGCTGCGCGCCGCGGTGGAGGGGCTGCGTTGCCCCGCCCTCGGCGCGCTGCTGATCGAATTGCGCGGGCGCGCCCCGCTGCTGGACCTCACCGCCAGTCGACGACTGGCGCTGGCGGCCGAACAATCGGGCGTCACCGCCTTCCTGCTGCGGGTCGGCGGCAATCCGGTGCCCAGCGCCGCGGAAACCCGCTGGCAGGTGGCGGCCGCCCCATCCGATCCGCTGCCCGGCAATGCGCCGGGGCACAGCGCCTTCGCCCTCAGCCTGCTGCGGCGACGGGCGGGGCCGGACGGGCTGGCCTGGCGGCTGATATGGGATGGCGAAAAGGGGGCTTTTGGAGACGGACGGCATGAACGCCATGAGCATGGACAGGACGGACAGCAGGGCGGCGCGCCGCTATCTGGCGCTCTGGTTCCCCTTCCTGCCGATCGATCGGCTGCGGATCGCGCGGCCTGACCTCTGGGCCGCGCAGGGCGATGCGCCCGCGGTGGTGGTGGAAAATGTCCGCGGCGCGATGCGGCTCGCGACGCTGGATGCCGATGCGCTGGCGGCGGGCCTCGCCCCCGGCATGACGCTGGCCGATGCGCGCGCCCGCGAGCCGGAGCTGCGCGTGTTCGAGGCCGATCCCCATGGCGACCAGGACTGGCTGGAGCGCCTGTGCGACGGTTGCGCCCGCTACACCCCCAATGCCGCGCTCGATTCCGGCCATGGCCTGATGCTCGACATCAGCGGTTGCGCCCATCTGTGGGATGGCGAGGCGGAACTGGCGCAGGCTGCGACCGACCGGCTGGAACGGCATGGCATGCGCGTGCGCCACGCCATCGCCGCATCGCCCGAGGCCGCCCATGCACTCGCCCGCTTCCCCGCCGCCCCAGCACCGGACGAGGATGCGGCGGTGCGCCGCCTGCCGGTCGAGGCGCTGGAGCTGGAGGCGGAAAGCGCGGTGGCGCTGCGCCGGGCGGGACTGCGCACCGTCGGCGATCTCGCCGCGCGCCCGGCCGCCGCGCTTGCCGCCCGCTTCGGCGAGGAGGCTGTCGATGCGCTCCATGCGCTGCTGGGCCTGGGCCATCGCCCACTTGCCCCGCGCCGTCCGCGCCCCGCGATCCGGGTCGAACGGCGCTTTGCCGAACCGATGGGCAGCAGCGCCCATGCGATCAAGGTCGTGGCGGAGATGGCGGCGGAAGCGGGCGAACAATTGGCCGAGCGCGGCCAGGGCGGTCGCCGGTTCGAGGCGGTCTTCTTCCGCAGCGATGGCCTCGCCTTCCCGATCCGGGTCGAAACCAGCCTGCCGATCCGCGACGCGCCGGCGATCATGCGGCTGTTCCAGGAACGGATCGACAGCCTGTCCGACCCGCTCGACCCTGGCTTCGGCTTCGACATGCTGCGCCTCACCGTGCCACGCGCCGATCCGATGGCGCCGACCCAGCTCGCGCTCGAAGGGGGCGAGGCCCGCAAGAGCGAGGGGGTGGAGGCGCTGGTCGATCGCCTGTCGATCCGTGCCGGGCGCGCCCGCATCCAGCGGCTGGAGCCGCGCGACAGCCATATTCCCGAACAGGCGCAGCTGGCACTGCCGGCGGTCGAGCATCGCGCACCCGAAGGCTGGGCGCCGGTCGGCGAGCCCGACGACCCGCCGATGCGCCCGCTCCATCTGTTCGATCCGCCCCAGCCGATCGATGTGATCGCGGAAGTACCCGACGGCCCGCCCCATCGTTTCCGCTGGCGCCGCACCCTGCACGAAATCACCCGGTTTGAGGGGCCGGAACGGATCGCGCCGCAATGGTGGCAGGCCAGGGACGGCGCGATCGAGGGCGAAAGCACCGGCCGCACCCGCGACTATTACCGGGTCGAGGATGCGCGCGGCCGCCGCTACTGGATCTTCCGCCACGGCCTCTATGGCGCAGAGACGGTCCATCCCGGCTGGTATATCCACGGCCTGTTCGCATGAGCGGCCGGCGCCAACCGCCCGATCCCGCCAAACCCCGATCGATCGACCGGCGCGAATTGAACGCGATCGAAGCAGCCCGAGAAAAAACCAAACCCGCCCCGCCGCGCCCGGCACCGGCCGAGCCCCCCTTCGCCGAGCTGGTCGCTGCCACCAATTTCTCCTTCCTGCGCGGCGCCTCCCACGCCAGCGACATGGTGGAACGCGCCATGGAATTGGGCCTCACCGGCATCGGCATTGCCGACCGCAACAGCGTCGCCGGCGTGGTCCGCGCCCATGTCGCCCTCAAAAAGGCCCCGGAAAAGGCGCGCGCCGCCCTGATGAAGGCCAGGGAAGAGGCCGGTCTGCCGCTCATGCTCAGCCCGGAAGAGGAACAGGGCTGCGAGAGCGACCTGCGCCTGGTGGTCGGCGCCCGGCTGGTGTTCGTCGACGGCACGCCCGACATCGTCGCCTATCCGCGTACCCGGCGCGGCTGGGGCGAACTCACCAAATTGCTGACGGTCGGCAATCTCCGCTCGATCAAGGGCGACTGCATCCTGCGCTATGAGGATCTGACCGGTCATCTCGACGAATTGCAGCTGATCGTCCTGCCCTATGCCAGCGCGACCGAGCAGCAGGCCCATTCCCATCCGGTCGACTATGAATTTGCCGATCGGCCGCCCGGCGAGGCGATCCGCCAGAAGCATCTGAGCCTGGTGCCGCCGCCGCGCCCGACCGAACTGGAAGCCCTGTTGCTGCGCCTCCATCGCCTGGCCCCTGGTCGCATCTGGCTGGGCGCCGCGCTGCGCCGCGACGGGCGCGATGCGCGGCGGCTGGCCGGTTTCACCGATCTGGCGGCGCGGACCGGCGTTCCGCTGCTGGCAACGATGGATGCGCTTTACGCCAGTCCCGAACAGCGGCCGCTGCAGGATGTGCTGAGCTGCATTCGCGAGGGCACGACTATCGCCAGGGCGGGCAGGAAGCTGGAGGCCAATGCCGAGCGCCATATCCATGCCCCGGCCGAGATCGCCCATCTGTTCCGCACCTGTCCGCAGGCGGTGGCCGAAACGATCCGCTTCCTCTCCACCATCCGCTTCACCCTGGACCAGCTGCGCTACGAATATCCGCACGAGCCGGTGCCGGAGGGCTGGAGCGCGCAGCAATGGCTGGAGGAACTGACCGTCAGCGCCGCCCATGCCCGCTACGGCCCGGTCATCCCCCACAAGGTGCGCACGCTGATGGACGAGGAGTTCAAGCTGATCAGCGAGCGCAACTATGCCTATTATTTCCTGACCGTACACGACATCGTCGCCTTCGCGCGCAGCAAGGGCATATTGTGCCAGGGGCGCGGGTCGGCGGCCAATTCGATGGTCTGCTTCCTGCTGGGCGTGACCTCGGTCGACCCGCAACAGCATGACCTGCTCTTTTCCCGCTTCGTGTCGGAGGAGCGGGACGAGCCACCCGACATCGACGTCGATTTCGAACATGAGCGGCGCGAGGAAGTGATGCAATATATCTATGAGCGCTATGGCCGCCATCGCGCGGGCATCGCCGCGACCGTCATCCATTATCGCTCGCGCAGCGCCGTGCGCGAAGTGGCCAAGGTGCTGGGCCTCAGCGAAGATGTCGCGACCCGCCTCTCCAGCACCGTCTGGGGCAGCTATTCGGGCGATGTCGGCGACCAGCGCATCGTCGAGGCCGGCTTCGCGCTCGACAACCCGCAAATCATGCAGCTCCGTGCGCTGATCGGCCAGTTGCTGGACGCCCCCTTCCCCCGTCACCTGTCCCAGCATGTCGGCGGCTTCGTGCTGACCCAGAATCGGCTCGACGAGACGGTGCCGCTCCATCATGCGGCGATGGCCGACCGCAGCTTCATCGAATGGGACAAGGATGACATCGACGCGCTCGGCCTGATGAAGGTCGACATATTGGCGCTCGGGATGCTGACCTGCATTCGCAAGGCGTTCGATCTGATGCGCGACCAGGGGCTGGGCGACCATCGCCTGACCGTAGACCTCAATTCCAGCGATCCGGCCGTCTATGACATGCTCTGCAAGGGCGAGAGCATCGGCGTGTTCCAGGTCGAAAGCCGGGCGCAGATCAACATGCTGCCGCGCCTCAGGCCGCGCACCCTCTATGACCTGACCGTGCAGGTGGCGATCGTGCGGCCCGGCCCGATCGAGGGCGACATGGTCCATCCCTATCTGCGCCGCCGCTGTGGCGAGGAAAAGGTGACCTATCCCTCGCCCAGCCCGCAACATGGCCCGGCGGATGAACTCAAGAGCCTGCTCGGCAAGACCTATGGCGTCCCCCTGTTCCAGGAACAGGCGATGAAACTCGCCATTACGGCCGCCGAATTTGAACCTTCCGAAGCCAACCAGCTGCGTCGCGCGATGGCGACCTTTCGCAATGTCGGCACCATCCATCATTTCCGCGAGAAGATGATCAACGGCATGACCGCGCGCGGTTATGAGGCGGAGTTCGCCGCGCGCTGCTTCAAGCAGATCGAAGGGTTCGGCAGCTATGGCTTTCCCGAAAGCCATGCCCTGTCCTTCGCCCGGCTGGTCTATGTCTCGGCCTGGATCAAATGCCACCAGCCCGCCATCTTCGCCTGCGCCCTGCTCAATTCCCAGCCGATGGGCTTCTATGCCCCGGCCCAGCTGGTCCGCGACGCGCGCGAGCATGGCGTCGCCATCCATGATGTCGACGTCAATATGAGCGGCTGGGACAATGGCCTGGAACCGCTGTTGCGCAGCCGCCGCGCGGACAAGGGCGAAGGCACCGGCCGGGCGCTGGCGCTGCGCCTTGGCCTGCGCCAGGTCGACGGTTTCCGTGAACAATGGGCAGCGCAGATGGTGGCGGCACGGGCGGAGAGCGGCCTCTTCACCAGTATCGAGGATATGGCCCGGCGCGCCGGCCTGCCCGCGCGGGCGCTGCGGCTGCTGGCCGATGCCGATGCCTGCCGCTCGCTGGGGCAGGACCGGCGCACCGCTTTATGGGAGGCGCGGCGCACCCCGTCGGACGAACTGCCGCTGTTCGCCGCCGCCCGCCGGCATGATCGCGCCGCGCGTGAACTGGGGGAGGAGGCGGATGCGATGCTGCCCGCCATGCCGCTCGCCGAACAGGTGATGGACGATTATGCGGTGACCCGCCTCTCGCTCAAGGGCCATCCGATGCAGTTCCTGCGCCCGGTGTTCGCGGCCGAAGGCGTGCTGAGCTGCGCCCAGACCAGCGCGGCGAAGAATGGCGCGCGCGTCCGCACCGCCGGCGTGGTGCTGGTGCGCCAGCGGCCGGGCAAGGGCAATGCCGTCTTCATCACCATCGAGGATGAGACCGGCATCACCAATATCCTGCTCTGGGCGCGCCTGTTCGAGCTGCAGCGCCGCCCGGTCATGGCCAGCCGGCTGATGCTGGTCGAGGGCGAGGTGCAGCGCAGCAAGGAGGGCGTCGTTCATCTGATGGCCAGCCGCATCCATGACCGCACCGCCGACCTCAACCGATTGTCGCAATCCGAACCGCCGATACAGGCCGCCCCTGCCGCCCGTCACCCCCGCGACGTGCGCATCCTGCCCAAATCGCGCGACTTCCATTGAGATTGCAGGGACGGCTAGCGGCCATTCACTGTCGTCGGCTTGCTCGATCGTCGGTCAGAAAAGCGGACCTCGCCGGTTCCGTCATCCCGGACTTGATCCGGGATCCATTCAGCGCTCCCCATCCGCCATAGCGCAGAATGGATCCTGACTTTCGTCAGGATGACCCCGGCTAGAACTTGCAAGAAACGACCAGTTGCGGACATTCCGTCGATCTGAAAAATTTTAAGAAGTGCTAGGCAGTATCGCTGACGCGCTGCTCGGCTGTGAGAAGCGTCAGAAAGGTCGACATGCAGGTTCTTAGGATTTTAGGCGTTTGGTTGGTCGCACTGAGCCTTACGAGTATCGTATTTGGCGGTGCCAAAGGATTTCTCTTCGTTTTCCTAATCTACGGCATGTTTATGACTCTGCCAGCCTTCGCAGTTCTTGCGATAACCCTGACGATTGAAGGCGTCCTTGTTCGCCGGAATCACCCGTTGATGGCTATGGCGCTAGGACCGGTCATCGGGCTTGTCATTCCGATTGTGCTTTTCGTAATTGCTCCGAATAAGAACAACGCGCTTTCAGCCGCAAGTATGCTTGTTTGGATCACCTTGGGCACCGGGCTATTGTGGACCTTAAGCTATCTATGGGTTTCTCGTCGCTCTCGATTTCGGCAGGCGGAAGAAAAGTCCGATTGACGACGGCTCCACGGCACATGCGCGCCCAAAGCTGACGGTCCCCTTCCCACCCATACTACACCACCGGGGTCAGCAGCGCCTCTCCGGCAAACCAGGCGTCCAGATTGGCGACCACCAGGTCGGCCATCGCCTTGCGGGTGTGGACGGTGGCGCTGCCCTGATGGGGTTGCAGCACGACATGGTCCATCGCGAACAGCGCTTCGGGCACATGCGGTTCGTGCGCGAACACGTCCAGCCCCGCGCCGGCGATGCGCCGGTCGGCCAGCCGGTCGACCATCGCCGCCTCGTCGATCACGCCGCCCCGGCTGATATTGACGATCACGCCGTCCGGCCCGAGCGCGTCCAGCATCGCGCCGTCGACCAGCTTGGCCGCTTCCGGCCCGCCCGACGTGGCGACGATGATCACATCGCTCTGGCGCGCAAAGTCGATCGCGTCGGCGACATAGCGATAGGCGGTGTCGGCCGCCGGCTTGCGGTTATGATAGAGGATCTCGCCCGCCACCGGCTCCAGCCGCTTTGCGATCGCCCGGCCGATCCGGCCGAGCCCCAATATGCCGATGGTCGCGCCGGTCACCCGACCCGCCAGCGCCGGCTTCTCGCCCCGCGCCCAGCCGCCCGATCGCACCAGCTGGTCATTGGCCGCGATGTTGCGCACCGTCGCATAGAGAAGGCCGACGGCCAGGTCCGCGACATCGTCGGTCAGCACATCGGGCGTGTTGGTGACGCGGACGCCCTTGGCGCGGGCATGGTCGACATCGACCTTGTCATAACCGACCGAGAATAGCCCGATCATCTCCAGCTTCGGCAGCGCGTCCATGATGGTGGCGGGCGCCCCGACCGATCCGAAGCTGACCAGCGCGCGCGCCTCCAGCACCTCGGCCGGCAGCGCGGACATATCCGCGTCCGCCGTCACATTATGGACGGTGAAGCGCTGCTCCAGCTGGTCGGTCAGATAGGGATAGAGCGGGCCATAGGCGACGATGGTCGGACGGGTCTGATCGGTCATGCCCTCCATCTAGGCACGGAGCAGGCCGATCGCCACCCCGCCCCGCCAATTGACAGCCTCTTTCCCTCGTCTTAGCCCGATGTCATGGCCAGCGTTTCCCCTGACACACGTTTCGGCCTGCGCCGCCAGGCCCGCCTTCCCGGCCCGCTGCCGCTGTCGAGCGGCGCCAGCCTGTCCCCGGTCGACATCGCCTATGAAAGCTATGGGCAGATGAATGCGGACAAATCCAACGTCATCCTGATCTGCCACGCGCTGACCGGCGACCAATATGTCGCGTCGGATCATCCGGTCACCGGCAAGCCCGGCTGGTGGTGGCGGATGGTGGGCGAGGGCAAGCCGGTCGATCCGGCGCGCCATTTCATCATCTGCTCCAACGTCATCGGCAGCTGCATGGGATCGTCCGGCCCCGCCAGCATCGATCCGGCGCTGGGCGATCCCTATGCGATGCGCTTCCCGGTGCTGACCATCGCCGACATGGTGCGGGCGCAGGCCATGCTGCTCGACCATCTGGGCGTCGATCGGCTGGCGGCGGTGATCGGCGGGTCGATGGGCGGCATGCAGGCGCTGACCTGGCCCACCCTCTTCCCCGACCGGGTCGAACGCTGCGTCGTCATCGCCTCGACCGCGCGGCACAGCGCGCAGAATATCGCCTTTCACGAAGTCGGGCGCCAGGCGATCATGGCCGATCCGCTCTGGCGCGGCGGCGACTATTATGCCGATGGCAAGGTGCCGAGCGCCGGCCTCGCCGTCGCCCGCATGGCGGCGCATATCACCTATCTCTCCGAAGCGGGCCTGACCGAGAAATTCGGCCGCCGGCTACAGGGCCGTGACGCCAAGACCTTCGGCTTCGACGCGGACTTCCAGGTGGAGTCCTATCTGCGGCATCAGGGATTGAGCTTCGTCGAACGGTTCGACGCCAATAGCTATCTCTACATCACCCGCGCCATGGACTATTATGACATAGCCGAGGATCATGGCGGATCGCTGGCCAAAGCATTCACCGCGACGCGGGCGCGCTTCTGCCTCGTCAGCTTCGACACCGACTGGCTCTATCCCACCGCCGAATCCCGCGCGATCGTCCATGCGCTCAACGCCTCGGGCGCGCAGGCCAGCTTCGTCGAACTGTCCAGCCCCTTCGGCCACGACGCCTTCCTGCTCGAAAGCCCGGAATTGAACCGGGTGGTCGACGGCTTCCTGCGCGGTGGCCGGGCATGAGCGATCTCCTCCGCCCCGATCTTGCGCTGATCGCCCGCACCGTGCGGCCGGGCACGCGGGTGCTGGACGTCGGCTGTGGCGACGGCGCACTGATGGCGGCGCTGCGCGACACCAGCCAGGTCGATGCCCGCGGGCTGGAGATTGACGGCTCCAATGTCGCCGCTGCGGTCGGCCGTGGCCTGTCGGTGGTGCAGGGCGACGCCGACACCGACCTTGCCTATTATCCCGACGCCAGTTTCGACTATGCGATCCTCAGCCAGACGCTGCAGACGACCCGGCGTCCCGACCTGGTGGTGGAGGAATTGCTGCGCATCGGCCGTCAGGCCTTCGTCTCCTTCCCCAATTTCGCCCATTGGCGCGGCCGCCTGTCGCTGCTGTGGGGCGGGCGCATGCCGGTGACGCGGCTATTGCCCGACACCTGGTATGACACGCTCAACATCCATCATGTGACGGTGGATGATTTCCGCGCGCTGGTGAAGGATCGCGGCTGGACCATCGATGGCCAGTGGTTCCTGAAAGGCGACCGGGAAACCACCCATGCGAACGCCAATCTGTTCGCCGAACATGCAGTGTTCCTGCTGCGCAGATAGCCGATCGTCAGGCCGGCACCGCTTCCACGAAGGGCGCGATCACAGCCCGCGCCCGTGCGACATAATCAGCCTTCTCGCCCACCGGCGCGACATAATGGAGCGCCGCTTCCGCATCCGCCATCGATCCGCCCCGCGCGATCATCCAGGCCGCCAGATAGGGCGCCGACAGGCAGCCGCCCGCCGTCGCGACATTCTCATGCGCAATGAAGGGCGCGTCGATCACCCGCACCCCCGCCTCCACCACCCAGGGCTTGGTGGTCAGGTCGGTGCAGGCCGGCAGGTCGCCGACCAGGCCCAGCTTCGCCAGCAGCAGCGTCCCCGAACATTGCGCCCCGATCAGCTGGCGCGCCGGGTCGAGCGCGATCCGGCCCAGCATCGCGGCATCGGTCGCAATCTCGCGCGTGCGGATGCCGCTGCCGATCAGCACCGCGTCCGCTTGCGCCGCAAAGTCCAGCGGCCGCTGCCGCTGCACCCTCACCCCGTTCATCGACGTCACCGTCTCGTCGGGCGCGGTGATATAGGCGGCCCAGCCCTGCGGCTTCATCCGGTTGAGGATGGCGGCGGCGATGAAACTGTCCAGTTCGTTGAATCCCTCGAACGTCAGTATCGCAATCTGCATGGGCCATCCTCCTGTGCCGTCACCCGCCTGCCATAGCCCCTTGCCCGCCCGCGCCCATGACCAGTTTGCAGGCCATGGCCCGGCCAGATATCGCCACCGCGCCCGCCCCGCCCCTTTACGCCGCCGCCCCCGCCGGGCCATGGTCCGCGCACAAGAGGAGAGGCGATGGACCGGGATTATGGCCGCTGGGATTATATCATCCTGGGCGCGGGCAGCGCGGGATGCGTGCTGGCCAACCGGCTGAGCGCCGATCCGCGCAACCGCGTGCTGCTGCTGGAGGCCGGCGGCAAGGACGACTGGCTGTGGATAAAGATCCCGGTCGGCTATCTTTATTGCATGGGCAATCCGCGCACCGACTGGTGCCTGAAGACCGAGGCGGAGGCCGGCCTTGGCGCCCGCGCCATCGCCTATCCGCGCGGCCGGGTGATCGGCGGCAGCAGTTCGATCAACGGCATGATCTACATGCGCGGCCAGGCGGCCGATTATGATGGCTGGCGCCAGGCCGGCAATATCGGCTGGGGCTGGGACGATGTCCTGCCCTATTTCCTGCGGGCGGAGGATCATCAGGACGGGGCGAGCGCGACCCATGGCGCGGGCGGCGAGATTCGGGTCGAGCGGCAAAGGCTGCGCTGGGATCTGCTCGACCGCTTCCGCCAGGCCGCCAGCCAATATGGCGTGCCCGAAACCGCCGACTTCACCGGCGGCGACAATCTGGGATCGGGCTATTTTCAGGTGACGCAGCGGCGCGGCCGGCGCTGGAGCGCGGCCGACGCCTTCCTGCGCCCGGCGATGAACCGCCCCAATCTGCGCATCGTCACCGGCGCGACGATCGACCGGGTGACGATCGCGCAGGGCCGCGCCACCGGCGTGCGCTTCCTGCTGGATGGCGACGCCTGCACCGCGCAGGCCGATGGCGAAGTCATCCTGTCGGCCGGGTCGATCGGCAGCCCCGCCATCCTCCAGCGATCGGGCATCGGCGACGGCGCCCGACTGGCCGCACTCGGCATCGACGTGCTGGCCGACCGGCCGGGCGTCGGCGAAAATCTGCAGGATCATCTCCAGATACGCTGCGCCTATCGGGTGAACGGCATCGCCACCCTCAACGGCCGAGCCGGATCATGGCTGGGCAAGGCGTGGATGGGCCTGCACTATCTCGCCAGCCGCTCCGGGCCACTGTCGATGGCGCCCAGCCAGCTCGGCATGTTCGTCAAATCCGATCCGCGCCATGCCACCGCCAATCTCGAATATCATGTCCAGCCCTTGAGCCTGGCCGCGTTCGGCGGTGCGCTCGACGCCTTTCCCGCCTTCACCGCCAGCGTCTGCAACCTGCGCCCGCACAGCCGGGGCGATGTGTGGATCCATTCCGCCGATCCGCTCGCCCCGCCCGCCATACGGCCCAATTATCTGTCGGCGGCGGAAGACCGCCAGGTCGCGGTCGAGGCGGTGCGCGTCACCCGCGCGATCGTCGGCCAGCCGGCCCTCGCCCCCTATGCGCCGCAGGAGTTCCGCCCCGGCCCGGAGCGGCAGGATGACGCCGCCCTGCTCGAAGGGATCGGCGCGATCGCCAGCAGCATCTTCCATCCGGTCGGCACCGCCGCCATGGGCAGCGGTCCGCGCGCGGTGGTCGACCCGCAATTGCGCGTCCATGGCCTTGCCGGGCTGCGCGTCATCGACGCCTCGGTGATGCCGACGATCACGTCGGGCAACACCAATGCCCCGACCATGATGATCGCGGAAAAGGGGGCGGAGATGATCCTCGCCGCCGCCCGATCTTGAGTCAGCGCCCGGTCGCCGACGCGCCCGTGCGATAGCCCGGCTGGGCCGGCTCGCCGAACGCCGCCAGGATCGTGTCGAATCGGCGGGCCAGGTCGTCGCGATATTCGGGATGGGTGATGATATAGGGCTGGTCCTGCTCGACCGCGCGCACCACCGCCCGGCCCAGCCAGATCGGCTCCATCATGTTGGCGCGAATCTGCGCCAGCCGCGCCGGGTCCATCGCGCCCGGCCCGACCGTGTCGGATTGTGACATGCGGCTGCGGGTCAGGCCGGGAAACAAAGTGGAGACGCCGACGCCATGGGGCGCCAATTCCTGCCGCAGCGAATCCGACAGGCCCAGCACGCCGAACTTGCTGGCCGAATAGGCGGCGAACAGGCCGAAGGGGTTGAGCCCGTTCATCGACGATGTGTTGACGATATGCCCCGCGCCCCGGTCGACCATCGCCCGCGCGAAACAGGCGATACCATTATAGACCCCGGTCAGGTTGACCGCGACCAGCCGGTCGAAATCGGCCGGATCCATGTCGATCAGTGGCGCGAAGCCCGACGCGATTCCGGCATTGTTGCAGAGGATATCCACAGGCCCGAAGCGCGCTTCAGCCGCCGCTTTCGCCTGCGCCCAGCTGTCGCGGCTGGTGACGTCGATCGGCAGCGCCATGGCTTCGGTCCCCGCCGGCAGCTTCGCCGCCTCCGCCTCGGCAAAACCCGCATCGATATCGGCCAGGATGATGCGCCCGCCCTGCTCGGCAAAGGCCTGCGCCATCCCTGCGCCAATGCCGCCGCCACCCCCGGTGATGAATATCGTCCTGCCTGCGATCTGCATCCTGCTCTCCTTTTATATTTACGACAATAGTGTCGCAAATTAAGACCGGCAGGGAAAGGGGCTATTGGCCCCGGCTGCAACTGCGCGTTTCCCCTTCCGCCGCCAGCTTCTTGTCCAGCATCCCGACGGCGCGGTCGGCATAGCGACGGCAGGCGGTCGGATCGATGAAGGCATTGGGCACGCGCTTCGCCCGCAGGCGCGCCAGCTTCGCCGGGTCGGCCGGATCGGGATGAGCGGTGATCAACAGGTCGCAGTCCATAGCGCCCACTTTGGCAAAGGTCGCGCGAAAGGCATCGACCACCGGCCGGTGCGCCGGATCGGAAAACGCATAGCCGTCGGCCGCGATCGGATTGAGGCTGGAGCCGAAGATCATGGTCGCGCATTGCCGCCCCTCGCAGCTTTTCCAGCGCCAGCTCATGCTGCCCATCGTGTGGCCCGGTGTCGCGACGGCGGTGATGACCGTGTCGCCCAGCCGGATCTCCTCGCCATCCTTGACCGCGCGCAGCCGGCGGACGGCGGGGAAATGCTCCAGCCAGGCGGCCTGCGGATCGGCCGGATCGATGCCGCCCGTGCGCAGCACGGCCGCTGCCGGTGCGCTCGCCACCACCGTCGCGCCACTGTCGCGGGCCAGCGCGGCCAGCCCGCCGGCATGGTCGAAATGCGGTTCGGTGCTCAGGATCAGCTTCACGTCGCGGATCGAAAAGCCCAGCGCCCTGATGTTCGCCTCCACGTCGCGCACCGCCTGCGGCACCGCGCCGTCGATCAGGATCAGTCCGGCACTCGTCCTGATGAGCGCGACATTGAGGCCGCCGAACCCGACCAAATAGGTCTGGCCATGCAGCCGGATCGGTGCCTGCGGGGCCAGCCAGCGCTTGGACGAAGCGAGCGCGATCGGCCGCAGCAACGGATCATCCGCCGCCTTCGTCCAGGCCGGCCCGCCCAGAAACATCGCAGCCATGCTGATACCTACGCCCATCCAGTTGCGCATCGCCCTACCCCTATATGCTTGGTGATGGGCAGAGATTGCGGGAGATATGGGCTTGCGACAAAGCATCAATTCTCGACACAGTCATTAGCTGATCTTATGCATCAGCCATGGATCGCGCCCAATTGCCGCTCAATGCCCTGCGCGCCTTCGAGGCGGCCGCCCGGCATCTCAGCTTCACCCGTGCCGGCCTTGAACTCTGCGTCAGCCAGGGTGCGGTCAGCCAGCAGGTCGCGCAGCTTGAGGCGCGGATCGGCGCGCCGCTGTTCCGCCGCCTGCCACGCGGCCTCGCTCTGACCGACGAGGGGCTGGCGCTGCTCCCGGTGCTGGCCGATGCGTTCGACCGGGTCGGCGGCACGCTGGAGCGAATCGAGGGCGGTCGGCTGCATGAAGTGCTGACGCTGGGCGTGGTCGGCACCTTTGCCGGCGGCTGGCTGTTGCCGCGCCTCGCCGATTTCGCCCGTGCCTGCCCCCATGTCGACCTGCGGCTGATGACCAACAATAACCGGGTCGATCTGGCCGGCGAGGGGCTGGACCTGGCGATCCGCTTTGGCGAGGGCGCCTGGCACGGCACCCATGCCCAACCGATCCTGCGCGCGCCGCTTGCTCCGCTCTGCACGCCCGCCCTCGCCGCCCGCCTGGCCGATCCCGCCGCGCTCGCGCGCGAGCCGCTGCTGCGCTCCTACCGCGCCGACGAATGGCCGCGCTGGTTCGCCGCCGCCGGTGCGCCCTGCCCGCCGCTGCGCGGGCCGATGTTCGACACCTCGCTGCTGATGGTGGAGGCGGCGCGGGCCGGCCTTGGTGTTGCGCTCGCCCCGGTCGCGATGTTCGCCGCCGATCTGCAGGCCGGGCAGCTGGTCCAGCCTTTTCCTGAGAGCGTCGATGTCGGCGGCTATTGGCTTACCCGCCTGCTGTCCCGGCCCGACAGCCCCGCCATGGCTGCCTTCCGCGCCTGGCTGGCGGATGCTGTCCTACAGGGCTGATCGCCCCTATAATGGGGGCGGCCGGCGTAAGGATATTGCGGAGGTTGGAAATTCCATGTCAAAATGTGCGGGAAATATGGGAAGTTAAGCGATCGAAATCCTATTGCGGATAGCTGATCGCCATCACCTCATATTCCTTTTCCCCGGCAGGCAGATGCACCCGGCGCAGGTCGCCGATGGCCGCCCCGCGCAGCGCACGGGCGATCGGCGATCCCCAGCCGATCCGGCCGGCGTCCACATCGGTCTCGTCATTGCCGACGATCGTCACGGTGCGATGATGATCATCCTCGTCGGCGATGGTGACGGTCGCGCCGAAATAGACCCGGCCCTTGTCGGGCTGCTGGCGCGGGTCGACGACCTTGGCATCCTTCATCTTCTTCGACAGGCGCTTCAACTGGCCGTCAATCTCGCGCATCCGCTTGCGGCCATAGAGATAGTCGCCATTTTCGCTGCGGTCGCCATTGCCCGCGGCCCAGCTCACCACCTCGACGATGCGCGGCCGCTCGACGCCCAGCAGATGGTCATATTCCGCGCGCAGCTTCGCAAAGCCCTCGGGGCTGATATAATTGGGATAGGGACCGCTCATGCCGCCCCTTATCCACAGCCTTGGCCGACGCGCAAACCGGAAAGATCAGCCCGGTGTCTGCTTGCCCAGATAGCGGCTCAGCACCGCATTGCTGCCCTTGAACTTGGCGCGTTCCGGATTCATCGCTTCATAGACGACGGCATTTTCCAGCACCCGCTGCACATAGTTGCGCGTCTCGAAGATCGGGATCTGCTCGATCCAGCGCAGCATGTCGGCACCCGGCAGGCGCGGGTCGCCATTGGCCTTGACCCAGCGATTCACATTGCCCGGCCCGGCATTATAGGCGGCCACGGCCAGCGGATAGCTGCCGCCATAATAGTCCAGCATGCGCTGGAAATAGCCCGACCCCAGCATGATGTTGTAGCTGGGATCATTGAGCGAGCCTGCGTCATAGCTCAGGCCCAGCTTGCCCGCCTGCTCCCGCGCCGTCCCCGGCATCAGCTGCATCAGGCCGCGCGCGCCGGCATGGCTGACGATCTGCTTGTCGAACTGGCTTTCCTGTCGCGCGATCGCATGGACCATGGTCCAGTTATATTGCGCCGTCGGCGGCACCGGCACGCGCGGAAAGGCGCTGGCGCCATAGCCGGTCAGGCCGTTGGACACCGCCCGGCGGCCGACCATCACGCCCATGTCCGGGCGGCCCAGATTCTGCGCCAGCTCGGCGGCCAGGAAATGATCGCCATCGCTGTCCGCACCATTGGCAATGGCGCGGACGAATTTGCTCTGGTCCTCCCAATAGCCCATCTGGCCCAGCGCCTTGGCGGCACGCACCACCGACCGGTTGTTGAACTCGCTGCGTTCGGCGGCCGAGATCGAGACCACCCGTTCGGGCGGCGGCGGTACCGGCCGGCCCAGCCGCTCCAGCGCCAGCTGGCCATAATATTGGTCGGGGAATTGCGCCGACTGGTTGAAATAGCTGTTGGCGCTAGCGGCATCGCCCGCCTGCAGCGCCGCGCGCCCGGCCCAATAATAGCCCTTGGCCTGGACCTGGGGTGACTTGCCGCCGGTCGCATAGCGGCGGAACATCGCCACCGCATCGGTCGGCCGGTTGAGATTGTAGAAGGCGGTCGTGCCCGCCAGCCAGGCAAGGCTGGTATAATCGTCACGCTCGCCGATCGGCCGGGTCGATACGTCCGTGCCCGGCGCATAGGCGTCGTCCAGCTGGCTGGCGATGCCATAGGCAAAGCTCCACTGGCTGTCGTTCGCCGACGACCGTGCCTGGGTCAGCAGCGTCTCATACCATTTTTCGGCATTGCCCGGGCGGAAGGTCAGCGGCTGGCGATTGGCCAGATATTGGCGCCCGGCGATCCAGTTGCCGCTGTTGAGCAACCAGGTCGCCTTGTCGGCGATGAAGCCCGCATCGCTCGCCCCGCCGGCCGGCTCGGCCGTCTGCATCTTGATCGCGGCGTCCGGCGATTTCTGGCGAAAGGCGATGCGCGCATCATAGATCGCCCGCCGCGCCGGGCTGACATAGGCCAGCATCCGCATCGCGCCGATCGTGTCATTGCTCCACAGCAGTATGTCGGCGCGCTGGTCATGGTCGGCCACGGTAAAGCCCGATCCGAACAGCGACAAAAGCCGCGCCTCGTCGGTCGGGCTCAGCGTGCCGGTGATCCAGGCGGTGCGCGCGGCCACCCGCGCCTCGTCCATCCGGCCGGTCTGCATCAGCGCCACGGCATTGCGGGCATGGCCGGTCGCGGTGCGCGCCGGGAAGCGGGCGAAGAAGGCAATCACCTGGCGCGGATCAAAGCTGTCGGGATTGATCCCGGTCTCGGCCAGACGCCGCATCCGGTCCTCGCCCGGCCAGCCGGGATTGGCCATGATGAAGCTGGCATAGGTGGAAAAGCCCAGGCCATCGCTCTGCTGCAAGGCGCGCCACTGGCTGATCGTGCCGGCGATCGAGGGATCGGACGGCATGCCGACGCGGCTGGCCGCCTGGTTCCAGGCGCTGGGCTGAGTCGAGCCCGGCTGGCCCGGCAGGGGCTGCACCATCGCCTGGGCATAGACGGTGGGGGTTTCGGTCTGGGCGCCGGCACCGGCGGTTGCGAGCAATAAAGCAATGACAGGCATGCGGATCAGGTAACTTTCGACAGTTCCGGGCTTCGGCATGCTGGACATAATCGCTATTGCATCCTTATCAGGCCCTGAATGACGCGCTATAGCGCGCCGCTTGCCCGATCATGCCCCGGTCGCCCGGAGAATTGAAGGAGTTTAATGATGTTTTCCGGGTCGATTCCAGCCCTGGTGACCACTTTCCGCGACGGAGCGGTGGACGAGGCCGCCTTCCGCGCCCTGGTCGACTGGCAGATCGAGGAAGGGTCGAGCGCGCTGGTCCCCTGCGGCACCACCGGCGAAAGCGCGACCATGACGGTCGAAGAGCATAATCGCGTCATCGCCATCTGCGTCGACCAGGCGGCCGGCCGCGTGCCGGTGATCGCCGGCTGCGGATCGAACGACACCCGCATCGCGCTGGAACATATGTATGCAGCGCAGGCCGCCGGCGCCGACGCGGCGCTGGTCGTCGCGCCCTACTACAACAAGCCGAATCAGGACGGCGTCTACCAGCATTTCGCCTATCTGGCACAGCGCTGCGACCTGCCGATCGTCCTCTACAACGTCCCCACCCGCACCATCACCGACATCGGCGTGCCGGTGATGCACCGGCTGAGCCAGGAATATCAGTCGATCGTCGGGGTGAAGGACGCCACCGGGAATCTGGGGCGGGTCACCGCGCAGCGCCTCGCCTGCGGCCCGGACTTCTGCCAGCTTTCGGGAAATGACGAAACCGCACTCGGCTTCAACGCGATGGGCGGCCGGGGCTGTATTTCGGTCACCGCCAATGTCGCCCCGCGCCTGGTCGCCGATTTCCAGGCGGCCTGCGCCGCGCAGGATTGGGATGGTGCCCTGGCGCTGCAGGATCGTCTCTATCCCCTGCATGATGCCCTGTTCAGCGATTCTTCACCCGGCCCTGTCAAATATGCGCTTACCCGCGTGCGGCCCGACATGCCCGGCGAGCTTCGGCTGCCGATTACCTGGCCGTCGGAATCGAGCCGCGCCGCGGTCGATCGCGCGCTGGAGATCGCCGGTCTGGTTTGACGCGCCGGCGTCCCTATATGATGAATTGAGTTAAGTAGCAGACTATGGCCCGCCCCCGCCCCGCAACCTTCGACAAGAAGAAGATCGTCGCCGAGAACCGGCGCGCCCGTTTCGATTATTTCATCGAGGACGTGTTCGAAGCCGGCATCGCGCTGCAGGGCACGGAGGTGAAGGCCCTGCGCGGCGGCGAGGGCAATATCGCCGAAAGCTATGCCGAGGTGAAGGGCAGCCAGGTCTTCCTGGTGAACAGCAACATCCCCGAATATAGCCATGGCAACCGCGAAAATCACGAGCCCAAGCGGGTGCGCAAGCTGCTGCTGCACGAGCGTGAGATCGAGAAGATGCACAGCGCCGTGTCGCGCAAGGGCATGACGCTGGTGCCGCTGATGGTCTATTTCAACAGCCAGGGCCGGGCCAAGGTCGAACTGGCGCTGGCCAAGGGCAAGCAGAATCACGACAAGCGCGACACGATCAAGGAACGCGACTGGAAGCGCGACCAGCAGCGCATCATGAAGGCGCATAGCTGATCCATGGACAATCGCTTCTCCCGCTGGTGGCACGCCAACGCGCCAACCCGTGAATCGCTGGAGAAGAGCCGCGTCCTTGCCCCCGTCGCCCATCGCGTGCTGGAACCCTCGCTGTGGCGCTTCACCCGTCGGTCGGTGCCGCGCGGCGTCGCGCTCGGCCTGTTCGTCGGCATCTTCTTGCTGATCCCCGGCGTGCAGATCGCTGGCGCCGCGATCTTCGCCCTGCCCTTCCGCGCCAATATCCCGGTGGCGGCGGCGATGACCTTCCTGTCCAACCCGGCCACCACGCCGCTGATCCTGATGGCGTCGGTATGGCTCGGCAACTGGATGCTCGGCCGCAGCGCCGACGCCTCGGGCTTCATGGCGCTGGTCGATGGCCATGCCTCGATCGGCCAATGGTGCGCCTGGCTCTTTTCCGAAGCCGCCCCGGCCATGCTGCTCGGCCTGTTCCTCATCTCGCTCGCCAGCGCGGTGCTCGGCTATGTCGGCGCCGACTGGTTCTGGCGCCGCCGCATGGGCCGCAAGTGGCAGGCGCGCAAATTGAGGATTGGCAAGCGCAATGAAAGCAGCGCATTGGAAGAGATCGCTCGGATCTGATCCGTGGCATCATGGTTCCATTGTAAGGGCTTAAGGGGACGGCGCCGATGGTCGCGCGGGTAAACAGGGATGATGAGGCGTGGATGGGACAAGCCCCGTCGCGCAGCTTCGTGCCCCTGCTCGCGCTCGCCGCAGCCGCTTCCGCCGCGATCGTCCTCTATGCCATTGGCGACTGGGCGCTGGCCGCCGGCTTCGCCGCCACGGTCATCACCATCGCCGCGCTGCTCGCCTGGTATCGCCGCCTCTATCCCCCGCCGCTGTCCGCCAGTGATGCCGTGCCCGACTGGACCGTGGCGCGCGCCGCTGCCGACGCCTCCAGCATGGCGATCGCCGTCACCGACCGCGCCGGCCGGCTGGTCTGCGCCAGCGACCTGTTCGGCGAATGGTTCCCCGGCTATCCCTCGCCTCCGGCCGTCAATGCCGATGCCTCGCTGATCGAGAGCCTGACCGCCGCCGCCCGCGCCGCCTGGCGCGATGGCGAGGCCAAGGTGGAGGCGATCGCCCATGCGACCCTGCGCCTCGACGTCGACATCACCCGCACCGGCCGGTCGGAGGATTATCTGCTCTGGCGCTTCACCCCGATGCGCCAGCCCAGCGCGCTCGACGATGTCCATCGCGTCCTGACGGGCGAGGCCGGGCGGCAACTGGGCGAAGCCGGCATCATGGCGGTGATGATCGGCGGCGAGGGCCGCATCCGCGCCGCCAACGGTGCCTTCCTGCTGCGCGCCGCCGGGCGGATCGACGCCAATATCACCGGCCGCGACTTCGCCGCCCATATGCGGGTCGATGACAAGGGCCGGCTGTTCCTGGCGCGGGAGGAAAGCGGCGGCCTGCCGCTGCGCCTGCTGCAGGTGCCGCTGCGCCGCGCCACCCAGCCGGGCGGCATCCAGAATGGGGCGCAGGACGGCCCGATGCTGCTGCTGCTGATCGACGAACCGGTCGGCGGCGGCGGCACCTCAGCCCTTTCCTATATCGAAACCCTGCTCTCGCTGCTGCCCTTCGGCCTCGCCATGGCCGATCGCGACGGCCGGGTGCTGTTCGTCAACAAGGCGTTCGCCCGCGCCGCCGGCATCAAGGATGCCGAAACGCCCAGCTATCCCGGCGACCTTGTCGTGCGCGAGGATCAGGCGGCGGTGGCCGACGCGGTGCGCCGCTTTGCCGTCGGCCCGCAAATGTCGGGCGACATCGCCGTGCGCATGCGCGAACAGCCCGAGGAACCGATCGCGCTCAGCCTTGCCGGCGTGCGCGGCCTGGGCGAGGCCGCCGTGCTGCTCAGCCTCAAGGACAATAGCGAGGAATCGAAGCTCAAGCGCCAGGTCGCGCAGGCGACCAAGATGCAGGCGATCGGCCAGCTGGCGGGCGGCGTCGCCCATGACTTCAACAATATCCTGACCGCCATCATCGGCCATTGCGACCTGATGCTGATGCGCCATACGCCGGGCGACAGCGACTATGACGACATCACCCAGATCAAGTCGAACAGCAATCGCGCCGCCGGCCTCACCCGCCAGCTGCTCGCCTTCTCGCGCCAGCAGACACTGCGCCCGCAGATATTGCAGCTGCCCGACATCGTAGCCGACGTTTCCAACCTGCTGAAGCGCCTGCTCGGCGAGAATGTGAAGCTCGACGTCAGCCATGGCCGCAACCTCGGCGCGGTGCGCGCCGACCCCGGCCAGCTGGAACAGGTGATCGTCAACCTGGCAGTCAATGCCCGCGACGCCATGCCCGAAGGCGGCACGCTCAATATCCAGACCTATGGCGTGCCCGCCAACCGCGTGCGCGAGATGCGGCAGCAAATTCTGCCGATCAGCGACTATACCGCGCTGCGCGTATCCGACACGGGCCTGGGCATCCCGCCCGACATCTTGTCCAAGATCTTCGAACCCTTCTTCACCACCAAGGAATTGGGCAAGGGCACCGGTCTTGGTCTGTCCACCGTCTACGGCATCGTCAAACAGTCGGGCGGCTATATCTTCGCCGAATCCGAACTGGGCCGGGGCGCCAGTTTCGTCATCTATCTGCCGGTCTATGCCGGCGGCGACATCGAACAGGCCAAGCCCAAGACGCCGATCAAGCGCAGCGAAACCTGGGGCACCGGCACCGTGTTGCTGGTCGAGGATGAGGATATGGTCCGCGCCGTGGCCGAACGCGCCCTCACCCGCCAGGGCTACAAGGTGCTGACCGCCAGCGACGGCGAACAGGGGCTGGAAGTGCTGGGCGGCGGCGAGAAGATCGACCTGCTGATCTCCGACGTGGTGATGCCCAATATGGATGGCCCGGCGATGGTGGCGCAGGCGCGGCGCAGCTTCCCCGACCTCCCCGTGCTGTTCATGTCCGGCTATGCCGAGGAGCAACTACGCAAGTCGATCGACATCGCCAATGTAGCCTTCCTGCCCAAGCCCTTTTCCGTCAACCAGTTGGCCGAAGCGGCGCGCGACGCGCTGGCGATGCGACCGGCGGCGGAATGAACTTGCCCGCCGGCAAACGATTATGCTGGGCATCGCCTGCCCCTTTGGCTAGCGATGGGAAGCAAGAACAAGGGACAAGGGCGCATGGCTGACGGCAAGTCCATCCTCATCGTCGAGGATGAAGCAATGATCGGCATGATGCTGGAAGATTATCTCGACGCGCTCGGCTATCGCCTCCACGCGACCGCCGCGTCGGTGGACGAGGCGTGCGCCCTGGCGCGCGAGGGCGGGTTCGACGCCGCCCTGCTCGACTGCAATCTCCAGGGTGAAAAAAGCTGGCCGGTCGCCGACATATTGGCGCAGCAGTCGATTCCCTTCCTGTTCGCCACCGGCGGCATGGCGGATGATCTGCCGCAGGGCCATGCCGATCGGCCGACGCTGGCCAAGCCCTTCACCATCGGTGCCGTGGAGCGCGCGCTGGAGAAGATTCTCGCCGACTGAATAGGCAGGATAGGAAATTTCCGTTCCCCTCTTGTTCCACAGGAACAAACAGGATACATCATTGGCAGGCGCCGAGTGACTCGACGCGATCCGCTTGACAGGGGATAGGCCGATGACCGCTATGCTCTCACTCATCGATTCCAAGAAGACAGGCACAATGGACAGACAGAAAGCATTGGAGGCGGCGCTCGCCCAGATTGATCGCGCCTTCGGCAAGGGCAGCGCGATGAAGCTCGGCAGCCGCGAGAAGATCGAGATTGAATCGATCTCGACCGGCTCGCTCGGCCTCGACATCGCGCTCGGCATCGGCGGCCTGCCCAAGGGCCGCATCATCGAGATTTACGGCCCCGAAAGCTCGGGCAAGACCACGCTGACGCTGCATGCGATCGCCGAAGCCCAGAAGGCCGGCGGCACCGCCGCCTTCGTCGACGCGGAACATGCGCTCGACCCCATCTATGCCAAGAAGCTGGGCGTCGACATTGACGAACTGATCGTGTCGCAGCCCGACACCGGCGAACAGGCGCTGGAAATCGTCGACACGCTGGTCCGCTCCAACGCCATCGACATCCTCGTCGTCGATTCGGTCGCCGCGCTGGTGCCGCGCGCCGAGATCGAGGGCGAGATGGGCGACAGCCATGTCGGCCTGCAGGCGCGCCTCATGAGCCAGGCGCTGCGCAAGCTGACAGGGTCGATCGCCCGCTCCAAGTGCATGGTGATCTTCATCAACCAGGTGCGCATGAAGATCGGCGTGATGTACGGCAATCCGGAAACCACCACCGGCGGCAACGCGCTCAAATTCTACGCCTCGGTCCGTCTCGACATCCGTCGCACCGGACAGATCAAGGATCGCGACGATATCGTCGGCAACGCGACCCGCGTGAAGGTGGTGAAGAACAAGGTCGCCCCGCCCTTCAAGCAGGTCGAATTCGACATCATGTATGGCGAGGGCATTTCCAAGATCGGCGAGATGCTCGACATCGGCGTCAAGGCCGGGCTGGTCGAGAAGTCGGGCTCCTGGTTCTCCTATGACTCGGTCCGCATCGGCCAGGGGCGCGAAAACGCCAAGACCTTCCTCAAGGAAAATCCCGAAATGGCAGACCGCCTGGAAAAGGCGATCCGCGGCAAGACCGAGGAAGTCGCCGAAGGGATGATGGCCGGACCCGAAGCGGGGGATGACGACTAAGCAGGACGACCGCGCCCGACCGGATCAACCGGGCGCCTGATCCTGCCTTTCGTCCACCTCTGGCTTCACGCTCTGAAAAGGCCCGTTGCGCGAAGGCGCGGCGGGCCTTTTACCTGTCGTGCGCGCGACAGGGCTGTCGCCATACAGGCGCAACGGAGGGGAAGAGGGGAAAGACCGCTATTCGTGCGGCCGCAGGGCGCGGTTGAGCGAATCCAGCACTTCGGCGATCGGTTCGGTCACGGTGACGCTGCGGCCTTCGCCAAAGCGGATGCGGGTGCCGTCGGTCACGGATGAGACGAAGGTCACCTGGGTAGGGTTGACCGCGGTTTCGGTGCGATCGACGCCGACGAACATGACGAGCATGATCTTCTCTCCCATTTTCGGCCCGTGCCGGACCCATTGGGTGCAAGACTAGCTGCTTTTTGCGCCGTTACCAGAGGCTTTGTGCGGTTCAGCCTGCCTGGATCGCCTGCAGGAACCGGCTCGCCCGATCGTCCAGCCGGTGCGCGACCGTCGCCAATTGCCCGGCCGCGACGCCGATGTCATGGGCACCCGCCGCCGCCGCGCTTGCATTGTCGCTGATCTGGCGCGCGCTCTGGCGGATATGGTCGCTCGACGATCCGGCTTCCGACAGGCTCGCGGCGATCGATCGGCTGAAGGCACCATGACGCGCCACCGCCGAAAAGACCGATGCCGACACCTCGTTCGCGGTCGCCATCGCCGCGTCCATGTGCAGATGCCCCTGCGCCACCGTCTCCACCGCCAGCCGGACATGGCCGATACGCTCGCCGATCTCGGCCGCCGCCTCGCGCGTCTGGCTCGCCAGCGTCTTCACCTCGCGCGCCACCACGGCAAAGCCCTGTCCCGCCTCGCCCGCCCGTGCCGCCTCGATGCTGGCATTGAGCGCCAGCATGCTGGTCGCCCGCGCAATATCGTCGATCAGGGTGATGACCGCGCCGATCCCGTCCGCCTCGACCCGCAGCGCCGCCGTCTGCTCGGCGCCGACCTGCGTCTGCGCCACCGCCGCGCGGATCGCCTCGCCCGCCGCGCGCACCTGGCTTTCCATCGCCTGAAACAGCCCACCCAGTTCCTGCCCGCCGCTGGCGATGCCGTGCAGGCTGTCGGCCGTCTGTTCCGCCGCAACCGCCATGCCGGCCGCCGCCTCGCCATTGCCCGATGCCCGCTCCACCGCCTGCGCCGCCCGCGCCGACAGCATGTCGGCCATGCCGACCAGATCGGCGATCAGCGCCTCGACATCCGCGCGAAATGCGCCGCTCTCGCGCGTCACATGTTCCAGCCGCCGGGTGCGGGCCAGCGCATCGCGCGTATCCCGCTCCGCCGCCAGCCGCAGCAGCAGCGGACCGCCGACCACGCCGGCATAATGGCCGCCCTGCGTCACGATCAGCCCCTCGCAATCGCTCCCCTGCGCCGCATAAAGGTCGATCAGCCGTTCGATGCTGGCGCTCTGCTCCACCGTCGCACACGGCCGCACATGCTCGTCCAGCCGCCCGCCAAAGCTCGGATTGCGCAGCAGCGCATGCCCGAAGGGGTTGAACAGGATGCGTCGCATGTCGCGCTCATAAATGGCCCCCACCGGCCGATCGGCGGCGTCCACCACCGGCAGCAGCCGCAGCGCCGCATCATCCTGGAAACGGTCGACCGCCTGGCTGAGCGGCTGGCCCAGCCGGACTGCGGCGCAGCCTTGGGCAAAGGGCAAGGCGGTGCCGGCGGCAACATGCGGCTCCGGGTCGGGCCGATCAAGCATCTGGGGCGCGTACATGGCGCCCGGCCTAGAAGAAAAGGGTAAATGACCGCTTAGTATTTGATGACGATTTTGTTACAAATCATTGTTTTTGCGTAATTATTTTGCCGGCTTATAGCCAAATGCCTCCCGCGCCAGCTTGACCACCTCGGGATCGGGCGCCGGAAAATCCATCGGCACCAGTTTCTCCAGTCGCTCCGCGACATAGGTCAGCGCCGCGATTCGTCCGGCCTTGCGATTATTATTGTCGATCACCTTCCAGGGTGCCTGCTTGGTGTCGGTCTTCTCGAACATGTCGTGCATCGCATCCCAATATTCGGCCCGCCTGGCCCGGTTGCGATAATCGTCGGCACCGGTCTTCCACCGCTTCCACGGCGTATCCAGCCGCTGCGCCAGTTGCTCGTCCTGCGTCTCCTGGGTGATGTGGACGAACAGCTTGACGATGTTGGTGCCGGTCTCGATCTGCTGCGCCTCGAACGCGTTGATATCCTTGTAGCCGCGCTTCCATTCCGCCTTGGTGGCATATTTTTCCACCCGCTCGACCAACACCCGGCCGTACCAGCTGCGGTCGAACAGGCCGATATTCTGGCTGGCGGGCAGCCGAGTCCAGAAACGCCAGAGGAAATGATGGTCCAGTTCCTCGCGCGTCGGCGCGGCGATCGGGTGGACCTGATAATAACGCGGATCCCAGTCCGCGGTCATCCGCTTGATGATGCCGCCCTTGCCCGCGCCGTCCCAGCCTTCCAGCATGATGACGGTCCGGCGGCGATGCAGGATATGGGCGACCTGGATCTTCGACAGGCGATGCTGCAGCGCCAGCAGTTCGGCGGCATAATCGCCCTTATACTTCGCCCCGGTCTCATAGTCCGACAGATTGATCGTCATGCGCCGCTCTCCTGCAAGGGGACCGCCGATTAGATCGAAGCCCGGTCCGAAGGGCAAGAGCGGTTTCAGCGCAGCACGGCATCGGTGTCGACCAGCCGCACATCGTGCATCATGTCGAGATAGGCCTGGAGATAGAATTTGTGCGACGCGCCGACGATCACCAGCATGCGCTGTCCCGGCGCCGCCGCGAACACATCGCGGATATTGGCCGCCATGCGCAGGTTGCGCACCTCCCAATAGCCGGCATAGCCGCGCCCGAACCGCTCGGGCGAAGGCTCCTTGAGCGCCGCGCCGAAATCGCTGTCATAGATGGTCTGCGCCTGTTCCGGTGCATTATAGGCGCGATAGAGCGCCAGCACGCCCGCGCCCGTTTTGATGCCGGATTGCAACGCGGCGTCGGCCGCCTTGCGGCGCGCCGTCGCCGCGTTGTCCCACGCCTTCATGATTGCGGCGCCCGCCGCCTTTTCCTCCTCGGCATTGCGGTAGGGCCGGTCGGCGCTGTGGTCGTCCATCGGTTCCAGCCGCTCCAGCCCCAGTCGGGCAGCGAGCGGCGCGGCGATCAGAAATTCCTCATTGCGGCGCTGGCGCAGCGTTTCCAGCCGCGCCACCAGCACAGTATCCAGGCCATCACCCGCATGACGGTCTGCGCCGTCCAGTCGCAGCCATTGCACCAGCGCCGATCCCTGATCCTCCGCCGCCAGGAACAAGGCCGCCATATGGCGCCGGTCCGATGCCGTCGGCCGCTCCGGCCAGGCGGCCAGACGCCGCTCGACCTCGGCCGTGGCGGCCGGCACGTCCAGCCCGGTCGCCTGGCGCGCCGGCGTCGCGTCCCAGCAATAGGTTTCCACCGTCTCCGCATAGCGGAACGGCGCGCGGCGCAACGCATCGCATTGCAGGCCAGACAGGGACTCGACCGCGATTGATTGCGGCTTCCACGCCGCCAGCCGGTCGATCAGCGGCCCCAGCGCCTTTGCATCGAAATCCTTTGGCCAGCCCGACAGATGGGGCGTACCCAGCACCATCACCTCATTGGGCGGCCCGGCAACCGCCTTCAAAGCGCGCGGATCGAAACCGGGACCAGCCGCCTGCACCGCCACCGCCGCAAGCCCCGCTGCCACTATCGCCATGATCGTCCGCATCATCCGCCACGCTCCCTTGCCGCCACGTGTGTTATCATAACAATACAGCAAGGCAAGACGGCAAAGAAAAAGGCCCCCGCCAGATGGCGGGAGCCCTGTTCCTTCCAGCCGATGGAAAGGCTTATGCCTTCGCCTGCGGCTCCACCACGCGGACATGCAGTTCGCGCAGCTGCTTGAACTCGGCAGCGCTGGGCGCCCCCATCAGCAGGTCTTCGGCGCGCTGGTTCATCGGGAACAGCGTGATCTCGCGCAGATTCTGCGCGCCGCACAGCAGCATCACGATACGGTCGACACCGGCGGCCATGCCACCATGGGGCGGCGCGCCATATTGGAACGCGCGATAAAGACCACCGAAGCGCTCTTCCACGTCCGCCTGGCTGAGGCCCACCAGCTCGAACGCCTTGACCATCGCCTCAGGCGACTGGTTACGGATCGAGCCCGACGCGATCTCATAGCCGTTGCAGACCATGTCATACTGATAGGCCTTGAGGCTCAGCGGATCCTGGTTGTTGAGCGCGTCCAGCCCGCCCTGCGGCATCGAGAAGGGGTTGTGGGCGAAGTCGACCTTCTTCTCGTCCTCGTCATATTCATAGAAGGGGAAGTCGACGATCCAGCACAGGTCGAACCGGTCCTTGTCGATCAGGTCGAGCGTCTCGCCGACGCGGATGCGCGCCAGGCCCGCCAGCTTGGCTGCCTGCGACTCCTTGCCCGCGGCGAAGAACACGCCGTCGTTCGGGCCAAGACCCAGCGCCGCGATCAGCTTGGCGGTCGCTTCCTCGCCATGATTCTTGGCGATCGGGCCGCCGGGCACGCCATCCTTGATGTTGATATAGCCAAGGCCCGAATAGCCTTCGCCGCGCGCCCAGTTGTTCATGTCGTCGAAGAATTTGCGGCTGCCCGCGCCCGCGCCCGGTGCGGGGATCGCGCGGATGACATTGCCGCTCTCGACCAGGCTGGCGAAGATGCCGAAGCCCGAGCCGTGGAAATGCTCGGTCACGTCCTGGATGATGATCGGGTTGCGCAGGTCCGGCTTGTCGCTGCCATATTTCAGCATCGCTTCGGCGTGCGGAATGCGGGGGAAGCTGCCGGCCGGGGTGACCGGCTTGCCCTGGGCAAATTCCTCGAACACCGACGCGATGACCGGCTCCATCGTGTTCCAGACATCTTCCTGGGTGACGAAGCTCATTTCCAGGTCGAGCTGGTAGAATTCGCCCGGCAGGCGGTCGGCGCGCGGATCCTCGTCGCGGAAGCAGGGCGCGATCTGGAAATAGCGGTCGAAACCGGCAACCATCAGCAGCTGCTTATATTGCTGCGGCGCCTGCGGCAGGGCGTAGAACTTGCCGGCATGGATGCGGCTGGGCACCAGGAAGTCGCGCGCGCCTTCGGGCGAGGACGCGGTCAAGATCGGCGTCGAATATTCGGTGAAGCCGGCATCTTCCATGCGGCGACGCATGTCGCGGATGATCTTGGTGCGGGTGACGATATTGGCGTGCAGCGTCTCGCGGCGCAGATCCAGGAAGCGATAGCGCAGGCGGATATCCTCGGGATATTCCTGCTCGCCCGCCACCGGCAGCGGCAGTTCGGCCGCGGTCGACAGCACGGTCACCTTATCGGCCACGACCTCGATCGTGCCGGTCGCCATCTTGGGGTTGGTCGCTTCCGGGCCGCGCGCGACGACCGTGCCGTCGATCGTCACGACCGATTCCGCCCGCAGGCCGTCCAGAATGCGCAGCGGCTCGCTGTCCGCCTTGGCGACGATCTGGGTCAGGCCATAATGGTCGCGCAGGTCGATGAAGAGAACGCCGCCATGATCGCGCTTGCGATGCACCCAGCCGGACAGGCGCACATTCGCGCCGACATCGGCTTCACGAAGGGCGCCGCAATTGTGGGTGCGATAGGCGTGCATGGCGTTTCGATCTTTCAAATTCGTTTTACGGAAATGACAAATTGTTGCGGCCCGGCTATGGGCTTGCCTTGTCGACTATCGACCAGCCCGCAGGACGCGGGCCAGCCCATAATAAGATCGAAGACCATATGCAAATTCATCCGCTGATTACCGACAGCAAGACGCTTTCCGATTTCTGCGCCCGCATGGCCAAATCCCCCTATGTCGCGGTGGATACCGAGTTCATGCGCGAGAATAGCTACTGGCCCGAACTCTGCCTGGTCCAGGTCGCCGACTCCAACGAGGCTGCCGCGATCGATCCCAAGGCGCCGGGTATCGACCTTACGCCCCTGCTCGACCTGCTGGTCAATAATGAGGACGTACTCAAGGTCTTCCATGCCGGCGGCCAGGACATCGAGATCGTCCATAATCTGACCGGCAAGACGCCGCATCCGATGTTCGACACCCAGATCGCCGCCATGGCGCTCGGCCTTGGCGAACAGATTGGCTATGGCAACCTCGTCGACGCCTGGCTCGGCGTGCAGCTCGACAAGGGCGCGCGTTTCACCGACTGGGCGCGTCGCCCGCTCGACAAGCGCCAGATCGACTATGCGATCGGCGACGTCACCTATCTGATCGAAATCTTCCCCAAGATGCTGGAAGAACTGCGCAAGACCGGACGTGGCGACTGGCTCGACCAGGAAATGGAGCGGATCAGCGATCCGTCCAACTATGAGAATGATCCGTCCGAAGCCTGGAAGCGCGTCCGCATCGCCAGCCGCAAGGCCGATGTGCTGGGTCGCCTCAAGGCGCTGGCCGCCTGGCGCGAGAAGGAAGCGCAGGACAAGAATCTGCCGCGCGGCCGCATCGTCAAGGACGAGACGCTGGCCGACATCGCCAGCCACCCGCCGCGCGCGCAGGAGGACCTGGGCAAGGTGCGCGGCCTGTCCGCCACCTGGAAGAGCAACGACATTGGCGGCCGGCTGATGGCAGCGCTGGGCTCGCACAAGCCGCTCGGCAAGGATGAGATGCCCGAGCGCGATCCCAAGCGGCCGGGCCTGGGCAAGGATGGCGCGCTGGTCGCCGACCTGTTGAAGCTGTTGCTCAAGATTCGCTCGCGCGACATCAATGTCGCCCCGCGCCTGCTCGCCCGCACCGATGATATCGAGGCGCTGGCCGCCGGCGTGCGCGACGATCTCGCGATCCTGGAGGGCTGGCGCTATGACCAGTTCGGCCGGGACGCGGTGGACCTGGTCGAAGGACGCCTGGCCTTTGCGGTCAAGAATGGCCGGCTCAAGATGACGCGGACCGAATAAGGAGACGGACGATGCGGATGGCGATGCCCATGCCGATGATGGCGACGATGTTCCTGCCCCTGGCCGCCTGTGCCGCGACCGGCAGCGAAGGCCCCGACTCCGCATCGCCGCCAGCCATGGCGCAAGGGCCGTGCAGGAATGACGGGCTCGACCGCTTCACCGGCCAGAGGGCAACGGCCGATCTGGGGGCGGAACTGCTCAAGGCGTCTGGCGCGAAGACGCTGCGCTGGGGCGGCCCCAATATGGCCATGACCATGGACTTCCGCCCCGACCGGCTGACCGTCAGCTATGACGATCAGATGGTCGTCATCAGCGCCAGCTGCGGCTGACCTGCGCCCGCCTCATTCGGCGGCGCGCGGCAACTCCACCACTGTGCTCCCATCGAGCGCGGTGATCAGCACCACCGCCCCCTCCGCGCCATAGGCGCCGTGCAGGGCGACGATGGAGGCCTTCACCGCCACCGCCTCGCCGCGATTGCTCAGCAGCATGGTCTGCACGCATTGCGCGCCCTGCCCCTGCATCGCCCGCTCCAGCGCCTGGCGGAATGCCGCGCGGCCATGGGTCAGCACCAGGTCGGTCAGCTGCACGCCCATCACCCGTTCGCGCGGCAGGCTCAGCATATCGGTGAAGGGCACATCGACCGCGTCGATGGTGCCGCGCACCGACAGGCGGACATAGCCGACATCGCCATGGGCGGTCATCGCCTCGATGATCGCGGCCTTGGCATCGGCCAGCCGATGGCGGCGCACATCCTCGGTAATGTCGCGGAACATGATGACGGTTGACCTTCCAAGGGGAAAACTCTGCAGCCGCAGCCATGCGCCGTCGGCAAAGGGAGAGGGAATATCGGCTGCGCTCGGCTCGCCGCCGCTCACGGTGCGGCGCACATGCACTTCCATCAGGCTACCGCTGATCGACGGCAGGACGACGTCCAGCTTGGGGCCGACCATCTGTCCCACCGGCTTGCGACAGATGGCGCTGGCGACCCGGTTGACGAAGTCGACGCGCATGTCCTGGTCGCAGATGATCACCGCCTGATCGACCCAGTCGGCCAGCGCGAACAATTTCTCCTCGGCGCTTTCCTGACCGGCGCTGCCCGACTGGGCTTTCAGCGCCCGGAATTCGTTGACGCCCAGCAGCACATGAGTCGCCCGGCCATGATGGGTGATGTAAAGCGGCGTGCGTGTCGCCATGTCGCGACATTCGGAAAAGCCGCGGACCAGGTCGGCCGCGGTGACGACCGGACTTTCGGCCGGATAACCACCCTCTCCCTCCATTCCATCACTCCCTACTGGGTTCAGATGGCGCGTAACGCGCTGGGTCATGTCCCTTGATGCCATAATTATCGGCCCTCCATCAATCGGACAAAAACAGAAGCAACATGCCTTCCTCGGGACGGGACGGCTTCAAGAGGGAATGACGGGCATTTCCGCATCCTGTTTCCTTTGCTCAGGCCGGAAACGCGTGTTTCCGGTCCATCTGCGTGCCCATGGCCATCACGACCAGCACCGGCACCGCCCAGATTGTCGACATGGCGTAGAAGAATTTGGTGAGGTAGGCGGGCGACACGATCACTGCGACCTGAACCGCCGCCACATTCAGCTGGAAGGCGGCGACGATGATCGGCCAGCGCCGGCTGCTCAGCATCGAAATGATGATCTTGAACAGCAGCGAGGCGCATTCGATCGCCAGGATCGTACGGATCAGCACCGCCTCCGGCCGGATGGTCAGGACCGCCGTCTGGGCCAGGATGAACCCTGCCCAGACGCCGACGATGCTCCAGCGCCCGGTCGCGCCGCCATAACGCACCACGAAGATCGAGGTCGCGATCAGCGCGATCGTGTAGGCGAGGAAGATCTGCACGATCCTGCCTTCCGGTCCGGTCGCGTCAGGCGACCAGGCGCAGGGCGTCAGCCTGCTTTTCTTCCAGCGCGCTCCACGGGCTGTAGCAGCCGTCGGCGCGTTCGGCCTGGTTGGTCTTCATGCGGATCTTGGTCGCTTCCAGATGGGCGCCCAGCAGCTGCTCGCGGCTCTGCATCATCGTGTCGATGCAGCCATGGAAGCGCTTGAACAGCTTCTGTCCCTGTTCGGGGGCCAGGCCGATGGTGCGGGCGGTATCGATCATGTCGGCGCTCATCCGCAGCGTATGGGCCAGGACATCGTCCAGCTTCACATAGGCATCGCGGACCTGGCCGCTCAGGTTGAAGAAGGTGTCGTCCGACATGTGCATTTCGCTCTTGGCGGCGCGCTCGGCGCGGCGGGCATTGGACATGGCAAGGCTCCCTTTTCAGGCCAGCGCTCGCTGGCCCATCAGATGGTTGGATTGTTGGAGACCGTCAGCCGAACAGATGATTGAGCCAATATCCCATCGTGATCAGCGCGGCCAGGGAACCCCCTGCCCATAACGCGACCCGGAAGATGGTCGTCAGGATCTGCCATCGATTCAGCCCATGCGGTTCCCCTCCCATGGTTGCCAGAATCCGGTTACCCAATTGGCGCAAACGACCCTTTTCCTGCCGCTCTGCACCAGCCGGGATGTCGCCGGTCCGGGTCGGCCTGCTTGGTGCCGACGCCTCCTTCTCACCCGCCATCACCGGTTCAACAAGCGGCTCCGGCTTTAATTCAAATTGCTTGAATTGCGCGTTTTTCTCGGCCTCTACCAATATCCGGGCGGCTTCGCGCCGATCCTTGGCGCCCAGCGCCACGGTCGCGCGATAGACATATTGGTCGACCGTACCGGGGGTCAGCGATGTGCGCTGCGCGATCTGCTTGGAGGTATAGCCCTGTGCCACCAGCCGCAGGCATGCCCGCTGATTATCGTCCAGACTGGCAACCGCATTCGACATTCCAACCCCTCTGATCGCCCACAGGGAATCATGCCCCGGAACGGATGTAAACTTCTTCTATGATCAATTTTTTATGATGACGGCCAAGCCGTTGATTTATATCAGATACACTTCATCCATATCGGTGAGACGAAAAAGGCGACGCCTGCGGGCATCGCCTGTTTCCGTTACGGAATCCAGTCATGACATGACTCGATCCGCAATAGCTGCAATGGGGAACCCGGATAGCGCCCCGAAAGGCGCCGTCTACAGTTCCAGGCCGATCAGCGTGCCGCTGCCGATCCGGTCGACATAGCGCTTGCCATCGACCTCCAGCCAGTCCGGCGTCACTTCCAGCCGGCGCCCGTTGATCGTGGTACGCAGATGCTCGACCGCAAGCCGGTTGCGCGCAACGATACGCAAAACGCACAATCCGTCCCCCCGCGCCGCCATCATCGAATAGCGGTCGCCGCGCAACAGGAAATGCCAGCTGCCGTCATGCGGCTTCCATTCATTGCCATCGATCACCTGCATCGGCGTGCCGTCGGCCGCGCCCAGCCTGACGCTGATCCGCGTCGCCCCCATGGATCGGCGCGGCGGCGCGAAGATCAGGATCGGCTCGCCATCCAGGGTGATGGGAATCGGCGTATCGCGCAGCATCCGCGATCCACCGACGATGAGTTGTGGCAATTCGTTGGAGAAGGGCAGGCGATCGCGCGCGAAGTGGCGCTGGCGCACCACCGGATTGGCATGGAAGCTGTGGACCTGATTCGCGGTCAGCCGCCCTTCCTCCACCAGCCCGTGACAGGTCGGGCAGAGCAGCGTCGCCCCCGGCCCGTCTGGCAGCCCCAGATATCGATAGATGGTCACTCCGCAGCGCACGCAGGCAAAGCCGCAGGACTGCCGAATCTCGGCCCGCTGATCGGCCGTCAATTCCGGCAACAGCGGCATTACGCGCAAACCCACCATCAAGGCGCCCCCTTTTTCCCGCCGTCCGCCTGATGCGGATCGACGTTGCTTGTTCCTGGCGTCCTCGTGCGGGTGGAAAGCTCTGCCGGCCCCTGGGCTCCTATTGGTTAAAATAAATGCGCCCAAGTCAAGGGCCTAGACATTATGTTCGACAAGAAAATGGCGGATTTCGTGCGCTTTCCGTGCGCGCCACCCCTGCCCGACCGCTCAGCGCTGGGGCAGCAGGTCCAGGTTCCGGGCTGCCGCAATCGCCCGAATCCGTCCCGGTCGCGGCATGTTGCGGATCGCGATTTCCGCTACGTCACCGGCGCTGAACAGCTCGACATTGCCGACGTCGAACAGCCGCTGGCCGAAGGTCTGGGTGATGCGCACGCTGCGGATGCTGGACAGCGCCACCTCGGTCCGCTGCTTGGCCAGCAAGCCACGCTCCAGCAGAACCTCGCGCTCGCTCAGCGCCAGCCGCTCACCCTTGTGCATCACCCACCACACGCCGATCGCCAATATGCCGACCACCGAAACCAGCAGCAGCAGGAACAGGAAAGGATGCGCCCGGACCATCGCCGGATGCTCGTCATACAGCCATGCTTCGCTCACGCCGCCTCCTTCGTCTGGCTTCCGCGGTTTTTCACCATGCCCCCGGCGCGGCGTCAAGGCGCCGTCCGACGCCCCTTGCGCGACCACCATGGTTAACCAAAAATTTCCCAATATTTACTAGCGATAGCCCCCGATTGGGGATGAATCATGGCCTATAGCCTGCATGATATTGGTGACGAAGACCGGGACCGGTCGGACCATTGGCTGAATGACAAGCAGGATCAGCGCCGCGCCATCGTGCCGCTGCGCCTCATCCTCATCGCCCTGTTGATGGGGGCGCTGCTGCTGGTCCTGATGCGCCATGTGCTGCCCGCGTCGACGACGGCTTCGGCGCCATCCGTCGACGCGCCCGCCACCATATCCACCCGTTTTGCCGCATGTGACGATCTGGACGGCCAGGCCTGTGTCCTCGCCACCGACGCCTATGCCTATCAGGGCCGTCGCTACCATCTCGCCGACATCAGCGCGCCGCGACTCGAAGGCGCAGCCTGCCCGCAGGAAGCCGCCCTTGCCCGCGCCGGCCGCACCGCGTTGCAGGGCATGCTGAACGGCGGCAGCTTCGAAGCCCATGCCGATACCGCCGACAGTGATCCGACCGCCCGCATCCTGCTCCGTGACGGTGTCTCGCTGGGCCAGCTCCTCATTCTCAAACGCTATGCCCGCCCTTGGTCGGCCGAGCCGATTGACTGGTGCGCGGCCGGCTAAGACCGCTATCCCGCAAGGAGGCAAACGCGGGACGTTCCAGATTGGGATCGACAGCGCCCGTATCCGCCATTTGCGCATTGCGCGTTAACCAAGAAAATATCCCATTCGTTGCTCCATCATTGCTATGAAGCATCATGGTCGAAACGAAGCCGAAACGGACAAGGCTGACGGAGCTGGACGCGTTGCGCGGAATCGGCGCCTTGTGCGTGCTGGTCTTCCATTATTCGACCCGCTTCCATGAGCTGTTCCCGCAGGCCAGCCATGTGCCCTTCAGCTTCCCCGGCGGCAATTACCGCGTGCTGCTGTTCTTCACCATTTCGGGCTTTGCGATCTTCTTCACGCTGGACCGGATCGGCACGGTCGCCGACTTCATCGTCAACCGCTTCGCCCGCCTCTATCCCGCCTATCTGGTGGCGATGCTGGTGACGCTGTCGATCGAATATCTGGCCCAGGCGACCCAGTTGCTGGTCGGCCCCTTTGCGATTCTCGCCAATCTGACGATGCTCCAGGGCTTTGCCTTCATTCCCGAAGTGGACGGCGCCTATTGGACGCTGACGGTGGAGATCGCCTTCTATTTCTGCATGGTCTCGATCTGGAAATGGATCGGCCTGCGGCATCTGGAACCGACGCTGGTGGCCTGGCTGATCCTGCGCTGGGTGATGCAGCTCTGGCCCGACATCGTGCCCGAACGGGTCGTGATGCTGCTGGTGCTGCGCTACACGCCCTTCTTCATCATCGGCATGCTGGCCTACCGCATCTGGGCTGGGCAACGCAGCTGGCAGCAGCAGGCCCCCTATGCCGCGCTGGCCCTGCTATCGATCGCGACCATGGAAACATGGGATGTGGCGATTGTCGGCTTGGTGCTGATGGCGACCTTCGCAGCGCTGATCCGCAACCATCTGCGCTTCCTGGCGATCCGGCCGCTCGTCTGGATGGGCGGGATCAGCTACAGTTTCTACCTGATCCACCAGCATGTCGGCTTCGTCGTCATGCTGGAAATCGCCAGGGCCGGCTATAGTCCCTGGATCGGCTTTGCCGCTGCCTTCCTCGTCGCGCTGACGCTCGGCACGCTGATCAACCGCCTGGTCGAGCGACCGGCGGGAGAGATCATCCTGCGCTGGTGGAAGAAGCGGCGACGGGCGCCCGGTCCGCTTGCGGAGATTGCGCCGAGCGGATGAGGGCGCTGCCGCAGCGGCAACGCCCCCTTGCCATCAGGGCTGCGCGACCGGCGCGGCTGCCGCCGCATTTTCGGGCAGACCGCCCAGCTGCGTCACCAGTTTCGTATAGGCGTCGAGATAGGCGAGCACGATCACCTGACCGATCTCGGTATTCTGATAGCCGCCGCCGCCTGCACCGGCAAAACCGCCCCACCAGCTCGACCCGCCGCTCGCGTTGAAGCTCAGGTCCGACTTGCGGGCATAGCCTTCGGTCAACGCCTCTTCCTCGGTGGTGCGGGCATTGACGACCGAAAGGGTGACATTGGCCTCGCTCTTCTTGACGTTGATGCCACCGGCGATCCGGCCCCAGGTGCTGCCACCCATGAAGCCGCCGAGCACGCCGCCCAGCGAATTGCCGCCGCTGTTGCGGTTGGAGGAGACGATATCCGGCTCCAGGAAATAATCCGCCGCCTTCACCTGGCCACGGCCCAGATTGCTGTTCGCCTGCAATTCGCCATTGTCAGCCATGGCGCGTTCCATATTGCGGCTCGCCATCGACCGGCCTCGATTGACGAGGCCGAAGCAGCCCGACTGCTGCACGAAGATCTTCAGGATCGCCTCGGGGCTGCCCAGATTGAGTTCGCGCCACCACTGATTGTCGGGCTCGACGATTGCGACGGTGCCAAGGCGGCGGGTGCAGCGCGGGATTTCCGCCTGCTTTCGCGACTGTTCCTGACGGGCCGACGAACCCTTTTCGGCAGCCATCGCCATCGGCGCAGCCGAACCAAGGCAGACCGCAGCCGCAGTCAGCATCTTCAATACACGCATTTTCAAAAACCCCGTTTCCTGTCTGGTCGAGAGAAATTGGTGCGCCCCGGATATTTTTCCGGAACGTAACACAGGCGCAAGGGGCTTCCAAGCAAAGGGGGTTAATGACGATGCTTGTCATCGCACGGCAATTTCGCATGCCGTGCACAGCGTGATCCTGCTGACAGCGCCCGCAACTGCTGCTATCGGGCGCCGATGACCGACCTGTCCCATATCCGAAACTTTTCGATCATTGCGCATATCGACCATGGCAAGTCGACGCTGGCCGATCGCCTGATCCAGCGCACCGGCGGCCTGACGGACCGTGAGATGAGCGCGCAAGTCCTTGATAACATGGACATCGAGAAGGAGCGCGGGATCACCATCAAGGCGCAGACCGTGCGCCTCGACTATACGGCCAAGAATGGCGAGACCTATGAGCTCAACCTCATGGACACGCCGGGCCATGTCGACTTCGCCTATGAAGTGTCGCGGTCGCTGGCCGCGTGCGAGGGCGCGTTGCTGATCGTCGACGCCGCGCAGGGCGTGGAAGCACAGACGCTGGCCAACGTCTATCAGTCGATCGAGCATGATCATGAGATCGTGCCGGTGCTGAACAAGATCGACCTCCCCGCCGCCGAGCCGGAGAAGGTCCGCGCGGAAATCGAGGAAGTGATCGGCCTCGACGCGTCGGAAGCGGTGCTGGCCAGCGCCAAGTCGGGCATCGGCATCGACGATATCCTGGAAGCCATCGTCACCAAGATCCCGCCGCCCAAGGGCGATCGCAATGCGCCGCTGGAGGCGATGCTGGTCGATAGCTGGTATGACCCCTATCTGGGCGTCGTCATCCTGGTGCGCGTCGTCAACGGCGTCATCAAGAAGGGCCAGGCGATCAAGTTCATGATCGGCGGCACCGAACATCTGATCGACCGCGTCGGCTGCATGCGCCCCAAGATCGAGGCGCTGCCCGAACTGGCCGCCGGCGAGATCGGCTTCATCACCGCGCAGATCAAGGAAATCGCCCAGACCCGCGTCGGCGACACGATCACGACCGTGAAGAATGGCGCCGCCAAGCCGCTGCCGGGCTTCAAGGAAGTGCAGCCGGTGGTGTTCTGTGGCCTGTTCCCGGTCGATGCCAATGATTTCGAGAAATTGCGTGAGTCGATCTCGAAGCTGCGCCTCAATGACGCCAGCTTCTCGTTCGAGATGGAAACCTCGGCCGCGCTCGGCTTCGGCTTCCGCTGCGGCTTCCTGGGCCTCCTTCACCTGGAAATCATCCAGGAGCGGCTGAGCCGCGAATATGATCTGGACCTGATCACCACGGCGCCGTCGGTCGTCTATGACATGCACATGAAGGATGGTCGCACCCTTCACCTGCACAACCCGGCCGACATGCCCGATCCCAATCATATCGAGATGATCGAGGAGCCGTGGATCGAGGCGGTGATCTACTGCCCCGACGAATATCTGGGATCGATCCTGAAGCTTTGCCAGGACCGTCGCGGCATCCAGAAGAACCTCACCTATGTCGGCGGCCGCGCCCAGGTGACCTATGAACTGCCGCTCAACGAAGTGGTGTTCGACTTCTATGATCGCCTGAAGAGCATCAGCCGCGGCTATGCCAGCTTCGACTATCACCAGATCGGCACGCGCGAGGGCGACCTCGTCAAGATGAGCATCCTCGTCAACAACGAGCCGGTCGATGCGCTGTCGATGATCGTCCACCGTTCGGCGGCCGAAGCGCGCGGCCGCCATATGTGCGAGCGCCTCAAGGATCTGATCCCCCGCCACCTGTTCAAGATCCCGATCCAGGCGGCGATCGGCGGCAAGGTGATCGCGCGCGAGACGATCGCGGCGATGCGCAAGGACGTCACGGCGAAATGCTATGGCGGCGACATCACCCGCAAGAAGAAGCTGCTGGAGAAGCAGAAGGAAGGCAAGAAGCGGATGCGCGAATATGGCAGCGTCCAGATTCCGCAGGAAGCCTTCATCGCCGCCCTGCGCATGGGCGACGAGAATTAAGCATCATCCATCGGGGTGGAGGCCATCGGGCTTCCACCCCGATTTGCTATTGCCTGCCGGCGCAGTCGCGCTTCAGCCCTTGCTGTCGGCCGACCGCTTATACCCGTCGAGCTGCTCCACCAGCACCTTGTCGACGATCGGCGCAATCGGCGCCAGGCCACGGCGCATATAACCGCCCACCGAATAGGTCAGCGTCACCCGGCTACCGCCCGGCGCGGGCGCGATGGCGAAGTCCAGCACGCCGGTCACCGCTTCGCTCTGGAGCGGCCCCAGAGCCCCGCTCAGCCGCAATCGCTGGCCCGGCGCGGCATAGATGACCCGCGCATGTTCGATACTGCCAAAGGCCCCCTTTCCGTTCTTGTCAGGAAGGGTCTCGCAGAAGCAGCCTCCGGCCTTCGCCGCCAGCACCATGTTGCGCGCATCGCCGCTATACGTATGTGCGCTGTTCCACCAGCGCCCCGGCTCTGCCAGCAGAGCATAGGCCGCGTCGGGCGCCATAGCCACGTCCACGCTCGCCTGCACGACAAAGCCGGCATCGCTGCTGGCAACCACCCCACCCTGTCCGGGCGCGGCCGCCAGCGCCTGTCAGTATCGATCTGATTGGATAGGCCATGTCCCCTCCCCGCCTTGTCGTCGGGGAGGGAGAATAGCTCAGGCCGGAACGCCGTCCAAGATGGCGACGATCGCGCCGCTGACATCGTTCATGTCGGCCATGCCGTCGACGCGGCTGACGATGCCGCGCGCTTCGTAGATCGGCAGGATCGGTGCGGTCTTGGCGCGATACTCGGCCATGCGGGTACGCACGGTTTCCTCATTGTCGTCGGGACGACGCTTGAACTCATGCCCGCCGCACTTGTCGCACGTACCCTCGACCTTGGGCTGCTTGAAGACATCATGATAGCCTTCGCCGCAGGTCGCGCAGGTGAAGCGACCGGTAATGCGCTCGACCAGCGCATCCTCGTCCACTTCCAGCTCGATCACATGATCGAGCGTGCGGCCGCGATCGGCCAGGATGGTGTCGAGCGAATGGGCCTGGGCCTCGGTCCGCGGATAGCCGTCGAAGATCACGCCGGTATCGGCCGCCAGCGCATCAAGCGCTTCGCCGATGATGCCCGAGACGACCTCGTCCGGCACCAGCGAACCCGATTCCATCAGCGCCTTGGCCTGAAGGCCGACCGGAGTCCCCGCCTTCACCGCAGCCCGCAGCATGTCGCCGGTCGACAGCTGAACCATGCCACGGCTGTCGACGAGCCGCGTGGCCTGGGTGCCCTTGCCGGCACCCGGAGGACCAAGCAGAATGATATTCATTGCGCGCATTCTCCCCTTGTACTTGCGCTTGCCTGTCTGCGCCCCCTTAGCGCAGACGGCCCTTCAGCTTCGCCTTCTTGATCAGATCCCCATATTGATGGGCAAGCAGATGGCTCTGGATCTGGGTCACGGTATCGACCGTAACATTGACGACGATCAGCAGGCTAGTCCCACCAAGGTAGAAGGGAATTCCCGCCCGGGCGATGGCAAATTCCGGCACCAGACAGATGAAGGCCAGGTAGGCGGCGCCGATCACGGTGATCCGGGTCAGGACATAATCGAGATAATTCTCGGTATTCTTGCCCGGACGGATGCCCGGAATGAAGCCGCCATTGCGCTTCAGATTGTCGGCCGTCTCTTCCGGATTGAACACCACGGCGGTGTAGAAGAAGCAGAAGAAGACGATCCCCAGCCCATAAAGGCCCATGTAGAAGGGGCTGCCGTGCGACAGATACTGGTTGATCGTCAGCACGATGCTGCTCCAGCGGCTGTCATCGTCCGCCTTCACGCCCATGAACTGCGAGATGGTCAGCGGCAGCAGCAGCAGCGAGCTGGCGAAGATCGGCGGGATCACGCCCGCGGTGTTGACCTTCAGCGGCAGGTGGCTGCGATCGGCCTGCATCAGGCCCTGGCGCGTCTGGCGCTTGGGATACTGGATCAGCACCCGGCGCTGCGCCCGTTCCATGAAGCAGATGAAGGCAATCAGACCAAAGCCCAGCACGACGACCAGGAAGATGACCAGGCCCGAGATCGAGCCTTCGCTGCCCGACTTGAACAGGTTGCTCAGCGTCACCGGCAGCTGCGCGACGATACCGGCCATGATGATCAGGCTGGTGCCGTTGCCGATACCGCGCGAAGTGATCTGCTCACCCAGCCACAGCAGGAACATGGTGCCGCCGATCAGCGAGATGATCGCCGAGACGACGAACAGCATGCCGGGGTCCACGACCACGCCCTGCGCCTGCCAGTTGGCGGCGGCGGCATAGCCCTGCACGGCGGTCAGGCCGACGGTGCCATAGCGAGTATACTGGTTCAGCTTCTTGCGGCCGCTCTCGCCTTCCTTCTTGATCGCCGCGAGCTGCGGCGAGAGGGAGGCGGCCAACTGCACCACGATCGACGCGGTGATATAGGGCATGATGCCGAGCGTGATGAGGCTCGCGCGCGACAATGCACCACCCGAGAAGGTGTTGAAGATGTCGAGGATGCCACCGGCCGACTTCTGCGACCAGGCCGCGAGCGCGGTGGGATCGATACCCGGCAGCGGCACGAAGCTGAGGAAGCGGAAGACGATCAGCGCGCCGAGGGTAAACCACAGGCGCTTCTTGAGGTCGGTCGCCTGGCTGAACTTCGCGAGGCTGAGATTGGATGCGAGCTGGTCGGCTCTCGATGCCATTGTGGCTGCCCTTCAAATCATTCTTGCCGGAGCCGTCGGGCTCCGTGGCGGAATCGCTACCCCCTTAGCGGGGCGGGAAGACCATGTCGAACGGGAGTTGCCGCCGTTGCGACGAACATATGCTCCCCCCGATACACATAGCCCCGCCAACCCATATCGGGCAGCGGGGCCGTGCTTGCAAGTCTCGGGCGAGACTTAGGCCTTGGCGGCCTTCTTGGCGGCAAGGGCGGTGCCCTTCTTCGCCTTGGCCTTCTCGGCTGCCGGGACGACTTCGATCACGTCCAGCTTGCCACCGGCCTTGGCGACCGCTTCGACGGCGCTCTTCGAGGCACCGGCGACGAGGAAGCTGACCTTGGCGGTCAGTTCGCCCTTGGCGAGAACCCGGACGCCATCCTTGCCACCACGGGCCAGGTTGGCTGCCTTCAGCGCAGCATGGTCGATGACGGCAGCGGCGTCCAGCTTGCCGGCATCGATCGCGGCCTGCACTTCACCCAGGTTCACGATCGCATAATCGTTGGCGAAGATGTTGTTGAAGCCGCGCTTAGGGATGCGCATGTGGAGCGGCATCTGGCCACCCTCGAAGCCGTTGATGCTGACGCCCGAGCGTGCCTTGGCACCCTTCTGGCCGCGACCGGCGGTCTTGCCCTTGCCCGAGCCGATACCGCGGCCGACGCGCATACGACCCTTGCGGGCACCGGCATTGTCGTTGATTTCGTTCAGTTTCATGTTCGCACTCGCTTTCGCTTTTGTCGCGCTGATCCCGTGCGGGATCATCTAAAGGAAGCGCCCGTTAGCGCTTCCGCTAAAAAAACGAAAGAGGGGTTCCCCCCTCTTTCGCTTCATTTCGTCGGATCGAAAGGGCTTAGCCTTCGACCACTTCCACCATGTGGGGGAGCTTCTTGATCGCACCGCGGACTTCCGCCGTGTCTTGCAGCTCGACCACGCGGTGCATCTTGCCAAGGCCCAGGCCGATCAGAATCTTCTTCTGGCTTTCGGGGCGACGGATCGGCGAACCGATCTGCTTGATCTTGATCTTCGCCATGTCAGTTACTCCGCAATCGCTTCGGCATCAGCCTGCGCGACTTCGGCCGAGGCACCACCGCGACGCAGAAGGTCAGCGACCTTCTTACCACGACGCTGCGCCACCGACTTGGGGCTGGTCTGCTCGCCCAGCGCCGCGAAGGTCGCACGGATCATGTTGTAGGGGTTCGAGGTGCCGTTCGACTTGGTCACGACGTCAGCGACGCCGAGGCTTTCGAACACGGCGCGCATCGGACCGCCGGCGATGATGCCGGTACCGGCCGGAGCCGAACGGACAGTCACCTTGCCAGCACCGAAGTGGCCGAGGCCGTCATGGTGCAGGGTGCGGCCTTCCTTCAGCGGAACGCGAACCATGGCCTTCTTGGCCGAAGCGGTCGCCTTGCTGATGGCTTCAGGCACTTCGCGCGCCTTGCCATGACCGAAACCGGCGCGGCCCTTGCCGTCGCCGACGACGACCAGAGCAGCGAAACCGAAGCGCTTACCGCCCTTGACGGTCTTCGAGACGCGGTTGATGTGAACCAGCTTCTCGATCAGCTCTTCGCCCTGTTCCTCGTCACGGTTGCCGCCACGGCGGTCGTCGCGACGGCCACGGCCGCCACGCTCGCCACGGTTGCGGTCACCGCCACGGCCACGGCCACGGCCGGGACCACGACCTTCGGTCTGAGCCTCGGCACCCTCGACGGGCGCGACGACTTCGTTGGTGTTTTCGTCAGCCATGATCAGAACTCCAGCCCGCCTTCACGGGCGGCATCGGCCAGCGCCTTGACGCGGCCATGGAACAGGAAGCCACCGCGGTCGAACACGACCTTGGTGACGCCGGCCGCCGTAGCAGCGGCAGCGACGCGCTTGCCGACATCGGCAGCGGCTTCGGAAGAGGCGCCGGTCTTGCCCAGAGCCTTCGAGCCAACATCCTTGTCCAGGGTCGAAGCGGCGGCGACGGTGGTACCGGCGACGTCGTCGATGATCTGGGCGTAGATGTGACGGCCCGAACGATGGACGCTGAGGCGCGGGCGGGTGCCCGAAACAGCCTTGAGCGCGGTGCGAACGCGGCGACGACGCCGCGCGAAGAGGGAAAGCTTAGCCATCTTACTTCTTCTTCCCTTCCTTGCGGAAGATGAATTCGCCGGCGTACTTGATACCCTTGCCCTTATAGGGTTCGGGCTTGCGCCAGCGGCGGATCTCGGCGGCGACCTGGCCTACCTGCTGCTTGTCGATGCCGCTGATCTCGACCGTGGTGTTATCCGGGGTCTTGATCTCGATGCCTTCCGGGATCTCGAAATCGACGTCGTGGCTGTAGCCGAGCTGCAACTTCAGGGTCTTGCCCTGCGAGTTCGCACGGTAGCCGACACCGGTGATCAGCAGCTTCTTCGAGAAGCCCTGGGTCACGCCGGTGATCAGGTTCTGGATCAGGGTACGCTGCATGCCCCAGAAAGCGCGCGCGCGCTTGCCGTTGTTGGCGGGCTTTACAGCGATGCTGCCTTCTTCGACGGTGTAGGTCACTTCGTCGGCCAGCGGCATGGCGAGGGTGCCCTTGGGCCCCTTCACCGACAGCTGACCGTCAGCGATCGACGCGGTCACGCCCGCAGGCACGGTGACCGGCTTCTTGCCAGTGCGGCTCATCAGAACACCTCCGCCAGCACTTCGCCGCCGACATTCTGTTCACGCGCTTCGGCGTCGGACAGAACGCCCTTGGGCGTCGAGACAATGGTGATGCCCAGGCCGTTGCGGATCACCGGCAGTTCCTTGGAACCGGAATAGACGCGGCGACCAGGCTTGGACACGCGGGCAACATGCTTGATCGCAGGCTGGCCCTCGAAATACTTCAGCTCGATGCGCAGGCCGGGGTGATTGCCGAGGGTTTCCTCGGAATAACCACGGATATAGCCTTCGCGCTGCAGCACGTCGAGCACGCGGGCACGGAGCTTGCTGGCGGGGGACACAACGCTGTCCTTCTTCGCCTGCTGCCCGTTACGGATGCGGGTGAGCATATCACCCAGGGGATCGGTCAATGCCATCTCAAATGATCCTTACCAGCTCGACTTGGTGACGCCGGGGATCAGGCCCTTGTTGGCCAGATCACGCAGCTGCACGCGGCAGAGACGGAATTTGCGGTAGTAAGCGCGCGGGCGGCCCGTCAGTTCGCAGCGGTTGCGAATGCGGGTCGGGTTGCCGTTGCGGGGGACTTCCGCCATCTTCAGACGCGCAATCAGACGCTCGGTGTCGTCGAGAGCGGTATCGGCTGCGATCGCCTTGAGCTTCGCATAGCGGCCGGCATACTTCTTCACCAGCTTCTTGCGGCGCTCGTTCTTGTTGATCGAACTCAGTTTCGCCATGACTTAAGTTCTCTTCCTTAGCTTAAGCGTTGGGAGAGAAGCGGGGCCTGTTAGGCCGCCTGCTTCTCTTCAATCGGGAAGGGGAAGCCGAAGAGGCGCAGCAGTTCGCGCGCTTCGTCGTCAGTCTTCGCCGTGGTGGTCACGATGATGTCCATGCCACGCACCTTGTCGATGCGGTCATAGTTGATCTCGGGGAAGATGATCTGCTCCTTGATGCCGAAGGCATAGTTGCCACGGCCGTCGAAGCTCTTCGGGTTGAGACCACGGAAGTCGCGCACGCGCGGCAGGGCAATGTTGATCAGGCGATCAAGGAATTCATACATGCGCTCGCGGCGCAGCGTGACCTTGGCACCGATCGGCATGCCTTCACGCAGCTTGAACTGCGCGATCGACTTCTTCGCCTTGGTGATGACCGGCTTCTGGCCGGCGATCAGTTCCATTTCCTCGGCGGCCGAAGTGACCTTCTTCTTGTCCTGCGTGGCTTCACCGACGCCCATGTTGAGCGTGATCTTCTCGATCTTCGGGATTTCCATCACATTCTTGTAGCCGAACTTCTCGACCATCGCCTTCACGATGGCGTCGTCGTAGATCGACTTCGAGCGCGGAATATACTTGTCGGCCATTACAGCACCTCACCGGACTTGACGGCGACGCGGACCTTCTTGCCGTCGCGGTCCTCGAAACGGACGCGGGTCGGCTTGCCATCCTTGTCGGCGACAGCGACGTTCGAAATGTGCATCGGGGCCGGCTTGCGGTCGATGCCACCCTGCGGGTTCGACTGGTCGGGCTTGCGATGCTTCGCATGCACGTTGATGCCTTCGACCAGGACCTTGTCGTCCTTGGGCATCACCTGGAGGACGGCGCCGGTACGGCCCTTGTCCTTGCCAGCCAGGACGACGACCTTGTCGCCCTTCTTGATCTTAGCAGCGCTCATTACAGCACCTCGGGAGCGAGCGAGATGATCTTCATGTGCTTCTTGGCGCGCAGTTCGCGAACGACCGGGCCAAAGATACGGGTGCCGATCGGCTCCTCGTTCTTGTTGATAAGCACAGCGGCATTGCCGTCGAAGCGAATCACGCTGCCATCAGCGCGACGCACGTCCTTGGCGGTGCGCACGATGACGGCGCGATGCACGTCACCCTTCTTCACCTTACCGCGCGGAGCAGCTTCCTTGACGGAGACGACAATGATGTCGCCCACGCCGGCGAAACGCCGCTTCGAGCCGCCCAGCACCTTGATGCACTGGACGCGCTTGGCGCCGCTGTTGTCCGCGACGTCAAGATTGGATTGCATCTGGATCATGGATCCGGTTCCTTCTTATTTGGCCTACCGGGACTATCCCGGCGGTTCCGAATTTCGTGAGTCGACCCGGTGAATCGAAATGCACGAAGCGCGGGCCTGTACCTCCTCCCGAAGGAAAAGGCCAGCCCCGCGTCCGAACTTTTTCGACTCTAGAGTCGGTGACTGCCCTTAGGCCGCCGATTCCGGCGACTTGTGGGTGTCCACACGCTCGATGACCTTCCAGGTCTTGAGCTTGGAAATCGGAGCGGTCTCTTCGATACGGACCGTTTCGCCTTCCTTGTAGACATTGCCCTCGTCATGGGCATGGTACTTCTTCGACCGGCGGATGATCTTGCCGTAGAGCGCATGCTTAACCTTGCGCTCCACGCGAACCACCACCGTCTTGTCGGTCTTGTCGGAAACCACCGTTCCCGTCAGCACGCGCTTGGGCATCGTGTGTTTCCTTTACTTCGCGGCCGAGCGCGAACGCTCGGTCTGCAGGGTCTTGATCTGCGCGATCGAACGACGGACTTCACGAACGCGGCTGGGCTTTTCCAGCTGGTTGGTGGCCGCCTGGAAACGCAGATTGAACTGCTCGCGCTTCAGGTTGTTCAGCTCGGTCGACAGCTCGTCGTCCGACTTGGTCTTGAGGTCTGCAACGTTGGCCACAGCTTAACCCTCCAGGTGCGAGGTGTCGCCGAGGCGGGCAACGACCTTCGTCTTGATGGGCAGCTTCATCGCGGCGCGCGAGAAGGCCTCTGCTGCGAGCGGACCGGGAACGCCGTCCAGTTCGAACAGGATACGGCCGGGAGCGACGCGAGCCGCCCAATATTCGACCGAACCCTTGCCCTTGCCCTGGCGGACTTCAGCCGGCTTCTTGGTGACCGGAACGTCGGGGAACACGCGGATCCACAGACGACCCTGACGGCGCAGGTGGCGCTGGATCGCGCGGCGAGCCGCTTCGATCTGGCGCGCGGTGATCCGCTCGGGCTCCAGAGCCTTGAGACCATAGGCGCCGAAGTTCAGCGCAGTGCCGCCCTTCGCATCGCCCTTGATCCGACCCTTGAAGGTCTTGCGGAACTTCATCTTCTTCGGTTGCAGCATGACGCTATTACCTTCTTATTCTCAGCGCGCCGGGCGCACGCCGGAGGTCTGAGCCTCCAGCATCAGCCGGTCGGTAGCCATCGGATCATGGCCGAGGATCTCGCCCTTGAAGATCCAGACCTTGATGCCGCAAACGCCATAGGCGGTGTGCGCCGTGGCTTCGGCATAGTCGACGTTCGCACGCAGGGTGTGCAGCGGAACGCGGCCTTCACGATACCATTCGACACGCGCGATCTCCGCGCCGCCCAGACGGCCGCCGCAGGTGATCTTGATGCCTTCGGCGCCCAGACGGAGAGCCGACTGCACCGCACGCTTCATGGCGCGACGGAAGGCAACGCGGCGTTCCAGCTGGTCGGCGATGCCCTGTGCGACGAGCTTCGAATCGATTTCCGGCTTGCGGATCTCGACGATGTTCAGCGACACGTCCGACGAGGTGAAGGCACCCAGCTTCTTGCGAAGCTTTTCGATGTCTGCACCCTTCTTGCCGATGATGACACCGGGACGGGCAGCGTAGATCGACACGCGGCACAGCTTGGCCGGACGCTCGATCACGACCTTCGAGATCGCAGCCTGCGGCAGGTTCTTCATGATGTACTGGCGGATCTTGAGATCTTCCAGCAGCAGGCGACCATAGTCGGCGCCTTCGGCGAACCAGCGGCTGTCCCAGGTACGGTTGATCTGCAGACGCAGACCGATCGGGTTGCTCTTGTGACCCATGTGCTTACGCCTCCGCTTCTTCGCCAGCTTCACGCACGACGATGCGCACGCGGCTGAAGGGCTTGAGGATCCGGGTCGACTTGCCGCGGCCGCGAGCGTGGAAGCGCTTCAGGGTGAAGCTCTTGCCCACCGATGCTTCCGCGACGACCAGGGCGTCGACGTCCAGATTGTGGTTGTTTTCCGCATTGGCGATGGCCGAAGCCAGCACCTTGCGCACATCGACAGCCATCGCCTTCTTCGAGAAGGCGAGGATGTTGAGCGCGTCCTCGACCTTGCGGCCGCGGATCAGCGTGGCGACCAGGTTCAGCTTCTGGGCCGAACCACGGATCTGCGTGCCGACGGCGAGCGCTTCATTGTCGGCGACGCGACGGGGAGCCTTTTCCTTGCTCATTAGCGCTTGCCCTTCTTGTCGGCAGCGTGACCGGGGAAGAAGCGGGTCGGAGCGAATTCGCCCAGCTTGTGACCCACCATATCCTCGTTCACGAGAACCGGAACATGCTTGCGGCCGTTATAGACGTTGAACGTCAGGCCAACGAACTGCGGCAGGATGGTCGAACGGCGCGACCAGGTCTTGATCGGACCCGAGCGGCCATTGCTTTCCTGCGCGACTTCCGCCTTCTTCAGAAGGCTGAGGTCCACGAACGGACCTTTCCAGACGGAACGAGCCATCTCGCTTACCTCTTCTTCTTCGCGTGGCGGCTACGGATGATGAACTTGTCCGTTGCCTTGTTGTGACGGGTGCGCGCACCCTTGGTCGGCTTGCCCCACGGGGTGACCGGGTGACGGCCGCCCGAGGTCCGGCCTTCACCACCACCATGCGGGTGATCGACCGGGTTCTTCGCAACACCGCGCGTCAGAGGACGGATGCCGTTCCAACGGTTGCGGCCAGCCTTGGCAAGGTTGGTGTTGCCATTGTCGGGGTTCGACACGGCGCCAACGGTGCCCATGCAGTCCGAACGGATGTAGCGCTGCTCACCCGACGACAGACGCACCATGACCATGCCACGGTCGCGACCGACCAGCTGGGCATAGGTGCCTGCCGAACGGCAGAGCTGCGCGCCCTTGCCCGGCTTCATCTCGATGTTGTGGATGATCGTGCCGACCGGCATCTGACCCAGTTCCATCGCATTGCCCGGCTTCACGTCGGTCTTCTTGCCCGCGATGACCTTGTCACCGGGCGCCAGACGCTGCGGCGCAATGATGTACGCCTGCGTGCCGTCGGGATAGTTGACCAGCGCGATGAAGGCGGTGCGGTTGGGGTCATATTCCAGACGCTCGACCGTACCTTCAACGTCCCACAGGCGACGCTTGAAGTCGATGATACGATAGCGCTGCTTGTGACCGCCACCGATACCACGCGAAGTGACATGGCCCTTGTTGTTACGACCACCGGTCTTGCGCTTGCCTTCGGTCAGCGCCTTGACGGGCTTGCCCTTGTGCAGGCTCGACTTGTCGACGAGGATCAGGCCGCGCTGGGCCGGGCTCGTCGGATTATAGTGCTTGAGTGCCATCTATCTCGCCTCAAATACCGGTGGTGACGTCGATGGACTGACCTTCGGCCAGCGTGACGATCGCCTTCTTCACGTCGTTGCGCTTGTAGGGCTTGCCCTTCCAGCGCTTGACCTTGCCCTTCTGCACCAGCGTGTTGACCGCCTTGACGGTCACGCCGAACAGCGCCTCGACGGCAGCCTTGATTTCAGGCTTCGATGCGTCGTTGGCGACCTGGAAAACAACGGCGTTGTTTTCCGAGAGAAGGGTCGACTTCTCGGTGATGACCGGCGCGACAACGACGTCGAAGTGACGGTTGTCCACGGTCGCGGCTTCTTTCTTAGCCATTGAAACGGGCCTCCAGCTTTTCGACCGCGGCGCGGGTGAGCACCAGCGAGTCGGCCTTCAGGATGTCGTAGACGTTGGCACCAACGGCCGGCAGCAGGTTGACGCCGACGATGTTGGCCGAAGCCTTGGCGAAGCTGACGTTCACGGCGTCGCCGTCGATGAACAGAACCTTGTTCAGGTTCAGCTTGGCCAGGTTGGCGACCAGCGCCTTGGTCTTGCCTTCGGCAACGTCGAGATTGTCGAGAATGATCAGCGAACCATCCTTGACCTTCGACGACAGCGCCATCTTCAGACCCAGCGCGCGAACCTTCTTGTTCAGCGAGGGGTTGAAGTCGCGAACGCGGGCACCGTGAGCCTTACCACCGCCGATGAAGACGGGAGCGCGGCGATCGCCGTGACGAGCGGTACCGCCGCCCTTCTGGCGACCGAACTTCTTGCCGGTGCGGGCGACATCCGAACGCTCGCGCGTGCCGCGGGCAGTGCCACGACGCTTTTCGAGCTGCCAGGTGACGACGCGGTGCAGAATGTCGGCGCGGGGCTCGAGGCCGAAAACGGCATCGTTGAGCTCCAGCTCACCGGCAGCTGCGGCGTCGAGGGTCTGTACATTGACCTTCATGGTTTAGCCCTCCTGGCCTTCGGTCGCTTCGGGAGCGGCCGCTTCCGCGGGCGTCTCGGCCGGCGCGGCATTGCTGTTTGCAGCCTGCTTCAGGCTGGCGGGATAGGGCGCGTCGGCGTGACGGGGAACCTTCACGGCGTCGCTGACGGTCAGCCAGGTGCCCTTGGCGCCCGGAACCGAACCCTTGACGAACAGCAGACCACGCTCGACGTCCGTGCGGACGATCTCGAGATTCTGCTGGGTCCGCTCACGATCACCCATGTGACCGGCCATCTTCTTGTTCTTGAAGACGCGGCCCGGATCCTGACGGTTACCGGTCGAACCATGCGCACGGTGGCTGATCGACACGCCGTGGGTGGCGCGCATACCGCCGAAGCCCCAGCGCTTCATAGCACCGGCAAAGCCCTTACCCTGGGTGTGACCGGCAACGTCGACCAGCTGGCCAGCGACGAAGTGGTCAGCGGCGATTTCAGCGCCGACGTCGAGGAGCGCATCCTCGGCGACGCGGAATTCGACCAGACGCGCCTTGGGTTCAACTTCCGCCTTGGCGAAGTGACCGCGCTGCGGCTTGGCGACATTCTTGGCCTTGGCAACGCCAGCGCCCAGCTGAAGGGCGACATAACCGTCGCGCTCGACTTCCTTACGTGCGACGACCTGCGTACCCTCAAGGCTGAGGACCGTGACGGGGACGTGACGTCCGTCGTCCTGGAACAGGCGGGTCATCCCGACTTTCTTAGCGATCACGCCAGTGCGCATCACTGATTACTCCCATAGAGGCCCGCCATAGCAGCGGGCGTATCCAACGAAAAAACCGCTCAGCATCTCTGCTTCGCGGCCCAACCCAATGTATAGATCACCCCGTCCGGGTTGGATGCCGATCCCTCTCGGGAAAGGCGACGGGGGACCAGGACCACGCGCCTTGGCCGGTTCACCGGCGGGCCGTGCGGTATCCCTTGTGTCGTTTGAGCTTCCGCCTCTCCAGAGAAGAGGAACAGAATACCCGATACCCCGCCTACCTTGCGGAAGGCGGGGACTTGCCGACCTTAGGCCAGCTTGATTTCGACGTTCACGCCGGCAGCCAGGTCCAGCTTCATCAGCGCGTCGACCGTCTGCGGCGTCGGCTGCACAATGTCAAGCATACGCTTGTAGGTGCGGACTTCGAACTGCTCGCGCGACTTCTTGTCGATGTGCGGACCACGGTTGACCGTGAACTTTTCGATGCGCGTCGGAAGAGGAATCGGACCGCGAATGAGGGCGCCGGTGCGGCGGGCGGTTTCGGCGATGTCGCCGGTCGCCTGATCGAGCACGCGATGATCGAACGCCTTGAGGCGAATGCGGATGTTGCTGTCCATTGTTCCTGTACCGATGCGAAAGAGCCAATAACCAGCGCATTTTCATGAATCAGCCGGAGCAGCCGTTGATTTACAAAAACACGCCAACAAAAAAATATCCGCCCCGTTTTGCCCTTCTAGCTCATTCGAGCCGGAGAAAGGCGATCCGGGGCGGGTAAAAAACTTCAGCGGCGCGAATCGGGCGATTCGCGCCGCTGCGGTCCTATATTACTTCGAGATCGTGCCGACAACCCCTGCGCCGACGGTACGACCGCCTTCACGGATTGCGAAGCGCAGACCCGAGTCCATGGCGATCGGAGCGATCAGCTTGACGCCGAGCTTCACGTTGTCGCCAGGCATGACCATCTCGGTGCCCTCGGGGAGGATCACTTCGCCGGTCACGTCGGTGGTGCGGAAGTAGAACTGCGGACGATAGTTCGCGAAGAACGGGGTGTGACGGCCGCCTTCTTCCTTCGACAGCACGTAGACTTCGGCGTCGAATTCGGTGTGCGGGGTGACCGAGCCGGGCTTGGCCAGAACCTGACCACGCTCAACTTCTTCACGGCCCACGCCACGGATCAGCGCACCGATGTTGTCGCCGGCCTGGCCCTGGTCGAGCAGCTTGCGGAACATTTCGACGCCGGTGACGGTGGTCTTCTTGGTGGGCTTGATGCCGACGATTTCGACTTCTTCACCAACCTTGACGATGCCGGTTTCGACGCGGCCGGTCACGACGGTACCACGACCCGAGATCGAGAACACGTCTTCGATCGGCATCAGGAAGGGCTTGTCGACCGGACGGTCGGGCTGCGGGATCCAGCTGTCGACAGCAGCCATCAGCTTCAGAACGGCGTCGTGGCCGATTTCCGGGGTCTTGTCCTGCAGGGCAGCGACAGCCGAACCGGCGATGACGGGGATGTTGTCGCCGTCGAAGTCGTACGAGCTCAGCAGCTCGCGGATTTCCAGCTCGACCAGCTCGAGGATTTCGGCGTCGTCGACCAGGTCGACCTTGTTCATGAACACGACGAGCTGCGGCACGCCGACCTGCTTGGCGAGCAGGATGTGCTCACGGGTCTGCGGCATCGGGCCGTCGGTGGCCGAAACGACCAGGATCGCGCCGTCCATCTGGGCGGCACCGGTGATCATGTTCTTGACGTAGTCAGCGTGACCCGGGCAGTCGACGTGCGCGTAGTGACGGGCTTCGGTCTCATACTCGACGTGGGCGGTCGAGATGGTGATGCCGCGCTCGCGCTCTTCGGGAGCCTTGTCGATGTTGTCGTACGAGGTGAAGGTCGCACCGCCGGTTTCGGCGAGAACCTTGGTGATCGCCGCGGTCAGCGAGGTCTTACCATGGTCAACGTGACCGATGGTGCCGATGTTGCAGTGCGGCTTATTCCGCTCAAACTTAGCCTTAGCCATTTTATCCTACCTTCTAATCAAAATCAGCTTGGGTCTGACCGCTCGGCCGCGCCTCGCGAAGGCGCGTCCATAGCAGCATATTCACAGATTACCAGCCCCTATCCGAGCCGATTGCACGGCCCGGACAGGGAAACTCGTCAGGCCATCTTCGCCTTGACTTCGTCCGCAACATTCTGCGGCACTTCGTCATAGTGCGAGAAGATCATCGAGTAGTTCGCGCGGCCCTGGGTGAAGGAACGCAGCGAGTTCACATAGCCGAACATGTTGGCCAGCGGGACCATCGCCTCGACCACCTGCGCGTTGCCGCGCGTATCGGTGCCCTGGATCTGGCCACGACGGCTGTTCATGTCGCCGATGACGTCGCCCAGATATTCTTCCGGGGTCACGACTTCGACCTTCATGACCGGCTCGAGCAGGGTGATGCCCGACTTCTGCGCCGCTTCGCGCATCGCGGCGCGGCCGGTGATTTCGAACGCCAGCGCCGACGAGTCGACGTCATGGTACGCACCGTCATAGAGCAGCACTTCGAAGTCGATGATCGGGAAGCCGATCAGCGAACCGGTGGCAGCGGTTTCACGCATGCCCTTTTCGATCGCGGGGATATATTCCTTGGGAATGTTACCGCCCTTGATCTCGTCCTTGAAGACGAAGCCCGAACCACGCTCGCCGGGGGTCAGCTTGACCTTGATACGGCCGAACTGACCGGTACCGCCCGACTGCTTCTTGTGGGTGTAATCGACGTCGACGGCCTTCTTGAGATACTCGCGATAGGCCACCTGCGGCGCACCGACATTCGCCTCGACCTTGAACTCGCGCTTCATGCGGTCGACCAGGATTTCGAGGTGAAGTTCGCCCATGCCCTTGATGATGGTCTGGCCCGATTCGTGATCGGTCGAGACGCGGAACGAGGGATCTTCGGCGGCCAGGCGGTTGAGGGCAACGCCCATCTTTTCCTGGTCGGCCTTGGTCTTGGGTTCCACCGACAGTTCGATGACCGGCTCGGGGAATTCCATCCGCTCCAGGATGATCGGCTGGCGCTCGGCGCACAGCGTATCACCGGTGGTGGTTTCCTTCATGCCGGCCAGCGCGACGATGTCGCCGGCATAGGCGGTGTCGATGTCTTCACGGCTGTTCGCATGCATGAGGAGCATACGGCCGATCTTTTCCTTCTTGTCCTTCACCGAGTTCAGGTAGGTGCCCTTGGTCAGGGTACCCGAATAGATGCGCAGGAAGGTCAGCGAGCCGACGAACGGGTCGTTCATGATCTTGAACGCCAGGCCCGAGAAGGGCGCGTCGTCCGAGGTCGGACGGCTGTCGGGGGTTTCGCCGTCCATCTTGACGCCCTGGACGTCCTCGATGTCGAGCGGGCTCGGCAGATAGTCGACGACGGCGTCGAGCAGCGGCTGAACGCCCTTGTTCTTGAACGCCGAACCGCACAGCACCGGCACGAAGGCGTGACCCAGCGTACCCTTGCGGATCAGCTTCTTGAGGGTCGCGGTGTCGGGCAGATTGCCTTCCAGATAGGCTTCCATCGCGGCATCGTCCTGCTCGACGGCAAGTTCGATCAGCTTTTCGCGATATTCGGCAGCCTTGTCGGCGAGGTCGGCCGGAATTTCTTCATAGTAGAATTCGGCGCCCAGGCTCTCATCCTTCCAGATGATCGCGCGGTTTTCGACCAGGTCGACCAGGCCCTTGAAGTCCGACTCTGCGCCGATGGGCAGATACAGGACGGCCGGGGTCGCGCCCAGACGGTCGATGATCGTCTGCACGCAATAATAGAAGTCGGCACCGGTGCGGTCGAGCTTGTTGATGAAGCACATCCGCGGAACCTTGTACTTGTCCGCCTGGCGCCACACGGTTTCCGACTGCGGCTCAACGCCGGCAACGCCGTCGAACGCGGCAACCGCACCGTCGAGCACGCGCAGCGAGCGTTCGACTTCGATGGTGAAGTCGACGTGGCCGGGGGTGTCGATGATGTTCAGGCGGTGGTCGTTCCAGATGCAGGTCGTTGCAGCCGAGGTGATGGTGATACCACGCTCCTGCTCCTGCTCCATCCAGTCCATGGTCGCGGCGCCGTCATGGACTTCGCCGATCTTGTAGGACTTGCCGGTGTAGTAAAGGATACGCTCGGTCGTGGTGGTCTTGCCGGCGTCGATATGCGCCATGATACCGAAATTGCGATAGCGTTCGAGCGGATGGCTGCGGGCCATGATGCTTCTCCGTTGCCGGCGCGCCGGCGGTTGGGGATTCGTTAATTCTGCGCGTGGCCCCTAAACCAATCCGTTCGCCATGGGTAGCCACCCACGGCGAACGGACCGATTTTGGAAACCAAATAACAAGGCGGGCACATAAGCGCCCGCCCTGCTGTTACCAGCGGTAGTGCGAGAAGGCGCGGTTCGCTTCCGCCATGCGGTGCGTATCTTCGCGCTTCTTGACGGCATTGCCGCGGTTGTTGGCAGCATCCAGCAGCTCACCCGACAGACGGGCGGCCATGGTGGTTTCGCTGCGGTTGCGCGAAGCCGTGATCAGCCAGCGGATCGCCAGCGCCTGAGCGCGCTCGGGGCGCACTTCGACGGGGACCTGGTAGGTCGCACCGCCGACGCGGCGGCTGCGGACTTCGATGCCGGGCTTCACATTGTTCAGCGCGTCATGGAACATGCCGATCGGGTCCTTCTTGGACTTCGCTTCGACAGTGTCGAGCGCACCGTAAACGATGGACTCGGCGACGGCCTTCTTGCCGTCCTGCATGATGCTGTTCATGAACTTCGACAGCACGATATCACCGAACTTGGGATCCGGCAGGATAACGCGCTTTTCGGGGCGACGACGACGTGACATATTACTGTTCTCCCCTTACTTCGGACGCTTGGCGCCGTACTTCGAACGGCTCTGCTTGCGATCCTTGACGCCCTGGGTATCCAGAACGCCGCGAAGAACGTGATAGCGCACGCCCGGAAGATCTCGCACACGGCCGCCACGGATCAGCACGACGCTGTGTTCCTGGAGGTTGTGGCCTTCACCCGGGATGTAGGTGATGACTTCGCGCTGGTTGACCAGACGCACCTTCGCCACCTTACGGAGAGCCGAGTTCGGCTTCTTCGGGGTCGTCGTGTAGACGCGGGTGCAAACGCCACGCTTCTGCGGGTTCGCATCCATCGCAGGGACCTTGGACTTGGTCTTCTGCAGTTCGCGGCCCTTGCGGACCAGCTGGTTGATTGTTGGCATGAAGCCCTTCACCTTTTCAGTTACTTTACCAGACGCCACCTGCGTTCCCCGCCGCGTGGAACCAATGACTCCAAACAGCAAAGGCCCCGACGGAAACAATCCGCCCGGAGCCGCAAGGACAGCCGATAATGTTCAGCTCTAGTGCTTGCCCCGGCAAGCGCGGGAAGAACGAGTCTTCCAGACGCAGAACGCGGGGCAGCGGCCCTATAGCGATGGGGGACGGAAGGGTCAAGCGCAGGACCGGAACGGCCATGGCGACACACCTGCCCACATAGTGAATGACATTTTAGTATTTTGCTAACATGCTGCAGATTATGGGATCTTTCCCCGCAGCCCCCATATCCAGATGGACCAGTCGTGATTGCACTTTCCCGCATTAGCGGCGAATTCCACAGCCCGGAACGCGAGGCCGCCTTCCAGGCCGATCGACTGCCCGAATCGCGGCGCCACGCCCATCTGCTCTTCGCCTTGTCGGCGCTGCTCAACACCCTCTTCCTGCTGAGCGACTGGCGCTTTGCCGGCACGGCCCATTTCTGGGTCGCGGTGCCCGCCCGCCTGGTCGTGGTCTTCTGGTCGCTCGTCAGCCTGGGCCTGTGCCGCTACATGCACAGCTTCAAGGCGGTCGAACGCATCTGTTTCGTCTGGCAATGCATCACCGCCATCGGCGTCGCCTTCCTCGTCTCCTCGCGCAGCGACATCGCCATCTTCGTCCTGGTGATGCTGCCGCTCGTCTTCTATCTGGTGGTGCCGACCAGCTTCCGCGGCAATGTCGGCGGCGGCCTGGGCTGCGGCGTCGCGCTGCTGATCGGCTATCTGGCCCCCGCCCCTCTGTCGCCGACCATGCCCGGCATGATCATGGCGGTGCTGATGCTTCATTGCGGCATGTGGATCGCGATCGCCCGCACCAACCGGCTGCAGCGGCTGGAATGGACCGCCAGCCAGGATGCGCAGGCCGCCCGCGTCGCGCTCGCCGCCAATGGCGAAGCGCTCGAACGACTGTTCATGACCGTGCCCTTGCCGCTGATCGTCATCCGCGACGACGGCACGGTCCTGCGCATGAACGATTCCGCCACACGCAATCTGGGCACCGCGGACGATGTCGCGCGACTGGCGCTGATCGTCGACCATGCCCCGCCGCTGCGCCTGCTCGACCGGCTGACGCGGGGCGACAGCATCGACAATGACGAATGCTGCCTCGCCAATGACGAAGGCATCATCCGCGATGTCCTGCTGGGCGCCCGCCCGATCCTGCTCGCCGGCGAACAATGTATCCTCGCCAGCATCGTCGACATCACCGACCGCAAGCAGGCCGAACGCCATCTTGCCCATCTGGCGATGACCGACGCCCTCACCGGCCTCGCCAACCGATCCCATTTCATGGCCAGCCTGATGCAGGCGGCCCAGTCGACCGAACGATCCGGCGGCCAGATGGCGGTCGTGCTGATCGACGTCGACGAGTTCAAGCGGATCAACGACAGCGCCGGCCATGACGCCGGCGACGCCCTGCTGTGCGCCGTGGCCGAACGGCTGCGCGACTCGGTGCGCCCCGCCGACATGATCGCCCGCATGGGCGGCGACGAGTTCGCCGTTATCCTCACCCGCCTGCGCGGCCTGGCCGATCTCGACACCATCCTCAGCCGCATGATCGCGCGCCTGCACATGCCGCTGCGCCATGGCGGGCGGGACATTGATTGCCGCGTGAGCATGGGCGTGGCCCTCTACCCCGACCATGCCGGCGACATGATCGACCTGATGAAGCATGCCGACATCGCCCTGTATGAGGCGAAGAATAGCGGACGCGGTCGCGCCTGCCTGTTCGAGCCCGGCCTGCTGGAAAGCTGGCAGACCGAGGCGCGGATGCTGGAACGGGCACGCGATGCGCTCGCCCATGCCCAGCCCGTGCCCTGGTATCAGCCCAAGGTCGACCTGCAGGACGGCCGCGTCATCGGCTTCGAGGCGCTGCTGCGCTGCGTCCGTCCGGACGGCACGCTGATGATGCCCGACCAGATATTGGCCGCCTTCGAACATCCCGAGCTGGGCCGCAAGATCACCGAGCGGATGATCGATCAGGTGCTGGCCGATTGCCGGGCCTGGACCAGCGCCGGCATCGATTTCGGCCATGTCGCCGTCAATGTCCCCGGCGTCGAACTGCATGACCGCGCCTTCCCCGACCGGTTGCTCGCCCGCCTCGCCCATGCCGATGTCGAACCGCGCCGGATCGAGCTGGAAGTCACCGAATCCGTCTTCCTCGGCCGCAATGTCGATGTGGTGGAACGCAATCTTCAGCGCCTCAGCCAGGCGGGCATGGCCATCGCCCTCGACGATTTCGGCACCGGCTACGCCTCGCTGTCCCACCTCAAGCAGTTTCCGATCGACGTCATCAAGATCGACAAGGGCTTCGTGCGCGACCTGGAAACCGACCCGGATGATGCCGCCATCGTGCGCACCGTGCTCAACCTCGCCTACAGCCTGGGCGTGAAGACCGTCGCCGAAGGCGTCGAAACGATTGAACAACTGGAATATTTGCGATCAGGTGGTTGCCATTATGGCCAGGGCTATTATTGGAGCGCTGCCGTTCCGGCATCGCAATTACCCAGCTTTCTTGAGCCCTCCCGCTTCGCCCGTCGAAGCTGAAGCGCATCGCGAAAAATATTTTCAAAGCCAGGGAACCAAATGGGACGAAGATCATTTCGTCCCGGTTTAGCTTCGACTCGTCACGAGTCCGCGGCTGCGGATTCGCGCGTCCGATCTTCTTTTGCTACCGGCCCGACTCACCGAAATAAATAGTTACGGGGTCGCAATTGTCGCAGCGCAAGAAGAAGGGGGTCGCCACCCTCTGGGCCAGGCTCAGTGCCTTGTGCCCGGAGCGGGAAATCTTCCTGCGCTCGGGCGGCCAGGTAAAGTTCATCCGCATTTCCAAGCGCGCCCAGTTGCTGGCGCTCGGCATACTGTCGACCGGCCTGGTCGGCTGGGGCGCGGTTACCGTATCGATGCTCGCCAGCAGCGCCGCCGTCGCCCATGACCGCGCGATGCTGGACGCCAAGGGCGCGGCCGTGGCCAGCAAGGCACGCAAGGTCGACGGCTATCGCAAGTCGGTGAACGACCTCGCCCATGACCTGGAAGCGCGCCAGGATTTCATCGACGATCTCTACAAGACCCATTTCGGCGAGCCCGGCGACGCCGCGGCCAATGCCCCGGTCGGCAAGGCGGACGCCGCCACCGAAAAGGGCGGCCAGGGCAAGCTCGACGCCAAGATCAGCATGGCGCCCGAAGCCGCGCCGCTGATGCAGGTCGATGCCCGCCAGCGCCGTTTCGCCGCCCTGCTGACCAGCGCCGTCGAAGCCCGTACGCAGAAGGCCGCCGCCGCGATCCGCAGCTTCGGCCTCAATCCCGACGCGCTCGCTCGCAATGCGGCCCGCGCCCAGGGCGGCCCGTTCGTGCCCTGGCATGGCGATGAAGATGCGATGCCGGCCGAGCTGGAAAAGCTCGCCACCGCGCTTTCCCGCATGGAATTTCTGGAAACCAGCCTGCTGCGCATCCCGTCGGGCCAGCCGACCGGCACGCCGATGCTCAGCAGTTCCTATGGCTATCGCCGCGACCCGTTCAACGGCCACGCCGCCTTCCATGCCGGGCTCGACTTTCCCGGCCGCTATGGCCAGCCGATCCTGGCCGCCGCCCCCGGCAAGGTCAGCTATGTCGGCCAGCGCAGCGGCTATGGCAATGTCGTGGAAGTCACCCATGGCAATGGCATCATGACCCGCTACGCCCACCTGTCCGGCTTCAACGCCCGTGTCGGCCAGCAGGTCGCGCGCGGCGATCAGATCGCCCGTATGGGCTCCACCGGCCGCTCGACCGGCACGCATCTTCATTTCGAGGTGCGCGTCAACGGTGATCCCATCAATCCCCGCCGTTTCCTCGAGGCCCGCAAAGATGTTCTCCAAGTCCAGCAAATCGCCACGGCCCGTCTCGCCGATGTCGGCAACCGGGGCTAAGCACACCCCCTTCTCGCTGATCGGCAGCGACGTGACGATCACCGGCAATCTCGCCGCGACCGTCGACCTGCATGTCGATGGCGTGATCGACGGCGACATTCGTTGCGCCGCGCTGGTCCAGGGCCCCGACAGCCGCATCATCGGCCATGTCACCGCGCAGAGCGCGCGCCTTGCGGGCCTCGTCGACGGATCGATCAGCGCCGAGGAACTGGTGGTCGAAAGCACCGCCCGCATCACCGGCGACGTGACCTATGAGCGGATCACGATCGAGGCCGGTAGCCGGGTCGAGGGTCGCTTTGCGCACAAGGATAATGGCCCGGTCGCGGCCGCCGACCTCAAGCTCATCACCAGCGACAGCGCAGCCTGATCCTTGCTCGATCGATCCTGCTACTAGCTGGAGTTTCCACTACGCGTGGGAGGTGATCGAGACGCCGGAAGCACGACATGATATTTTACCCCAAGATGCAGTTGTCACACCTTCGAGAGATTGGATGGCGCCTGTGGGATCCTATTGGTTTGAAAAATCGCGACGGCACGTGGAATGATGCATGTGCCGACGAATATGACAGCTACTTGCTCCGTGCCGCCGGCATGATGTCGCAAGGCCATTCACGGGCCGAAGTCAGCGCATATCTTGTTCGGATCGCTTCAGATCATATGGGCCTTTCATATGTGAATGAGGCAACGGCAGTATCCGTATCGGACGCAATAGCGAACTACCTGCTCTCACTTCCTGACGGTCCGACGGTCATTGGCTAATTGACCGGCGCGCGCCGGCGATAGCTGAGCGCCTCGGCCACATGCACCCGGCCGACCTGCTCCGCACCGGCCAGGTCGGCGATCGTCCGCGCCACCCGCAACACCCGCGTATAGCCGCGCGCCGACAGCTTCATCGCGGCGGCGGCCTGCGCCAGCAATTGCCGCCCGGCCTCGTCCGGCCCGGCCACATCCTCCAGCCGCTCGCCATCCACCTCGGCATTGGTCCGCACCTTGCTGCCGGCATAGCGCCGGGTCTGCAGCGTGCGCGCCGCCGCGACGCGCGCTGCCACCTCCGCCGATCCCTCGGCTGGCGGCGGCAGCACCAGGTCGGCCGCCGTCACCGCCTGCACCTCGACATGCAGGTCGATGCGGTCGAGCAGCGGCCCGGATACCTTCGCCTGATAATCGCTGGCACAGCGCGGCGCGCGCGAACAGGCCAGCGCCGGATCGGACAAGTGGCCGCAGCGGCAGGGATTCATCGCTGCGATCAGCTGCACCCGCGCCGGGAAGGTCACATGGGCATTGGCGCGCGCCACGCTCACCTCCCCGCTCTCCAGCGGCTGGCGCAGCGAATCAAGCACAACGCGCTGGAATTCGGGCAGTTCGTCCAGGAACAGCACGCCCAGATGGGCCATGCTGACCTCGCCCGGCCGCGCCTTCAGGCCGCCACCGACCAGGGCCGCCATCGACGCGCTATGATGCGGATTGCGAAATGGCCGGGCGCGGCTGATCCGTCCGCCCTCCAGCGTGCCGGCGACACTGGCGACCATCGATGTTTCCAGCGCCTCGGTCGGCGTCAGCTCGGGCAATATGCCAGGCAAGCAACTCGCCATCAGCGACTTGCCCGCCCCCGGCGGCCCGACCATCAACAGATTGTGGCCGCCGGCAGCCGCGATCTCCAGCGCCCGCTTGGCGCTTTCCTGCCCCTTCACCTGGCGCAGGTCCGCCACCCGCAGCGGCGGCTCGACCGCGCCGGGCTGGGGCGGCGACAGTGCGGCCGTGCCCTTGAAATGATTGAGCAGGCTGAGGAGATCGGGTGTCGCCACCACCTCCACCTGCCCCGCCCAGGCCGCCTCGCTCCCCTGCGCGGCGGGACAGACCAGCCCCAGATCCTGCTCGCCGGCATGCAGCGCCGCCAGCAATACGCCGGGCGACGGCGCGGTGCGCCCATCCAACCCCAGTTCGCCGACAACAATGTAGCCCGCCAGCGTCTCGGCATCGATCACCCCCATCGCGCCGAGCAGCGCAATCGCGATCGGCAGGTCGAAATGCGACCCTTCCTTGGGCAGGTCGGCGGGCGAGAGATTGACGGTGATCCGCTTGGGCGGCAGCGACAGGCCGATCGCGGCGATCGCATTGCGCACCCGCTCGCGGCTTTCGGCCACCGCCTTGTCGGGCAGGCCGACGACGATGAAGGCGGGCAATCCCGGAACAAGCTGGCACTGCACTTCGACCGTGCGCGCCTCCAGGCCCAGATAGGCCACCGTCGAAACCGTCGCTACCAAAGGCCCGCCCCCTTCTTCCCCCGTGAAGGCGGCCGATCGCTTGTCCCTGTTACTCTTGCGCGTCCGGCCGTCCCTTGAATCCCTGCGCCACGACATACCATTCGACGCTGCCCTTGCGGCTCGCCGGCGGCTTGGCATGCTTGATCGTGGTGAAATGCTTCTTGAGCACCGCCAGCAGTTCCGCATCGGTGCCACCGGCAAAGACCTTGGCGACGAAGGTGCCACCCTTGCGCAGATTCTGCACCGCGAAATCGGCGGCCGCCTCGACCAGGCCCATGGTGCGCAGATGGTCGGTCTGGGCATGGCCCACCGTGTTGGCCGCCATGTCGGAAATCACCAGATCCGGCTCCTGCCCCAGCGCCTCGCGCAGCAGGTCGGGCGCCTTGTCGTCCATGAAGTCCATTTCGAACAGGGTGACGCCCGGAATCGGATCGACCGGCAGCAGGTCGATGCCGACCACGGCCGCCTTGGGCGCCATCTTGCGGATCACCTGTGCCCAGCCGCCCGGCGCCACGCCCAGGTCGACGACCGCGCGCGATCCCTTCACGAAATGGAATTTCTCGTCCAGCTCGATCAGCTTGAAGGCGGCCCGGCTGCGCCAGCCTTCCTGCTTGGCCTTGTGGACATAGGGATCGTTAAGGTGGCGCTCCAGCCAGCGCACCGACTGCGCGGTGCGCCCCTTGGCGGATTTAACCCGGACCTTGCCTGCGCCAGAACCCCTCACGTCGTTGCTCCATGGCGGTCCATCAGGCCGCGCAATATGCCCTCGCGAATGCCGCGGTCGGCGACGCCCAGTCGCTCGGCCGGCCAGATGTCGAGGATCGATTCCAAAATGGCACAGCCCGCGACCACCAGGTCGGCGCGCTCCGTGCCGATGCAGGGCAATCGCTGCCGATCCGCCAGCGCCATGGTCGACAGCCGTTCGGAAATCGCGCGCATCGAACTGCTCGGCACGATCAGCCCGTCGATCGCCTGCCTGTCATAGCGCGGCAGGTCAAGGTGCAGGCTGGCCAAAGTCGTCACCGTGCCCGACGTGCCCAGCAGCCTGATGCCGGCTTCCCCCTGCGGCAGGCGACGGGCGAGCGGCGCGAAAGCCTCGGCCACGCGCGCGCGCATCCGGCCATAGGCGGCCAGCCGCTCGGTCGGATTGGCATGGTCGAACAATTCACTCTCGGTCAGCGACACCACGCCCCAGGGCGCGCTCACCCAATCGACGATCCGCGGCGCGCCGTCGCAATGGGAATCGACCAGCACCAGTTCGGTCGATCCACCGCCAATATCGAAGATCAGCGCCGGGCCATTGCCCTCTTCCAGCAGCGCATGGCACCCCAGCACCGCCAGCCGCGCCTCTTCCTGCGCGCTGATGATGTCGAGCGCGATCCCGGTCTCGCGATAGACGCGCTGGATGAATTCGGCGCCGTTGCTCGCCCGCCGACAGGCCTCGGTCGCCACCGATCGCGCCAGCGTCACATGGCGCCGCCGCAGCTTGTCGGCACAGACCGACAGCGCAGCGATGGCCCGGTCGATCGCCGCATCGCTGATCCGCCCGGTGGCCGCCAGCCCCTCGCCCAGACGCACGATCCGGGAAAAGGCATCGACCACGATGAACCCGTCCGCTGACGGCTTGGCGATCAGCAGACGGCAATTATTGGTACCCAGATCGATTGCCGCATAGGATCGGCGGTCCCGCGCCGTGTAGGGATAAAGGCCCCGTTGCTTCGACGGGGGCGTAATGGCCGCAGCCTTGCTCCCATTACCCGAACCGGAACGGGCGGACTTGCCCGAAACGCGGCCAACCGGGCCGGAACTCTGCGGCGATGGGCGGCTATGCTGCACCAAGGCCGTACCTCACTTCATCAATCGCCGATCGCGCAAATCCGATCGGAACTTGCCTTCATGCTTAAGCGGAACCGCCCGCTTCCGCAAGTGGGCGGGAAACAAGCCGAAAATCCCCGGCATTTCTTCGACCCATAACATTTGCATAAATTACATAATCGATACCGTTAACATAGAAAACGGCATGACCGCCGGATCAGTCAATCAAGGCTGGATATTCATAACGCAAAGATAACATTGTGTCTTTTTGGATACATGACAGAAACTTTCATTTTTGGGTAATTGTCTTGCGCCTGATAGCTGCATAGCCTCGCCAACGGTCTTTGGGGAGTTAACATCATGCGCATTCGTAAGAATGGCGCGGGCCTGTTGGCACGCGCCGGTCGTTCTGCCCTTTTGGCATCGGCCGCTCTGTCCGCTCTGAGCATCGCACCGGCAGCCCATGCCGTCGTGCCGAACGACAATAATACGCCGGCGGACATCGTCGATGGCACCGATGTGAACGGCGTCGGCATCATGTATCGCGCCGACGGCTATGTCTGCACCGGCACGCTGATCAATCCGCGCACCGTCATTTTCGCCGCCCACTGCGTCAATGACTATGACCCCAGCACCTACAGCACGGTGAATGACGGCATTCCGGTCGCCTTCGCCTTCCAGAGCAACGCCCGCCCCGGCCTCGTCAACTGGATCAACAACGGCTATCGCACCAACACCGCGCTCAGCGTCTACAACGTCAACAATATCGCCTATAATCCGGACTCGCTCGATCCGCCGGCGCTCAGCTTCCTCTATGGCGACACGGCGATGGCCACGCTCGACACGCCGGCCAGCGACGTGCCGACCTGGGCGATGCTCTTTTCCGCCCTGCCCGCGCCGGAAAGCATCAGCGACACGACCGGCACCGGCTATCATGTGACGATCACCGGCTATGGCCGCAGCGGCAGCGGCACTACCGGCAACAGCTATGGCATCGATTATCGCCGCAAGGTGGCCGAGAATTTCCTCGGCATGCTCGGCTCGCTCGACGATATCGACATCTTCCTGTTCGGCGAAGGCGGTGGCTACACCCAGAATCTCTACCAGACCGACTTCGACGATCCGACCCGGACCAACGAATTCGACTTCAATGTCTTCAAGGACGATGCGCTTCCCAATGAAGGCAATACTGCCGGCGGCGATTCCGGCGGCCCGCTGATCCTCGACCAGACCTTTGACCAGAAGGTGGTGCTGGGCGTCCTGTCGGGCGGCAGCCGCTACTTCCTGGAACAGCCGCAAAGCTCCTATGGCGGCTCCGCCTTCTATCAGCCGCTCTATCTCTTCTGGGACTGGATCGCGCAGAATAATCCCTATCGCTATGCCACGGCCAAGGCCGGCGACGGCAAATGGAGCGACGCCAGCCACTGGGTGACGGCGCTCGACCCCAATTACATGATCATCGACAGCAACGGATCCTTGGTGAACGGCGTGCCGACCACGCCCGGCGCCGGCGCCTTTGGCGAGGATGATGCGCAAAAGTTCGGCCAGGTCTGCTACCAGCCCAATGATGGCTCGGACGACGCCTGTTACGATGTCGGCACCGACACGCTGCTAATCAATGGCGAGCCGGTCGAGGCGACCGACGCGACCACCACCAGCGGCAGCAAGACCGTCGCCAACAACAAGGGCAAGGTCGAGATTGCCGAACGCAGTCCGTCCGATGGTGCCGCCAGCCTGGCGGACGCGACCATCGTCGAGGCGCAGGCGGAAGGCGATGCCGTCCTGCCCGCCGCGACCCTGGCCAACGGCCTGCCCGGCGCCACCAATTTCGTGCCGAACAATATCGACCCGGTCGCCGCGCAGGGCGTCGTCGGTCGCTATTATGACGTCACGCTGAGCGCCGCCGGCAAGACCACGCTCGACATCGACGCCACTGTCGATCGCTTCACCATCTCGGGCACCGGCTCGACGCTCGACGTCACCAGCGCCGGGTCGCTGACCAGCCTGATGGACATCAATCATCTCGCCGGCGTGGTGAATGTCGATGGCGCGGTCGCAACACCGGGCGACTATCTGCTGCTCTCGGGCCTGCTCTCGGGCAAGGGCACGCTGCGCACCCCCTATTTCACCAACATCATGGGCGTGGTCGCGCCTGGCGGCATCGGCACGGTTGGCACGCTCACGGTCGAGGGTAATGCCATCCTCTCCTCGGGCAGCACGCTGCATGTCGACCTTGGCAGCAGCGGTTCCGATCTGCTCGCGGTCAAGGCCACCGATGATGTCGAAGGCATCGCGGCGGTCGATGGCAAGGTCGTCTTCGGCGCGGCGACCGGCGCCAAGCTGCGTTATGGCAGCCGCTACACCTTCCTGACTGCGGAAGGCGGCGTCGAAGGCACGTTCGACACACCGACCAACATCAGCGCGATCCTGAAGCCCGTCCTGACCTATGGCGCCAACAGTGTCAGCGTCACGATCGATGCCGGCACCTATGCCGGCGTCGTCAATGGCGGCTCGCAGGTGCAGACCAGCTTTGCCCGCCTGCTCGATCAGAACCGCGCCCTCTACGGCAATTATGCCACCCTCTATGGTGAGGCCGACCTGCTGAGCGTCGCCGCGATCCAGGCGTCGCTCGAAGCCATGGCGCCGCGCACCGAAGCGCTCCGCACCTCCATGTCCGAAGTGTTGAACGACAATATGGCCCGCTTCTATCGCGATCGCCTGGCACGCGTCAGCGGCGGCAGCATGGGCGGCACGCTGACCATGACCGGTCAGCCGCTCCAGCTCGCCGCGCTCAGCATGAACAATCTCAACCTGGGCATGGATCAAGGCGGCGGCAACGAAACCGTCACCCAGGAAAATGCCCTGCCCGATGACGTCAGCGCCTTCATCGCCGGCGGCTATATCGACGGAAAGAGCGATCCGATGCGGGGCGCCATCACCACCGGCCGCGACAAGTTCGACGGCTGGTATGGTGCGGCCGGCATCGAAAAGATGATCGGCGACGATGCCGTGATCGGCCTGGCCGCATCCTATAGCGAGCTCAAGGGCAATACCGGCATCGGCGACACCGCCCGCGCTCGCCTCTACCAGGCCACCGTCTATGGCAATTGGGATCTGGGCGGCGTGGTTCTGGATGGCGTCGGCAGCGCCGGCACGCTCACCAGCAAGACCAAGCGCGCCTTCGCGGTGGGCACCACCCCCTACACGCTGCGCGGCAGCGACCAGCAACTGGCCCTGTCGGGCGAGATCGGCATCGGCGCGCCGCTGGGTGGCGACGCCTTCACCATCACGCCGCGCGCCTCGCTGCGTGGCGCCTATATCAGCGGCGGCAACCTCGCTGAATATGGCGGCGACACCGCGCTGGTGATCCATCGCCATGCGATCCAGAGCGCGCAGGGCCGACTGGGGGCCACGGCGAAGATCGATGTCGGCGGGTTCAAGCCTTATCTGACCGCCAATTATGTCCATGAGTTCCGCGACCAGCCGGCCTATTTCCTGGCCAATTTCGTCGGCGGCACCGGATCGCTCGCGCCCTTCGCGCTGGGCGGGTCGGACAAGAATTGGGGCGAAGTGGGCGGCGGCCTGACCCTCAGCACCGGCAATGTCGACATCAGCCTGTCGGCCGACACCACCGCCTGGCGCGGCAACCTCAGCTATCAGAGCTATCGCGCCGCACTCAAATTCCGCTTCTGACAGCAGCTCCCCGGCAACAGAAGCATTGGGCCGTCCCGCATGGGGCGGCCCTTTTTTTTTGCGGGCAGCCTCCTCGGGCCAATTACCGATTGCCTCTGCGCCTCTCCGCTCGGACAAATGCAGCATGAAAGACCATGGCCCGCCCCTGTCCCGCCGGCACATGCTGTCGCTGACGGCGGGCGCCATCCCGGCCCTGTCCTGCGCGCCCGGCCTGGCCGTCGCGCCGCCTTCCGGGCTCGACGCCATCGCCCGCAGCCGGGGCCTGCGCTTTGGCACCGCCGTATCGCCCACCCATCTGGACGATCCGGCCTTTGCCCAGTTGATCGTCCGGGAATGTTCGGTGCTGACCGCCGAGAATAATTTCAAATGGAAATATCTCGAAGCCAAGGAGGGTCAGCGCAACCCGGCAAAGGCGCTGCGCGTCCTGCGCTTCGCCAGCCGCCATCGCATGTCGCCGCGGGGCCATACATTCGTCTGGAATCAGGATGATCGGGTACCCGGCTGGCTGATCACCAATGAGGCGGCGCTGGCGCAGAAGGGGGGCGCGCCGCTGATCGCCCTGATGAACGATCATGCCCGCTATCTTGCCACCACCTTCCCCCAGATCGAATCATGGGACTGCGTGAACGAGGCGTTCGTCGTCCAGAGCGGACAATTGAAGAACTCGATCTACACCCGCATCCTCGGCATGGGCTTCTTCGACCTCGCCTTTCAGCTGATGGCGCAATATGCCCCCCATGCGCAGCGCGTCTATAATGGCAATATGAGCTGGGAGCAGAATCCCGATCATCGCAACGCCGTGCTGCGCGTGCTGGAACAGGCGCTTAAGCGCGGCGTGCCGGTCAACGCCATCGGCATCCAGAGCCATCTGGGCAATACGCTGGGCCGTGGCCGCGACGAACGGGCCTGGAATCGCTTCCTCGCCGAACTGGACGCCATGGGCATGACGGTGCTGATCACCGAACTGGATTGCGCCGATCGCCATCTGAGCGATCGGGAACCGGCCAGGCGCGATGCCGAGATCGCCGCCTTCGTGAAGGGCTATCTCGACATCACGCTCAGCCATCGCAATGTCTCCCAGATCATCTGCTGGGGCCTCAGCGATCGCTATTCCAATCTCAATCGCGACAGCTATCCGACCAAGAGCCGCCGCCCGGATGGCCTGCCCATGCGCGGCAACCCCTTTGACGATGCGCTGCGGCCCAAACCCCTTTATGATGCGATCGCCGCCGCCATCGCCGCCTGTCCGGTGCGATGATCGGGCGGACCGCTGGACAGGATCGGCCACCCGATTAGGGTAGGGCGATCGACAGACAGGGGCCAGGCCGATGCATCCGGTGGAATTGTTCGAACTGCTGGTGGCCATGCTGCTGGCGATCATCGCGCTTCATTATGCCGCGCATCGGCTGGGCCTGCCGCCGGCGGTCGCCTTGCTGACCGGCGGCACCTTGCTCGCCTTCGTGCCCGGCCTGCCGGTCATCTCGCTCGATCCCGAACTGGTGCTGGTCATCTTCCTGCCGCCGCTGCTGATGGACGGCGCCTGGTTCATTGCACTGGGTCATCTGCGCCGCCACCTGATCGGCATCATGTCGCTGGCGATCGGCGCGGTGATCTTCACCACGCTCGTCGTGGCCGCGGTCGCCCATGCCCTGATGCCGTCCCTGCCCTGGGCCGCCTGCGCCGCGCTGGGCGCGATCGTCTCGCCGCCCGACGCCATTGCCGCCCGCGCCGTGCTGCAACGCGTCCATCTCCCGCGCCGCCTGTCGGTCCTGCTGGAGGGCGAAAGCCTGTTCAACGACGCCAGCGGCCTGGTCCTCTTCCGCTTCGCCATCGCCGCCGTCGCCACCGGCAGCTTCAGCGCGATCGCCGGCCTCGAAAGCTTCATCCTGCTCGCCGTCGGCGGGCTGGTGGTCGGCGGCGCGATCGGCGCCATCTGGGTGCTGCTGGTCCGGCGGCTGGGCGACGATTATCTGATGATCGCCTCCTCCATGCTGGTACCCTGGTCGGCCTATCTGCTGGGCGAAGCCTTCCATGTCTCCGGCGTCATCGCCACCGTCGCCGCCGGCCTCATCTGCGGCTGGTATCAGCATATCGTCTGGTCCGCCTCGGTGCGGATGCGCGGCACCGCCTTCTGGGCGGTGATGATCTTCCTCATGGAAGCGACCGTGTTCATGCTGATCGGCTCGTCGCTGCGCGGGGTGGTCGACCGGGTCGGCGGCTTTGCCGTCGTGCTCGACAATATGGCGGTGCCGGTCCTGCTCATCCTGCTCGCCCTCACCGCCGCCCGCTTCGTCTGGGTGTTCGGCTCGGACGCCATCATCATGTTGCTGCGCGCGATGGGCCTGCGCCGTTACAGCCCGGTCGGCCCGCGCGGCGCCACCGTGCTCGGCTGGGCCGGCATGCGCGGCGTGGTGACGCTGGCGGTCGCCCTCTCCGTACCGGAAGGCTTTCCGGGGCGCGACTTCCTGCTGGTCGCGGCCTTTGGCGTGATCCTGGGCACCGTCCTGATCCAGGGCACGACGCTCGGGCTGCTGATCCGCTGGGCGGGCCTCTCCGACCCGATTCATGATCGCCCCCGCCTCAGCATGAGCGATGCCGAAGCCGCCATCGCCAAGGTCCAGGCCGTGCGCGTCGAACAGCTCGCCTATGACGAGGCGGGCGAACTCATCCACCCGCAACTGCTCGAACGCTATCAGCGCCGCGCCGTCCTCTCGAAAAACTATGCCGGGCAGGAAGACCAGTTCGCCGACCGGCTCCACGCCCATTTCGACCTGGTGCTGGAGGCGATCGCCGCCGGCCGCGCCGAACTGCTGCGCCTGCACCGCGCCGGCGACATTGACGAACATGTGCTGCAGGAATTGGAGCGCGACCTCGACCTGGAGGAACTGACCGCCTGGTCGATGAAGTCGTAATCCGCATGGAAGCGCGGTTGCGCGACCTGCTGAACGCCGATCCCTGGCGCATGGCGATCCTGCATCTGCTTCGCTCGCTTGTCCTGCCCGATGGCTGGGTCGCCGCCGGCTTCGTGCGCGATGCGGTCTGGGACCATCTCCACGGCCACGCCCCGTCGATCCCCGTCGGCGATATCGACATCATCTGGTTCGATCCCGCCCGGACCGATCCTGCGCTCGACCGACAGATCGAGCAGCAACTGGCCGCGTTGCGCCCGGACATCGACTGGTCGGTCAAGAATCAGGCAAGGATGCACATGCGCAATCGGGACGCACCCTATGCGGATGCTGCCGACGCGATGCGCCACTGGACCGAGACGGCGACCGCCATCGGCGTCCGTCTGACGCCCGACGACCAGCTGGAGGTCAACGCCCCCTTCGGCCTTGATGATCTGTTCGGCTTGCGGCTGGTGCCCGGCCCGGCCTTTCTCGGCGCCAGGCGGGCGATCTTCGATGCGCGGGTGTGCGCCAAGCGGTGGTCGGCGCGCTATCCCCTACTACAGCCCGGCTGATCAGAGCGGCAGCAGCGCGCCCACGATCCAGCGTTCCTCGGCGCGCAGCACGCCCCAGGCACGGGCGGCGGCCCGGCTGTCCATCGCCTCGACGCCGATGCCGCGTGCTTCCAGTTCCCGCACGAAGGCGCGGGGCGGCTGTTGCAGCCCGCTGCCGGTGCCCAGCAGCAGGAATTCGGGCTTCAGTTCCAGATGGTCGAACAGGTCGCCCAGCGCCGCGATGCTCATCGCCGACACCGCCGGCGCCTGCATCCAGGCCAGTGCCCGGACGGGGCTGAGCAACAGCCCGTCCGGGAAGACATCGTCCTTCACCCGGAAGCCCCGGCCCTGGAAGCCGGTGACGATTGGACCCTGGCCGCTATCGTCGCGGCGCAGTTCGATTCCGGTTTGACGGTCGCTCAGGGCTGGGCTCCGTCGCGCGGACCCATGCGCTCGGCCTGGGCGGCGATGCCGCCCTTCTTCGCCTTCTTCTCGGACGTCTGCGGGCTCAGGCCCAGCGTGATCAGCAGCGAGGAGGAGACATAGACCGACGAATAGGTGCCGACGATGATGCCCAGCATCATGGCCGCGGTGAAGCCACGCAGCACATGGCCGCCCAGCAGCAGCAGCGCGCCCAGTGCCAGCAGGATGGTGACCGAGGTCATGACCGTGCGCGGCAGCGTCTCGTTGACCGACAGGTCGATCAGCGACTTCATGTCCATCTTGCGGTACTTGCGCATATTTTCGCGGATACGGTCGTCGATCACCATCTTGTCGTTGATCGAATAGCCCACGATGGTCAGCACGGCGGCGATGATGTTGAGGTCGAACTCCAGCTGCGTGACCGCGAAGAAGCCCAGCGTCATCAGCACGTCGTGGACGATCGCGACGAAGGTCGACACGCCGAACTGCCATTCGTAGCGGAACCAGGAGAAGATCGCGATGCCGATGATCGCCAGCACGACCGCCAGCACGCCATTCTGGATCAGTTCGCCGGACACCTTGCCCGACACCGTGTCATAGCGCGAGAAGGTGACGCCGGGGAACTGCGCCTCCATCGCCTTGCGGGTCTTTTCAACCACGGCGTTGGCGGCGCCGGCGCCGCCCTGCTCGGGCAGCGGTAGGCGGATCTGCACCGTCTTGGGGTCGCCGAACTGCTGCAGCGAGCTTTCGCCCACGCGCAGCCCCGCGATCGTGTCGCGGACCTTGTCGGTCTCGACCGCCTGCGGGAACTTCGCCTCGATCATCAGGCCGCCGACAAAGTCGACGCCCAGGTTCAGGCCCTTGTAGAAGGTCGCGCCGACCGCCAGCACGGTCAGCAGCAGCGTCAGGCCAAAGGCCCAGTGGCGCAGCTTGACGAAGCCGATATTGGTGTTGTCGGGGACGAGCTTGAGAAGTTTCATGGGTTGTTCCTCCCGCCCCTCTTAAATGTGGATGTCCGTGGGACGAGTGCGACGCACCCAGCCCGAGACGAGAACGCGCGTGAAGGTCACGGCGGTGAACACGCTGGTCGCGATACCGATCAGCAGCACGATGGCGAAGCCCTTGACCGGGCCGGAGCCCAGCGCGAGCATGATGCCACCGGCGATCGCGTGGGTCACGTTCGCTTCGAAGATGGTGCGGCTGGCTTCCTTGTAGCCGAACTCGATCGCCTGTACGACCCCGCGCCCGCGTCGCCGCTCTTCGCGGATACGCTCATAGATCAGCACGTTGGCGTCGACCGCGGTGCCGATGGTCAGCACGAAACCGGCAATGCCCGGCAGGGTCAGCGTCGCACCCAAAATGCCCATCACGCCCAGGATCACCAGCACGTTGATGGCCACGGCCAGGTTCGCATACATGCCGAACCGGCCATAGCTCACGAACATGAAGGCAGCGACGGCGACGACCGCGACGATCGACGCAACCAGGCCGGCGCGGATCGAATCGGCGCCCAGGCCCGGACCGACGGTGCGTTCCTCGACTACGACGAAGTTGACCGGCAGCTTGCCCGACCGCAGCGCGATCGCCAGCTGATTCGCACCCTCGACGGTGAAGCTGCCCGAAATCGTCGCCGACCCGCCCAGGATCGGCTCATTGATGTTCGGCGCCGACAGCACCTTGCCATCCAGGATGATGGCGAAGGGGCGGTTGACATTCTGCGACGTCACCTTGGCGAACTTGTTGCCGCCCGATCCGTTGAAGCGGATGGTGACATTGGGTTCGTTGGTCTGCTGGTCATAGGTCTGCTGCGCGTCGGTCAGTTCCTCGCCCGACACCATCACCTGGCGGTGGACGGCGATCATCGGCGGCCCGGCCGGATTGGTCGGATAGGGCAGGACTTCGCTACCCACCGGCGCGCGGCCCTGGGCCACCTCGCTCGGATTGGCGCTCATGTCGACCAGCTTGAATTCCAGCTTCGCGGTCTGGCCCAGCAAAGCCTTCAGCGCCTTGGGATCCTGCAGGCCCGGCACCTGCACGACGATGCGGTTGGCGCCCTGCTGCTGGATGGTCGGCTCGCGCGTGCCCATTTCGTCGATGCGCTTGCGGATGACTTCGGTCGCGACCTGCATCGCGCTCTTGACCGCATTGTCGATTCCCGCCTGGGTCGGCGTGATGACGATGGTGGAGCTGTTGACCACCTCGACATTGAAGTCGCGCTGGCCGGTCAGGCCCGCACCCTGGGTCAGCGGGCGGATGCGCTCGACGGCGGCATCCACTTCGCTGGGGTTGCGGACCATGAAGCTGAGCTTCCCGTCACGGCTGGAGATATCGCCGATCGCGATCTTCGTCTCGCCCCGGCGCAGCTCCGTGCGGACCTGCTCCTCCATATTGGCGAGCCGCTGCTTGGCCACATCCTGGGTCGACGCTTCCAGCAGCAGATGGCTGCCGCCGGCAAGGTCGAGGCCCAGATTGACCCGCGTCTGCATGAAGGGGGGCAGCTTCGCCACCGTCGAATCGGGCAGGAAGCTCGGGACGGCGCAGAAGATGCCGATGATCAGCGGCAACAGGATGCCGGCGATGGCCCAGCGCGAGAAGTTCAGCATCGTTGGATCAGTCGTTCGCGGGCTTGGCGGTGGTCGGGTCGATCACGTCGGCCAGGGTCGACTTGACCGCCTTGACCTTCATGTTCGGCGCCAGCTCGATATCGACATAGATGTCGTCGACGCGCGCGACCTTGCCGACCAGGCCACCGCCGGTCACGACCTGATCGCCCTTCTTCACGGCGTCGATCTTGCCCTTATGTTCCTTCATCTTCTTCTGCTGCGGACGGATCAGCAGGAAGTAGAAGACGACGAAGATGAGGACCAGCGGTGCCATCTGCACCAGGATACCGGCGCCGGAGGCTTGCCCGCCCGCGGTCTGGGCAAAGGCTGGAGTAATGAACATGGTGGGACTTTCGCCTTATTTTTCGGTCTCCCCAACCCGCAGGGCGCGGGCATGGGATCAAGCGCGGGCGGCTAACACAGATGCCCGGGGCAAGGCAACAAGCTTGGCTTTTCGCGCCCGGAATGGCGGGCTTTGAAAGCATCGGGCAACGGACGGGAAAGCCGGTCATTTGCACGCCTCGCAAAAAGCCTGCATCGAATCCCTTGCAACTTCCAATTCATCCCTCTATTGGGCGCCCTCCGGTCGGGACGTAGCGCAGCCTGGTAGCGCATCACACTGGGGGTGTGGGGGTCGGAGGTTCGAATCCTCTCGTCCCGACCAAAATACCAGCTTTTATAAGCACTTGACGGGCGGCGGAAGCTGCCCGTTTTGCTATGCGCTTGCCGTGTAAGAGGCATGTAAGAGCTGCCCTGAATCGCCGCGCTCAACCGCTTCACACAGCTATTGTTGCCAACTACTATAGCGACATGAGAGCATCAGAACGAATGGCCTTGCTGGAGAAGGTCGGTAGCGAACTGCAAAGCAGATATACCTACACCGACATTGATGCGTTCTTTGCCGCGCTAGACATATCAACGTCCAATGTTGATTCAGGCGGCAGCAACAGCAAGCGGGTTTACGCTAAGGCAGTGCTATCGCGAGTGCCTGAAGCGATCCTTCTGAAGGTCGCGGGCGAATTAGACATCGTCTCAGCAGGCTCGTCCTTCGCGCAGGTGACGCCACCCAGGAACTGGCAGGACACGAAGGCCTTCCGCCTATTCATTTCGCACATCAGCAAGGACAAGCTGATCGCTACGCGTCTCAAAGACGCGCTCGCCAAATATGACATTGCGGGCTTCGTCGCCCATGAGGACATTCATCCCACGCTGCCATGGCAAGATGAGATTGAACGGGGACTGCAAACCATGGACGCGCTGATCGCCGTTCACACGGTAGGGTTCTCTGCATCCATTTGGACGCAACAAGAAATTGGCTATGCGCTGGGACGCGGCACGAAGGTCATATCCTTCAAGATGGGCGAAGACCCGACCGGGTTCATAGGAAAGCACCAAGCCCTTCCCCGCCGCAACAGAACTGCTGAACAGATCGCGGAGGAAATTGACAAGCTACTCGCGGCTGATCCCCGGACGGCAGAAAGGCTCCAAGAAGCGAAAGATATCGCACGGGCCTTCTGAATTGAACGACCCAAACCGCATCTCTGCGATCTCTGCATTACGTGTGCAGCAAGCTCTTATAGGAAAGGGGGGGGTAACGCGCTCGCCAATTCAAAAGCCGGGGCGCTGCTAAGGATGCTGGTGTAGAGAGCATGCCCCCATGTCCCCGTCCGCTTCCCATGCACGGAGGGCAGCGACGACTGCCACCATATCGCGCCAGTCCAGCATGCCGGGCAGCACCTCGCGCTCGATCCAAGCGTCGAAGGAACCGAACAGGATCATTAAGGGCGACGGCTTCGGCTTCTCCGCTTCCTCTATCCGCTTGATGCGGCGTTGAAAGGCACGATACCGGACAATTAGCCCGCCGCCCCTGCCGCATCCTCCCTCTCCCCCGCCATCGCCAGCAGCAGGTCGATCTTGTCGTGCAGGCTGGCGATCTGCGCTTCCGATCGCAAATTGGTCTCATAGTCAAGCCGCGCCTCCAGCCGGTCCTTTGCCGCCTGGCGATTCTGGCTCATCATGATGATCGGCGCCTGCAATGCGGCCAGCATCGACAGCATCAGGTTCAAAAAGATGAAGGGAAAGGGATCGAAGGCGTGGCGCGCCAGCACCAGCGTGTTCAGCAGCGCCCAGAGGAGCAGGAACAGGCTGAAACCGATGATGAAGCGCCAGGAACCGCCGATAGCCGCGACGCGGTCGGCCAGTCGCTCGCCATAGCTCTGGCCGTCATCGAACAGGCGGTTGAGATCAGGGGCCTGGGGCCCGCGGCGCAGGGAGCCGACGAGAAAACGGATGGCTGCATTCATGGATCACCTCGTGCGACCGCGCCTTCGGGGCGGGCGGGTGATCCGAACCTGTCAGTTCGCCCCCATGCCCGAACGCGCGGTCTTTCGACTATGGTCGTTGTCGGACATGATTTCCTCGAAAGGATGGGCGGAATATTCCGGCTGGAACAGGATGGCCGCTAGACCCCGCACCGCGCCGGATCAATCCGCGCAATCATGAAATCTTGGTCATGTCGGGGTGTTTTTCCCGCCATTCCCCTCCCGCCTGCGGGAAGGGCAGCGAGACTTAAGCGCGAAGCGCATTAATCGCAGCGGGGTGGGCTTTCGCGACGTCCAATCCACCCCCTAACCCCCTCCCGTTTACGGGAGGGGGAACATCTCTCCTGCTCGCTTCGCGCCAGGCAGCTTTCCGCCCGGAAGCGGACCGAGCGCTATCCGGGCTGCGCCATGCTGGCCCCGCCCCGACATCCCCTTTCCTACGCTCTCTCTCCCTGCTCTACACTTGGTGGTGCGAGTGAATGCGCCCGCGCCAGTCGACCGGCGCGTGCCGCGTGCAAGCAAGGCGCGTGGGTGTCGCGTCCGGGGCGCGTGCCGGGCGCGGCGTTAACGCGGCACGATGGCCCAGCCCCTGTTGGACGGGACGCGTTCCAGTGCATGACCGACGCGCAGCGGAGGCGTTGCCGACGCGTTTCAAGCGCGAACGACCCCAGAAGCCCGTTTACACTATGAACTTCGACAGACGCGTCCATATAATTCAACCCTGTCCTACAGATAACCATATGGGATAAATGATTCGCCATCCACGAACCATGGAAGGGCCGATCATGACCATCGACACATTGCTGGACGAACTGATCGCGCGGGAGGGTGGCTATGTCGACCATCCGGCCGATCGCGGCGGGCCGACCAATATGGGCATCACGCTGAGCGTGGCACGGGCGAACGGCTTTACCGGCGACATGCGCCGCCTGCCGGCCGCCACTGCCCGCACCATCTATCGCCAGCTTTACTGGGATGGACCGGGCTATGCCGCGGTCGCGCAGCAGAGCATGGCGCTCGCCGCCGAACTGTTCGATACCGCCGTCAACATGGGGCCGGGCGTCGCCAGCACCTTTCTCCAGCGGGCGCTGAACGCCCTCAACCGCAACCAGCGCGACTATCCCGACCTCCAGGCCGATGGCGCGATCGGCGTCCGCACGCACGCTGCGCTGCGCGCCTTCCGCACCCTGCGCGGCGCAGCCGGCGACGCGGTGCTGATCAAGGCGATCGAGGCTTTGCAGGGCGAACGCTATCTGGCGCTGGCCGAAAGCCGCCCGGCCAACGAGGCCTTTCTCTATGGCTGGCTCGCCAACCGCATCGGCTGAAGGAAGACGCGATCATGTTGAAGACCGACGATATTCCCCTGCTCCCCGGCCCTCTCCCCACCGAGCCGACCGACCTGTGGACCCAGCGGTCGCGGCCGGCCTTTCTCTACGTCATCTATGCGCTGCTGCTCTGGTCGATCCCGATGGGGCTGATCTCGGGCTGGCAGCCAGAGGTGGCGGGCGCGATCATCGCGGGCATGCGCGCCTATCTCGACGCCCTGCCCGAGCCGCTCTACGCCCTCTTCGGCACCGCCTATCTCGGCTATACGGCGGCCCATGCCTGGGGCAAGGCGAGGGGCACGGAACGCTGACAGGAACGGGCGGGGCGCCAGCGCGCCCTGCCCCACTCAATTATTGACGTAGAAGTCGCGCAGTGCCCGCGCATCATGCAGGGCATTGTGCGGCACCCGGCTGTTGGCCGCCGCGCTGAAGCCGGCCGCATTGATCAGTTCCAGCCGCAGCCCATAGTCGACCGCCGCCATCTGCCCCGGCCCGGTGGTCAGCAGCGCGCAGAAATGGGCCAGATCCTCGGGCCAGTCGGCGATGATCACCGGGTCGGAATCGCCATCCAGATAGGCGGCGATATGGTCGGCCGCCTCGATCCGGCTGAGTTCATGGTCCAGCCCCGGCGGCACATGGCGCAGATAGGGGATGACATGGCGCTCGACCCAGGGTTCGATCACATCGGGCAGCGGCAGCGACGCATAGAAATCATCGTCGCCATGTTCGGGCACCAGCGCCACGCTGATCAGCGCGCCGCCAAAGCCGTTGAATTCGGTATCGAGAAAATAACGCATGATGGGGGTGCCGATAGACCCCTGCACCGCCGCTGGCCAGCCCATAGGCGGCGAACCGTCCGATGGGCCGCCATTGCGCAGCGGCCCGCGACCTGTCATGCGGCCGCTTTCCCCGCCCTGTTTGAGGACCATTGCCATGACACCGCGCGAATTGATGGGCACCGCCGCCGTTCCGGGCGGACAGGAACTGCGCCTCTATCGCCGCGGCGGCGACTTCATGATCGTGCTCGACCGCAACGAGCTGATGAGCAGCCGGATGAGCGGGTCGGAAAAGGCGCTCGCGCTGATGACGCTGGAGCGGCTGGGCAAGCGCGCCGGCCTCCACATGCTGATCGGCGGCTATGGCATGGGCTTCACGCTGCGCGCCGCGCTCGCGGAAATGGACGCAAAGGCGCAGATCACGCTGGCCGAACTGGTGCCCGAGATCATCGAATGGGCGCGCGGCCCGATGGTCGATTTGGCCGCCGGCTGCCTGGACGATCCGCGCGTGCGGCTTGTGATGGACGATGTCGCCCATGTGATCGCCGCCGGCCATGGCAGCTATGATGCGATCCTGCTGGATGTCGACAATGGCCCCGATGGCCTGACCGCCGACGCCAATGACCGGCTCTATACCAATGCGGGCCTCTCCAGCGCGATGCGCGCGCTCAAGCCCGGCGGCATATTGGCGATCTGGTCGGCGGGATCGGACGCCGCCTTCACCCGGCGATTGCAGAATGCAGGCTTCGCGGTGGAAGAAGTCGCGGTCAAGGCGCGCGACAATGGCAAGGGCCCCCGCCACGTCATCTGGTTCGCAACCCGCCGGCGTTGAGGGTCCGTTTCAGAAAGCCGGTTCCAGCCCGCTCCCCCGCCCAACCGCCCGATCGAGTGTCATCCTGTCGGGTGGTTGGGCGGGGGAGCGGGCCGGCACCGTACCGAGACATCGCCCTTTCACGATGTCTCAAAAAAAGGCGCCACACCCCGGACATGAGAGGGGCCGCCGGGACGCAATGCCCGACGGCCCATCATGTGCATGGTCAGCGGCCGGAAACCGCCCAGAAGGAAGACAAGTTCGCGCTAAAGCCCCTGGCGGAGACGGCCTGTATGTCGGCGCTCTTGGTCTCTACACCATGAAGGTTTTGTACCGACGCTCCGGCGTCGTCAGCGGCGCGTTTCCCGAATGGACTTGACCGACCCCATTGCTGAACCATGAGACATCGGATCACCTCCTTTCGCTAATTAAGCCCGCGTGACCGGCTTTGAGCTACCCCTCGATCGGCCACGAGACGGACTGTGAATCAGACGGATTGCAGGATCAAGACTTGTAATATTCTTTTTTGGAATCATACTCGACCGTCGGCCCGAAAAGCCTGGGCCGGCCGATTTTCAGCCCCGACATTCCTCGATCACGCGCGATATTTCGGCCCAGGCCGGCACGATCAGCGTCTCCTGCCCCTGCACCTCGAGCGCGAAACGGCCCCGGCTATAGGCAAGCTGGTCCAGCACCGCGTCGCTCGCGCCGCGCACGGCGGTCAGCTGCGGCACCTGCGTCCCCGCTATCACCGCCGGCCAGCTGCTCGCGCCATAGCTTGTCCGCACCGTGATCGCCCCCTGCCCGCCGCCGGCCCGGCCGAGGCTGATCCGCCGCGTCGCCCGGTCACAGCGCAGCGTCAAACGCGGGGCAGAAGCCGACTCGCCAAACAGCGCGACCGGCCCGGCCGGATCGGCGCGATAGGTCCAGTTGCCCGGCGTCGCAGGGCGATATTGCCATTCGACCGCCGCAGGCTGGGCCGGCTCGGCCGGCGGCACCGGTGCGGGCCGGGGCGCTGGCGCGGGGCGCGGCGCCGGCGCGGAGGGCGGCGCAACGCAGCCGGCCACCAACAGGGTCAGCGGCGCTGCAAGGGCCGGGGCGGACACAAGAAATCGGGTCAGACGCATCGCGCTTCCATGCCCGAGCCGGCCGGAGCGCTCAACCCGAAAAGGGGCAAGTCGACGGCAGAGGCGGATGGCCGGCCACGGCCATCGCCACCCGCATGGATGGAACACCCTCCGTTCATCGCACGGAGAGGCTCAAAAAAGCGCCGGATATTGACAGTTTTGGGGCGAATCGATAAAGGCCGCCGTTCCCTACACGCGTAACAGCGGCAGTGCTTCCTGCACTGGCCGTCTTTTTTGCGTCTCGGGAAGCAACATCATGGCCTGTTTTTCCTTGCCAGGAAAGAGGCCCGAACGCTTTGAGATGGGGCGGCGCCAACTGCCCCGTGGAGCAGGAGATTTAAGTACCATGGCACGTATTGCGGGTGTTAACATCCCGACCAACAAGCGCGTAATCATCGCGCTCACCTACATCCACGGCATCGGTCGCAAGACCGCCGTTGACCTCGCCGACAAGCTGGGCATCGACCATGCGCGCCGCGTTCAGGACCTGTCGGACGCCGAAGTCCTGCAGATCCGCGAAGCCATCGACGCCGACCTGACCGTCGAAGGCGATCTGCGTCGCGAAACCGCGATGAACATCAAGCGCCTGATGGATCTGGCCTGCTATCGCGGCCTGCGTCATCGCAAGGGCCTGCCGGTCCGCGGTCAGCGCACGCACACCAATGCGCGCACCCGCAAGGGCAAGGCGAAGCCGATCGCCGGCAAGAAGAAGTAATCGTCGAGGGTCATGCCCTCTGGACCGACCCTCCGGTGACTTCTGCTTTTGAACGATTTTTGTAGGATTAGAGCAAAATGGCACGCGAACCCCAGCGCATTAAGCGCCGCGAACGCAAGAATATCTCGGCCGGCGTCGCGCACGTCAACGCCAGCTTCAACAACACCATGGTGACCATCACCGACGCCCAGGGCAACGCGATCTCGTGGTCCTCGGCCGGCATGATGGGCTTCAAGGGCAGCCGCAAGTCGACCCCGTACGCCGCTCAGGTGTGCGCCGAAGACGCCGGCCGCAAGGCCGCCGAGCACGGCGTCCGCACCCTCGAAGTCGAAGTCAAGGGCCCCGGTTCGGGCCGTGAATCGGCTCTGCGCGCACTGCAGGCCGTCGGCTTCCACATCACCTCGATCCGCGACGTCACGCCGATCCCGCACAATGGTGTGCGTCCGTCGAAGCGCCGCCGCGTCTAATTAAGCTTCGCTAGAGGCTTGAAGGCGGGCGGCGGACGCGTCGCCCGCTTACCCGTTTGCATCGGCCGGAACGTCCTGATGGGTCCAGGATCTACCCGTTACGGCCACATCCCCAGGGGAAGTACATGACTGTCAACATGAAGAACTGGCAGGAATTGAAGAAGCCCAACGCCCTCGAGATCAAGCCAACCGGCGACGGCAAGCGCAAGGCGACCTTCGTTGCCGAACCGCTTGAGCGCGGTTTCGGCCTGACGCTCGGCAACGCGCTGCGCCGGGTTCTTCTCTCCTCGCTCCAGGGCGCGGCGGTCACCTCGATCAAGATCGAGAATGTCCTGCACGAATTCTCGTCGCTCGCCGGCGTGCGTGAGGACGTCACCGACATCGTCCTGAACATCAAGCAGGTCGCGCTGAAGATGGAAGGCGAAGGCCCCAAGCGTCTGCAGCTGTCCGCCACCGGCCCGGCCGTGGTGAAGGCAGGCGACATTGCCGTCGTCGGCGACATCGAAGTGATGAACCCCGATCTGGTGATCTGTCACCTCGATCAGGGCGCGACGCTGAACATGGAACTGACGGCTGACATCGGCAAGGGCTATGTCCCCGCCGTCGCCAACCGCCCGGCAGATGCACCGATCGGCCTGATCCCGGTCGACGCGCTCTACTCGCCGGTCCGCCAGGTCGCCTACAAGGTGGACAACACCCGCGTCGGCCAGGAACTGGACTATGACAAGCTGTCGCTGACGCTGGAAACCGACGGCACCGTGACGCCGGAAGATGCGATTGCCTATGCAGCCCGCATCCTGCAGGACCAGCTCCAGCTGTTCGTCCACTTCGAGGACGCGCTGCCCGCCGCTGCCCCGGCTGCCGGCCATGCCGCTGCCGCCGCGTCGGAAGGCGAAAGCGACACCAACCAGATCAACCGCTATCTGCTCAAGAAGGTGGACGAACTGGAACTGTCGGTCCGCTCGGCCAACTGCCTCAAGAACGACAACATCATCTATATCGGCGATCTGGTCCAGAAGACCGAAGCCGAGATGCTGCGCACCCCGAATTTCGGCCGCAAGTCGCTGAACGAAATCAAGGAAGTGCTGTCGTCCATGGGTCTGCGCCTGGGCATGGACATCCCCGGCTGGCCGCCGGAAAATATCGAGGAAATGGCCAAGAAGCTCGAACAGGAGCTGCTGGGCTAAGTCGGAGCGAGCCGCGCAGCGCAGCAGCGCGGCGGTTCGCAACGCGAACGCGAACGACCGGCCAGCGACGCGCAGCGTCGTCTGACGTCACGGGATTTACTCCCGTGACGGTCGCCGGACGGTCAATGGGGTATTAGGCGGTCCCCATGAAAACCGCCTGGTCTGGGGTACCTCATCCGGCCCCTTAACGAACGAAGGAATGAGACATGCGTCATAAAGTTGGTCATCGTAAGCTTCAGCGCAGCACCGGTCATCGTACCGCCCTGCTTCGCAACCTGGCTGCCTCGCTCATCAAGCATGAGCAGATCCTGACCACCACGCCGAAGGCGAAGGAACTGCGTCCCTACGTCGAGAAGCTGATCACCCTCGCCAAGAAGGGTGGCCTGTCCAACCGTCGTCTGGCCGACGCCCGCCTGAAGGACGATGCGCAGCTGACCAAGCTGTTCGAAGTCCTGGCCGAGCGTTACAAGGATCGCAACGGTGGCTACACCCGCGTGATCAAGGCCGGTTTCCGCGCTTCGGACGCCGCGCCGATCGCGATCATCGAGCTGGTCGACCGTGACGTCGATGCCAAGGGCCAGGACTCCGGTCCGGTCAACACCGTCGACGAAGACGAATTCGAAGCCGCCTGATCGCGGTTCCACCGGTAACGGTGGATAGACGATAGTCGAACAGGCCGCGGCTTCATCCGAAGCCGCGGCCTGTTTTCTTTTCAAGGACAATAGGGTCGAGAGGATGCGCGCGCTTCGTCGCCTGATCTGGCCGCTGCCGGCCCTGCTGGCAGTGATCGCCGCCGCGCCGGCCTCTGCTGTGGCGGCCGCCGCCTCAGGCGATGCCATCCCCGCCGCGATCGACGCGACGCCGCCGGACAACGGCCTTCATTACCCGCTCACCCGCCGCCAGGATCTGGTCGAGGATCATTTCGGCGTGAAGGTGGCCGATCCTTATCGCTGGCTGGAAAATGACGTCCGCACCGACCCCGCCGTGCGCGACTGGGTCGGCCGCGAAAATGACCTGACCCGCCGCTATATTGACGACCTGCCCGGCCGCGACGCGCTCAAGACGCGGATGCAGGCGCTTTTCGCCCATGGCCGCTTCACCGTGCCGCGCAAGGCCGGCACCCGCTATTTCTACGGCTATAACAAGGGGCTGCAGAACCAGACCCCGCTCTATGTCCGCGAAGGACTGGCCGGTGAGCAAAGGCTGCTGCTCGACCCCAATCGCTGGGCACGCGATGGCGCGAGCGCACTGGCCGAATGGACGCCTTCGCCCGACGGCCGCTTCCTCGCCTATGGCGTGCAGGATGCCGGCAGCGACTGGCGCACCCTGCGCGTGCTCGACGTCGACAGCGGCAAGATCCTCGACGACAAGGTCGAATGGGTCAAATTCTCGCAAACCGCCTGGGACGGCCGGGGCGAGGGCTTCTTCTACTCCCGCTATGCCGCCCCGGTCGACGGCGAAGCCTATCAGTCGACCAACAGCGACCAGCAGCTTTATTATCATCGCATCGGCACGCCCCAGGCGCAGGACCAGCTCATCTATGCGACGCCCGATCGCCCCGGCCTCAGCCACACCGCCCAGGTGACGAGCGATGGCCGCTGGCTGATCGTCAGCAGCTTTGCCGGCATGGACCCGCGCCGCGAATTGCATGTCGCCGCGCTCGACGGTGGCCCCGTCAAACTGCGGACGCTGGTCAAGGGCCTCGCCAATGACTGGCGCCTGATCGGCAGCCGGGGATCGACCCTCTATTTCGTCACCGACCGCAAGGCCGCTCACATGCGGCTGGTGACGCTCGACGCCCTGCGGCCGGGGCGCAGCGAAAAGCCGCTGGTGGCCGAACGCGCCGATACGCTGGCCGGCGGATCGCTGGTCGGCAACCGCTTCATCCTGGCCTATATGACCCAATCGGAAACCGTCGCCGAACTGGTCGAACTGGACGGGCGCAAGGTCGGCGACGTGCCGCTGCCGGGCATGGGCACCGCCGCCGGCTTTGGCGGGCGCGATGGCGACCCGGAAACCTTCTTCTCCTTCTCCGGCTTCGTGACGCCGGCCAGCATCTATCGCTTCGACACGGCGAGCCAGCAGGCCCAGCTCTTCGCCCAGCCCGACCTGCCCTTCAATCCCGCCGATTATGGCGTCGAACAGGTCAGCTACCCCTCGAAGGACGGCACGCTGATCCCGATGACGATCCTGCGCAAGAAAGTGCTGGCCGACCATGCGCAGGCGGTGCCGACCATCCTTTATGGCTATGGCGGCTTCAACATCGCGCTGACGCCGGGCTATTCGGCGACCCGCATGGCCTGGCTGGAACAGGGCGGCGCCTATGCCATCGCCAATCTGCGCGGCGGCGGCGAGTTCGGCAAGGCCTGGCACGACGCCGGGCGTGGCGCCAACAAGCAGAATGTGTTCGACGATTTCATCGCCGCCGCCGAATATCTCAAGGCGCAGGGCTATACCCCGAAGGATGGGCTGGCGATCGAGGGACGCTCCAATGGCGGCCTGCTGGTCGGCGCGGTGGTCAACCAGCGGCCCGGCCTGTTCGCCGCCGCCCTGCCCGCCGTCGGCGTCATGGACATGCTGCGCTTCGATCGCTTCACCGCCGGCCGCTATTGGGTCGACGATTATGGATCGCCCGACAATGAACGCGATTTCCCCCTGCTCTATGGCTATTCGCCCTATCACAACATCCTGAGCGGCAAGGAGTATCCCGCGATCCTGGTGACCACGGCGGATACCGACGACCGGGTCGTGCCGGCGCACAGCTTCAAATATGCCGCCGCGCTGCAGGCCGCGTCGATCGGCGACAAGCCGCATCTGCTGCGGGTGGACAATCGTGCCGGCCATGGCGCGGGCAAGCCGATCGACAAGCTGATCGAGGAATATGCCGACAGCTATGCCTTTGCCGCCCATTTCACCGGGCTCGACATCCAGCGCAAGCCGGACTGAGCCCATTCAGCCTCTGGACAGCCCGACGCGGCTATGGCTCTGTCCATCGCAGGAGACAGGCAGATGATCGGGAACAGGACGCGGTGGATGACGGGTGCGCTGGTCGGCGCAGGGCTGCTGCTGGGCAGCATCGCCCCGGCACAGGCCCGGCCCCGCTATGACGATCGCTACTGGCATCACCGCCATGATCGCGGCAATGGCTTCGGCTTTGGCGACGCGGTCGGCATTGCCGCGCTGCTCGGCGCCGCCGTGGTGGTCGCCAATTCCGTGTCGAAGGACCGCAAGGACGCACGCGGCGCCGATACCGACAACCGCCCCTATGCCGACAATGACGCCCCGCCCCCGGCCAGCGGCACCGATTATGGTGCGGATGCCCGCGACGCAGGGCCGCCGGCGCGCGCGGATGATTTTTCCGACGTCGCCGCCACCAACCAGAGCAATGACCAGTTGACCGATGCCTGCGCGCTGGCCGCGCGGGACGAGGCGCAGGGCCAGGCCGGCTATGCCGAAATCCGCCACATCGACGAGCCGCGCGCGACCGCCGACGGCTATAATATCGACGGCGAGGTCGAAACCCGCGCCAGCTATCGCGCCACCGAAGGCACCACCCGCCGCTTCACCTGCGCGATGAAGGACGGCCGCGTGGCAGAGGTCTATCTCAGCCGCGACGTGGCGATGCACTGACGCATAGCCACCGGATTGTCTCGCAACGCGAGACAGTCTGGTGCGCCGCCGCCGGCTTATCATGCCCGCCCATTTCCCTATTTCGAGCCCATCTCGAACAAATGGGAAAAGGGATAGACATGATGAGAAACATGATCGGCACCGCGGCAGCCATCGGCCTCGCCCTCGCCTGCGGCACCGCCCATGCCGAAAGCTTCCAGGGCCCCTATGTCGGCGTCCAGGCCGGCTGGAACCGCGACAGCATCGGCAGCGCCAACAGCGATGTCGGCCGTCTCGACCTGCGTGAATCGCGCGACGCCTTCTTCGGTGGCGGATTTGCCGGTTATGATCATCAGCTTACCGACAAGATCGTGGTCGGCGTGGAGGCCGGTTTCGACATCGCCGCCGATGACGCATCCCGCGTCGGCGGAGCGCTGATCGATCCCAATTACAGCTTCGATGTCGGCGCCCGCGCCGGCTATGTCGTCGGCGGCAACACCCTGCTCTATGTCCGGGGCAGCTACGAGAATATGCGCGCCCGTATCGCGCTCAGCGACGCCAGCGGCACCCTGTCGGGCCATGACAGTTTCGACGGCTGGGGCGTGGGTGCCGGCGTCGAGCGCTTCGTCGCCGACAAGGTGACCGCGCGTATCGAATATCGATACAGTGACCTTGGCGACGGCGGCAAGTTCGACCGGCACCAGACCCTGGTCGGCCTCGCCTATCATTTCTGATCGTCAGCCGGGGCGGGCAGGCGCAAGGTAGCCCTGCCCGTCCAGAGGCCAGAGCCATCCATTCCAGCGGATCAGCGCGCCGCCAGATAATCGCCGCTCGCGATCACCCGATGTCCGGTAACGGACAGGGCGTACAGATAGACCCAGGCCGTGACAGGCCCATCCGCCGTTTCCACGATGCAGTGTTCGCGGCGATATTCATTGGGCAGTGGATCGTCGGGCGTGCATTCCTCATAGGCGTCGAGCCGCGCCAGCAGCGCCTCCGCTTCGGGCAGCGCGAACAGGTCACCATATACGCGCCCCGCCTCCCCCGGCACGAAACCGGGATAATCCGCCACCTGATAGAGTTTCCCGCCGATCCAGCCGGCCCCGATCCATTCAGCGCGATCGGCCAGCCAGTGCACCATCGGCCCGTCAAAGCCCGGTCGCAGCGTGCCATAAACGAAAAGCAACGGCCTTTTCATTACCCACCTGCAACTTTCACCGATTGACGGCAAATTTTCCCAATCATCGGATTTTTTCGCATGACGAAAAAATCGGCAGCTGAGGAAAATCCACGGATTTCCGCCAAAAATCGAAACTGGCACGCCGCCTGCAATATCGTCTGGCATCAAGGCCGGACGGTCCGGCCAGGAAATATCTAGGGAGTGAGTATCATGTCCATCGCCAAGTTCCAGAGCGTCGCCCTTGCCTTTGGCGGCGCTGTCATCTTCGCCAGCCTGTTCGTCGGCGCGGCGGTTCCGGTTGCCCCGATCGCCTGATCGGGCAACCGCCCCTTTCCCATCACAGATATTATTGAAGGCCAGATCCATGAACAACAGCTTCACCCTCGACCGCCGCAACGCGAAGATCATGGGCGTGTGCGCCGGCATCGCCAACCGCACCGGGCTGGATGTCACGCTGATCCGCGTTGCCCTGGTGCTGCTGACCCTGTGCGCCCTGGGCCCGATCGGCGTCGTGGCCTATCTGCTCGCTGGCTGGCTGGCCGAGGGTTGATCCCCTCGCCGCCACCGGAAGGCAGGGTTTCCGGATACAAAAGCGCCGCCCCGGCATATGCCCTGGGCGGCCTTTTTATGCCCCGCATCGGCGGGACAAGGATGAGCGCGATCTGCGCTTAAGCGTACAGCACCGAGTAGAAGGTCAGCATCTGGACGCTGACCGCAACCACCAGCGCAGTCGCCTGAAAGGCCTGACGCATATTGGACTCCATCATTGGAACGACATCCCGGATCGGGATGGAGGGCCATATGATGATTTCACATCATTGTAACAATCGCAAAGCCTGACATGCCAATTGCATCAAACGCAATTATGTCACAGCTGTTGCTCCAGAGCCATGATGGTCGTACGCGCCGCCGCCGGGTTCCGGACCTTGGCGCCGCCGATGTAGAAGAGATAGGCGTCGCCCTGCGCCGCCTGCGCCTTTGCCCGATCGGCCCAGCCGGCGATGTCCGTCGCGGTATAGCCGGTCTCCTCGTCCTCCCGGCTGCGCATCAGCCGGCTGTAGGAAAAACCGACATCATGGCCGGTGATCGCCGGATAATCGTCATGATCGGCCAGCACCACCGCCGCGCCCGCGTCGCGTGCCAGAGCCAGGAAGGCCGGGTCATCGAAGCTCTCGTGCCGCACCTCCAGCGCATGGCGCAGCGCCACGCCAGCGACGCTGGCCGGCAACAATTGCAGGAAGGCGCCGAAATCATCGGGATCGAATCTCTTGGTCGGCATGAACTGCCACAGGATCGGCCCCAGTCGGTCGCCCAGTTCGACGATCCCCTGATGGACGAATTTCTGAATCGACTCGCCCGCCTCCGCCAGCACGCGTCTATTGGTGCAGAATCGCGACGCCTTGACCGCGAACTGGAAACCGTCGGGCACCGCCTGCGCCCAGCCGGCAAAGGTCGCCGGCTTCTGGCTGCTATAATAGGTGGCGTTGATCTCCGTCGCGGTCAGTTGCACGCCGACATAGGCCAGCTCATCCTTCTGGCGCATGCCGACGGGATAGAAGCTGCCGCGCCAGGGTTCATAGACCCATCCGCCGATGCCGACCCTGATCCGTCCCGTCATGAAGATCCTCCCTGCGCCATATTGATCGCCCGGAACGATCAGAGCCAGCGGGAAAAGCCATTGGCGATTATTGCGAACAATTCTTAATTATCGGCCAACAGCTTTCAAAGGGGTTCCGCCATGTCGCTCGATCTCATCAAGACCGCCACCTATTTGTCGATCCACCTGACCGTGGGCTTCACCGTCGCCTATCTGATGACCGGATCGGTCGCACTGGCCGGCGGCATCGCGCTGGTCGAACCGATGGTCAATGCGGTCGCCTTCTTCTTCCACGAACAGGCGTGGAAGCGCTTCACCGCCCGGCCGCCACGCGATGCCGGACGCGACTGGATGCGCGGTCAGGCGGCGATCGCCTGATCCTTCACTGCTTCGGCCGCGGCTTGGCGCGCGGGATCAGCCAGGGCTTCACCTTGCCGGTCGGCCGCGCCTTGCCGTCCAGCCTTCGCACATGCCGGATGGTGATCGGCTTGACGATCATCTGCCCGCGCATCGGCCCGGTGCCGCAACAGGTCGGCACCGCCAGGATGCGACGCACCACATCCATGCCGGCCACCACATGGCCAAAGGCGGCATAGCCGATGGAACTGCCCTGCGCGTCCATCCTCGGCGTCGGGCCTACCGTGATGAAGAAATTGCCTGATGCCGAATTGGGCCGGTCCGGCCGGGCCATCGACAGGGTCGCGTCGAGATGCCTGATCCCGGTCTGGCTGGTCGGCTCATGCCGGACCGGCGGCAAGGCCCGGCGCAGGTCGGTATCGATCCCGCCCTGGATCAGCCCGAACTTGGGATCGCTCTTGCGCCGCGCAGCGCGGTAGAAAACCGTGCCGTCGAGCCGCTGGTCGTCGGCATAGGCCAGGAAATTGGCGCTGGTCAGGGGAGCGCGACGCTGGTCGACCGCCACGATGATCGTACCGACCGACGTATCGATCGCCACCCGCGTGTAGCCGGGGGTCGGCCGATTGGCGGGTTGGGCGTTGGCCAGACCGGGTAACAGGGCGAACAGGAAAACGGCAAGACGGCAGGCAACAGAAGGCATCGACACGGGAACACTCGTCGGGAAGAGAGGATGCCGAGGCTATCGACCGCGCATCGCGGACGCAACCGAGCAACAGGGCACAGGGCACAGGGAACACTGCCCTTTGCCGATATGGCGCTTATGCTGTCCTACAGCATGTCATCACCCTATATTGCCCGGCCTCGGCGATCGAACAGCTTTGTAACGAAATTTCCCACATTTGAATGAAGATGACAAAATGTGCGGGAAATGTGCGAAGTTAAGCGCTTGCTTGCCCGGCTCGGGGTGGGGGCCTATAGCCCGCGGCCATGAGCAGCGAACCCTTCCGCACGCAACTCGCCGCGCTTGAATCGCGGGGGCGTCTGCGCCACCTGATCCCCCGCGCCGGGCGTGATTTTGCCTCCAACGACTATCTTGGCCTCGCGTCCGATCCGATGATTGGCCAGGCTGTTGCCGATGCCGTCGCGCGCGGCGTGCCGGTCGGCTCGGGCGGCTCGCGCCTGCTGCGCGGCAATGCCCCGGAACATGAAGGGCTGGAGGCCAAGGCCGCGGAATTTTTCCGCACCCAGGCGTCGCTGTTCCTGGCCAATGGCTTTCTCGCCAACATGGCGCTGTTCGCGACCCTGCCGCAGCGCGGCGACCTGATCGTCGCGGACGAACTGATCCATGCCAGCGTCCATGACGGCATCCGCCTGTCGAAGGCGACCGCGGTCTTCGCCCGTCACAATGACCTGCAAAGCTTCGCCGACCTCATCACCGCCTTCCGCGCCGAAGGGGGCAAGGGCCGGATCTGGATTGCGGTCGAGACGCTCTATTCGATGGACGGCGACATGGCGCCGCTCGGCGATCTCGCCAAGCTGGCCGCTACCCATGATGCGATGCTGTTGCTGGACGAAGCGCATGGCACCGGCGTCTTCGGCCCCGGCGGGCGTGGCCTGTCGGCCGGCCTCGACGGGCTGCACAATGTCATCACCCTCCACACCTGCGGCAAGGCGATGGGCGTGGAGGGCGCGCTGATCTGCGGCCCGCGCATCCATATCGACTATCTCATCAACCGCGCCCGGCCCTTCATCTTCTCGACCGCGCCTTCGCCGCTGATGGCGGTCGCTGCTTCCGCCGCGATCGACCGGATCGAGACCGCCGACAATCGCCGCGACCGGCTGGCCACATTGCGCCAGGATGCGGTCGAGGCGATCTGCGCGCCGCTCGGCCTGCCCCGTCCGCGCAGCCAGATCATCCCGCTGATCCTGGGCGAGGACGCGCGCACCATGGCCGCCGCCGCCGCCTTGCAGGAGGCCGGCTTCGACGTGCGCGGCATCCGCCCGCCGACCGTGCCCGCCGGCACCAGCCGCCTGCGCATCTCGCTCTCGCTCAATGTCGGGCGCGCCGACGTGATCGCGCTCGGCGATCTGCTGCGCCGGGTCGCCCGATGACCGCGCTGATCGTCACCGGCACCGATACCGACATCGGCAAGACCGTCTTCGCCGCCGGCCTCGCCGCGACGCTCGGCGCCTATTATTGGAAGCCGATCCAGGCGGGCGTCGATCCGCAGGGGGACAAGGAACGGGTTGCCACCCTGTCCGGCCTGCCGCCCGAACGCATCCTGCCCGAAGCCTATCGCCTCGCCACGCCCGCCTCGCCGCATCTTGCCGCGCGGATCGACGGCGTCGACATCTCGCTCGATCGCCTGGCCCTGCCCAGGGTCGATGGACCGCTGGTGGTCGAAGGCGCGGGCGGCGTGCTGGTGCCGGTCAGCGAAAGCCTGCTGATGGCGGACCTGTTCGCCTATTGGGGCCAGCCCGCGATCCTGTGCGCCCGCACCGGCCTTGGCACGATCAACCACAGCCTGCTCAGCATAGAGGCATTGCGCGCGCGCGGCGTTCATGTCGTCGGCATCGCCTTCATCGGGGATGCGCATGAGGAGAATGAGCGGATCATCCCCCACATCGCCGGCGTGCCCAGTCTGGGGCGCCTGCCGCTGCTCGATCCGCTCGACCGGGACAGTCTGGCTGCGGCCTTCAGGGCGCACATTCACCTTCCCGATAATTTCAACGGCCGATAATTTTCGACCAACGACATGGACATGCCGCTTTGACGGGCGTTGAACTGCCCGCCAGAACGGACCAGTTGAACGAAGTCCGATTTCGACGAAGCAAGGGAATAGCCTTCATGAAACTCTTTCTGATGGGCGCTGCCGCCACCGGCCTCGCGCTCGCCGCGACCGTGGCCCATGCCGACCAGCCCGCCACCACGACCGCCGCTGCCCCGGCCGCCAAGCCGACCTATGGCACCTATGGTTTCGACACGGCCGGCATGGACAGCTCGGTCAAGCCCGGCGACGATTTCTATGAATATGCCAATGGCACCTGGCTGAAGAACACGCCGATCCCGGCGGACAAGTCCAACTATGGCGCCTTCACGGTTCTGGATGAACTGTCGCAGAAGCGCACCCGCGAGATATTGGACGGCGCCAAGACCGATCCCAACAGCAAGATCGGCGTCGCCTATGCGACCTATCTGGATTCGGCCGCGGTCGAGGCGAAGGGCCTTGCCCCGATCAAGCCCTGGCTCGCCGAAATCGGCGCGGTCAAGGATCTGAAGGCCTATGCCGCCCTGTCCGGCAAGGCGGCGCGCGCCGGCGTGCGCGGCCCGTTCCGCTTCTATGTCGGCCAGGACGACAAGGATCCCGAAACCTACATCCTCTCGATGATGCAGGGTGGCCTGGGCCTGCCCGACCGCGACTATTATCTCGACCAGGGCGAGAAGATGGCGGCGATCCGCACCGCCTATGTCGCCCATCTCGAACAGATGCTGACCCTGCTGGGTGAGCCCAATGCCAAGGCCCGCGCCGCCGCGCTGATGGCGTTCGAGACCGAGATCGCCAAGGTCCACTGGACCCAGGTCGACAGCCGCGACGCGGACAAGACCTATAACAAGATGAGCCTGGCCGCGCTGCAGAAGGCTGCGCCCGGTTTCGACTTCGCGGCCTATTTCGGCGCCGTCGGCCTCAAGCCCACCGACCTGCTGGCCGCCCAGCCCTCCGCCGTTACCGGCGAAGCCGCGCTGATCGCCAAGGCGCCGATCGGCGTGCTGAAGGACAGCCTGCTGCTGCGCAGCGTCCACAGCTATGCCGATTATCTGCCCGACAACATCGCCAGCGCCGATTTCGCCTTTTTCGGCACCACCCTGTCGGGCACGCCCGAGCGCGAGGAACGCTGGAAGCGCGGCGTGACCTTCCTCAAGGACTCGCTGGGCGAGGAAGTCGGCAAGGTCTATGTCGCCAAATATTTCCCGCCTGAAACCAAGGCGGCGATGGACCAGCTGGTCAAGAATGTCCTGTCCGCCATGGGCCGCCGCATCGACGGCCTGCCGTGGATGAGCGACGAGGCCAAGGCCCGCGCCCACAAGAAGCTGGCCGCCTTCACGCCCAAGATCGGCTATCCTGATCGCTGGCGCGACTATAGCGGCCTGACCATCAAATCGGGCGACCTGTTCGGCAATGCGATGCGCGCGAACCAGTTCGATTTCGATTATAATATCGGCAAGCTGGGCAAGCCCATCTATCGCTGGGAATGGGGCATGACCCCGATGGAGATCAACGCCTATGCCAATTTCGGCATGGTGGAGATCGTCTTCCCCGCCGCCATCCTGCAGCCGCCCTTCTTTGACCCCAATGCCGACCCGGCAGTCAATTATGGCGGCATCGGTGCGGTGATCGGCCATGAACTCAGCCATCATTTCGACGACCAGGGCGCGAAATATGACGAGACCGGCAAGCTCAACCAGTGGTGGACCGATCAGGACGTCGCCAATTTCAAGGCACTGACCGCCAAGCTCGGCGCCCAATATGACGCCTATGAGCCCTTCCCCGGCGCGCATGTGAAGGGCGCCTTCACCATGGGCGAGAATATCGGCGATCTGGGCGGCCTGGCCGTCGCGCTCGACGCCTATCATGCCTCGCTGGGCGGCAAGGCCGCGCCGGTGATCGACGGCATGACCGGCGACCAGCGCTTCTTCCTGGGCTGGGCACAGGTGTGGCGTCGCAATTATCGCGAGGCCAATCTGCGCCAGCGCCTGGTCACCGATCCGCACGCGCCGTCGCAATATCGCGCCGACATCGTGCGCAATTTCGACGCCTGGTATGATGCGTTCAAGCCCGCACCGGGCGGCAAGATCTATCTCGATCCCAAGGATCGGGTGAAGATCTGGTAAGCAGAATCGGGAAGGGCCGCTCATCGGGCGGCCCTTTTTCGTTACGGCATGGAAATGAGACCCGCGACCGATCGTTTCCCCTTCGCGGCGGGCTGACGGGAACTTTTCCGCCATCTTTCTAATGCCACGCTTCATCCTGTCCGGACTTTTCCCCGGCCTGCTTTGTCCACAGCTTTGGGCGGTAGCAAAGCCAAGGAGAAGCACATGACGGGTCTCAACCTTTCGAACATCATCAAGACCGGTGTCGCGTCCGTCGCGCTGCTGGCAGCCTATTCCGTGTCGGCGCAGACGCCCGCCGCCCCCGCAGCATCGGCCCCCGCCGCCGGCGCCAGCAACTTCAGCGATGCCGACATCAAGCAGTTTGCCGCCGCCGCCGTCGAAGTGACCAAGATCCAGTCGGACAATGCGATTGCTGCTGCGGAAAAGCAGCCCAAGATGCTGGCTGCGCTGCAGTCGAAGGGCATTCCGCCCGAAAAGTTCAATGCCATCGGCCAGGCTGCCGCCGCCGACCCGGCCCTGCAGCAGCGGATTCAGGCTGCCGCCGGCACGCCGGCACCCGCTGCGCCCGCCAGCCCGGCGACCCCGGCTGATCCGGCGACCCCGCCGCAGCAATAAGCATATTTGCCACGGGAATGGCGGGTTTTCCCTTGCCCGCCATTCCCGCTCTGCGATCCGGTTCCCCAGATCGTTGAAAATAAAGGGGGTGACCATGGCGGCTCCGCCTGTCTATGGTCGCGGCCATGCATGAACAGGCCCTTGTAATCGCGCTGATCGGCATATTGGGCATCGGCGCCCAATGGATTGCCTGGCGCACCGGCTGGCCCGCCATCGCCCTGATGCTCGCCGCTGGCGTCATCGGTGGCCCGGTGACCGGCCTTATCGATCCCAAGCTCACTTTTGGCGAACTGCTCGAACCCATGGTGTCGGTGGCGGTCGCCCTGATCCTGTTCGAGGGCGGGCTCAGCCTCAATTTCCGCGAATTGCGCAAGACCGACGGCGCCGTCACCCGGCTGGTGGTGCTGGGCGCACCGATCGGATGGGTGCTGGGCGCGCTTGCCCTTTATTATGTCGCGGGCCTCGTCTGGCCGGTGGCGATCCTGTTCGCGGGCATTCTTGTGGTGACCGGGCCGACCGTGGTGCTGCCGCTGCTGCGCCAGTCCAACGTCGCCGCCCGGCCGCGCGCTATCCTCAAATGGGAAGCCATCGTCAATGATCCGGTCGGCGCGCTGCTCGGCCTTGCCACCTATGAATATCTGCGCCGGTCGAGCGAGGGCAGCACGCTGGCGGCCGTCATCCTGTCGCTGGTCGCGGCCGCGATCATCGCCGGCCTCATCGGCTGGCTTGCCGCCCGCGCGATCGGCTGGGCGTTCCAGCGCGGCCATGTGCCGGAATATCTGAAAGCGCCGATCCTGCTGGTCGCGGTGATCGGCGTCTTCGTTCTCTCCAACCTCATCCAGGCGGAAACCGGCCTCGTCACCGTGACGGTGATGGGCGTGGCGCTTGCCAACATGAAATTCGATTCCCTGCGCGACATCCAGCCGTTCAAGGAAAATGTCACCGTCCTGCTGATATCGGGCGTGTTCGTGATCCTGTCGGCTTCGCTCGACCTTGATGTGCTGCGCCAGTTCGAATGGCGCTTCCTGGCCTATCTGCTGGTGCTTCTGTTCGTCGTCCGCCCGGCGACGGTGCTGCTCAGCCTCGCTTTCTCGCCGGTGCCCTGGAACGAGCGGCTGCTGGTCGCCTGGATCGCCCCGCGCGGTATCGTCGCGGTCGCCATTTCCGGCCTGTTCGCGCTGCGTCTCGATCGGCTGGGCTATGGCGACGGCGCGATCCTCGTCACCCTGTCCTTCTCGATCGTGGTTGCGACCATCCTGTTCCATGGCTTCTCGATCAAGCCGGTCGCCCGGCTGCTCAAGGTCACGGGCGCGCAGGATAAGGGCCTGCTGCTGGTCGGCGCCACCCCCTTCAGCCTCAGCCTTGCCGCCCAGTTGCGCCAGCTGGAGGTGCCGGTGATGATTGCCGACAATAGCTGGCAGCGGCTGGCGCCCGCCCGCCATGGCGGCATCCCGACCTATCATGGCGAGATATTGGCGGAGGCGACCGAGGAGCGGCTCGACCTCGCCCAGTTCCAGGTGCTCGCCGCCACGTCGGAGAATGAGGCCTATAACGCGCTCGTCTGCAACGAGTTCGCGCCCGAGGTCGGCCGCGACAATGTCTATCAGCTGGGCGACGCCAGCGATGATCATGATCCGCGCGCGCTGCCGGAATCGCTGCGTGGCCGCGCGTTGTTCGACTCCGGCCTGGGCGTCGAGGAAATCATGATCCGCGAGGATGCCGGCTGGACCTTCCGCAAGACGCGGATCAGCGACCAGTTCGATTTCGAGGCGGCCAAGGCCGATCTGCCGGCCGATGCCGACATGCTGCTGCTGCTCCGCAAGAATGGCACGATGCGCTTCTTCACCCATGCGTCGCGACCGACGCCACAGCCGGGCGACACCATCCTGTCCTATGTGCCGCCCGCATCAAAGACCCGCAAGAAACCGGAAGGAGAGGAGGAATGAGGAGGCTCGCCCCCGCGCTGGCCCTGTGCGTCATGCTGGCGGCCTGTGATCGGCCCGCAGGCAATGCCGTCGATAACGTAGCCAACGCGGCCAATGTCGCCGACAATGACATGGCCGCGAACGAGGCGGATAATGCCGCCGAGCCGGTCCGCTCGATCCTGCGCCCCGAAGTGGCCGAACCCGAAGCGCCGAAGATCGAACCACTCGACGCCACCATCGCCTTCGGCACGTCCGGGCTGAAGCTGGACGATGCGGCGCGCGCGGCGCTCGATACGCTGGTCGAAACCCCGGCGATCAAGACCGGCGGTGCGATCACGTTGCGCGGTCATAGCGACAGCAAGGGCAATGACGGTGACAATCGCGTGGCATCGCGCATCCGGGCCGAGGCGGTCGAGGCCTATCTGGTCGAAAAGGGCATCGCCAAGGATCGCATCAGCCTGATCGCGCTGGGCGAAACCCGGCCGGTCGCGCCCAATGCCAAGGAGGATGGCAGCGACGATCCCGAAGGTCGGGCGAAGAATCGCCGGGTCGACATCCATGTCGCGGTGCCCACGGTCGTGGTGCCGACGGCGGCCGTGCTGCCCAGCATCTCGCCGGTGGACCGCAAGGACAAGCCATAGCCTTGGCCGCCGATCGGGCGTAGGGGACGCCGATGACCTCTCCTGTCTGGCACCCCTTCACCCAGCACGGCCTCAACGAGCCTATTCCCCATGTCGTCCGGGCGGAGGGTGCGACCCTCCATCTGGCCGATGGCAGCAGCCTGATCGATGGCATTTCCAGCTGGTGGGTGACGACCCATGGCCATTGTCATCCGCGCATCGCCGCGGCCATCGCGCATCAGGCCGGGCAGCTCGATCAGCTGATCTTCGCGGGCTATACCCATGAGCCGGCCGAAGCGGTGGCACGGGGCCTGGTCGATCTCATGCCACAGGCGCCGGGGCGCGATCCCCTGGCCCATGTCTTCTTTTCCGACAGCGGATCGACAGCGGTGGAAGTCGCGCTCAAGATGGCGCTCGGCTACTGGCATAATCGCGCGCTCGACGGGCTGGGCGAGGCGCGCAGCCGCATCCTGGTGCTGGAACATAGCTATCATGGCGATACGATCGGCGCGATGTCGATCGGCGAGCGCGGTGTCTATAATGCCGCCTGGACGCCCTTGCTGTTCGATGTCGGCACCATTCCCTTCCCGCATCCTGGTCGCGAACAGGAGACGCTTGCCGCACTGGAGGTCGCCTGTGCAGAACAACCGGCCGCCTTCATCGTCGAGCCGCTGATCCTGGGAGCCGGGGGGATGCTGATCTATCCGCCCCATGTGCTGCGGGCGATGGCCGATATCTGCGCGCGCCACGATGTGCTGTTCATCGCGGACGAGGTGATGACTGGCTGGGGCCGCACCGGCACCCTGTTCGCCTGCGAACAGGCCGGCGTCGTGCCCGACATCATGGCCGTGGCCAAGGGGATTACCGGCGGCGCCATTCCGCTCGCCGCGACGCTGGCGACCCCGCGCATCTTCGAGGCGCATCGCTCGACCGACCGGGCGCGCCTCTTCTACCATTCGTCCAGCTATACCGCGAACGCGATCGCCTGTGCCGCTGCTGCTGAAAATCTCGCCATCTGGGCCGAGGAGGATGTGCGCGGACGGATTGCTGTGCTGACGCAGGGCATCACCGATCGGCTGGCCGTGCTGGCCGATCACGCCGCCTTTGCCAACCCGCGCCAGATCGGCACGATCATGGCGATCGACCTGATTGCGGCCGACGCTGGCTATCTGTCGGACCTCGCCCCGCGCCTGCGTGCCTTCTTCCTGGAACGCGGCCTCTTGCTAAGGCCGCTCGGCAACACCATCTACCTGATGCCGCCCTATTGCATTGATGCGCAGCAGCTCGATGCCGTCTTCGCGGCCCTCGTCGCAGCCGGTGATTATTTCGGTTCTGCGTCCTGACTTCCATTTTCCACGTTTTGGCGCTATGGCGGCGCGATTTTTCGATTCTGGGATATTATGGCCAAAGAAGAACTGCTTGAAATGCGCGGACAGGTTGTGGAGCTTCTCCCCAACGCCATGTTCCGCGTGCGCCTTGAGAATGATCATGAAATTCTCGGCCACACCGCTGGCAAGATGCGCAAGAACCGCATCCGTGTGCTGGTCGGTGACGAAGTGCTGGTCGAACTGACCCCCTACGACCTGACCAAGGGTCGGATCACCTACCGCTTCAAATAAGCCGCATTTTCGATGCGACTCATTCTAGCTTCGGCTTCCCCCAGACGGCGTGATCTTCTGGGGCAGATTGGCGTGCTTCCTGATGCCGTCGATCCAGCGGACATTGACGAAACCCCGCGCAAGGCGGAACTGCCGGCCGCCTATGCGGCGCGTGTCGCCGCCGAAAAGGGGGCGCTGGTGGCTGCCCGCCATCCCGGCGCGCTGATCCTGTCGGGCGATACCGTGGTGGCCGCTGGCCGCCGCATCCTGCCCAAGGCGGAAAGCGAGGCGGAGGTCCGTGCCTGTCTCGACCTGCTGTCGGGGCGCCGGCATCGCGTCTACAGCGCCATCACCCTGATCGACGCCGCAGGCGTGGCACGGCATCGCCTGTCGACCAGCATCGTCATCTTCAAGCAGCTGGAGCGCAGTGAGATCGACCGCTATACTGCCAGCGGCGAAGGGCTGGGCAAGGCGGGCGGCTATGCCATTCAGGGGCGTGCCGCGGGCCTCATCCGCAGCATCCAGGGCAGCCATAGCGCGATCATGGGCCTGCCGCTTTACGAAACCCGCACGCTGCTTGAGGCAGCGGGCTATCCACTGGACCGTCGGGATTTCGAGTGAAATGGTACATTTCGCGGCTCGGAAATCACGACAAGTAGGTAACTGAACGATGGCCGAATGGCTTTATGAAGAAGGCATTGGCGAGGCCCGTGCCGCGCTGATCGAAAAAGGCCGCATCGTCGAGGCGCTGATCGAGCGCGAAGGCGAGGCTGTCCGCGCCGGTGCCATCCTTCAGGGCCGTCTGGTCCAGACCATCATTCCGCGCAAGCGGGGCGTCGTGCGCCTGATCTCGGGCGAGGAAGTGCTGATCGAGCCGATCCCGCCCAAGGTGGCCGAGGGCGCCAATGTGCTGGTCGAAATTTTCCGCGAGGCGATTGCCGAGGAAGGCCGGGGCAAGCGCGCCAAGGGCCGCATCGCCCAGCCCGGTTCCAAGGTGCATCCGGGGCCCAGCCTGCTGCAGCGGCTGCGCGCCACCGATGTCGCCATCCGTCCCTGTCCCGCCCATGAGGAGGACCGGCTCGAAGCCCTTGGCTGGAGCGAGCTGATAGAGGAAGCGGTCAGCGGTGAAGTCGGTGCCGAGGATGCGGCGCTGCGCATCTTCCTGACCCCTGCCATGATCCTGATCGACATCGACGGCAGCCTGCCGCCGGCGCAGCTCGGCCCCAAGGGCGCGAAGCTGTCGGCCCAGGCAATCCGCCGCATGGGGCTCGCCGGCTCGATCGGCATCGACCTGCCGACCATGAACAACAAGGATGAGCGCATCGTCGCGGCTGCGCAGATCGACAAATATCTGCCGCTGCCGTTCGAGCGGACGGCGGTCAACGGCTTCGGCTTCGTCCAGATCATCCGCCGCCGCGAGCGCGCCAATCTGATGGAACTGCTGCGCGAGGATCCGGTGCTGACCGCCGCGCTGGCGCTGCTGCGCCGTGCCGAACGGCATGGCACCGGCGGCGCGGCGACGATCACCGCCGCGCCGGCGATCATCGACCTGCTGCACAAGCGTGCCGACTGGATCGAGCAGCTTGCCCGCCGTCGCGGTGGCGAGGTGACGCTGCGCGCCGATTCCGCGCTGTCGCTGGCGGCCGGTCATGTCGCCTAAGGCCGGCGCCTGCCCGGTCTGCGGCCAGCCGGCACAGCCGGAAACCCGCCCCTTCTGCGGCAAGGGATGCCGCGATCGCGACCTGCTGCAATGGCTGGGCGAGGGCTATCTCGTGCCCGGCATGCCGGGCGACGAAGCCCTGCAAAAAAATGATAATTATGGGCTGGACAGCGAGCCGGATTGACGCCTATAGGCACGCCTCCATCCGGCGGTCACCTCCGCCGAGACCCGATGCCCGGGTAGCTCAGTTGGTAGAGCATGCGATTGAAAATCGCAGTGTCGGCGGTTCGAATCCGTCCCCGGGCACCATTTGTTCCCCTCAGAACATCTCGGAAATGCCCAAGCCGCCTCTCGGAAATGGCGGATTTCTGCGACCTTTTGAGCCTTTTGCTCTCAGGGCGTCCAGTTGCATCTCGCAACCTTTTCTGGCCAAAGTTGGTAGCTATTCTCGCGGGTACCCTGAAGGAGATACCCCATGCTGAGCGCCATGGCCGTGAGCAACGCGAAGCCCATCCACCGTCCATATAAATTATCGGACGGCCGGGGCCTGTATCTGATGGTGATGCCCAATGGGGCGCGCTACTGGCGTTTCTATTACACCTTCCTCAAGAAGCAGAAGACGCTGTCGGTCGGGGTGTATCCCGATGTCTCGCTCGCACTGGCGCGAGAACGGCGGGAAGAGCTGCGCCGCATTCTTGCGTCAGGCGAAGACCCGTCGAGCCGGCGGAAGGCTGATGCCGCTCAGGCGCGGCTGCTTGAAACCGGAACGTTCGACCAGCTTGCAGATGAGTATGTCGCGCGTCTGAAGGCTCGGGGTCGAGCCGAGAAGACGGTCACCAAGAATATCTGGATCCTCGAATACGCACGGCCCGCGCTCGGAAACCAGCTGGTGCGGGATATCTCGACGCCGGAGGTGCTGGAGATCCTGCGCAAGATCGAAGCGCGAGGGCATCACGAAACCGCGATTCGGCTTCGAGGGACACTGAGCACCATCTTTCGCTACGCCATTGCCACCGGCAGGGCGAACAAGGATCCGGCGAGCGAATTGCGTGGGGCGTTGCTGACGCCTAAGGTCAAGCACAGGCCGGCTATCACGGATCCGGCCAAGGTGGGTCCGCTGCTTCGTGCCATCGACGGCTATGACGGCGATGGGGCAGTCCGAATCGCCCTTCAGCTGTCGGCCCACCTGTTCGTTCGACCAGGCGAGCTACGGCTGGCGCAATGGGAGGAGTTTGATCCGGACAGTTGTATCTGGCTCATCCCGGCGAGCCGGACGAAGATGCGTCGTCTTCATAAGGTCCCGCTCTCCCGTCAGGTTCTTGGCCTGTTGGAAAAGCTGGAGGGTATGACCGGGGGCGGTCAGCTCCTGTTTCCCAGCCCGCGATCCGACAAACGCGCGATATCCGACAATACGCTGAATGCAGCGCTTCGCCGGATGGGCTTCAAGCAGGACGAAATGACGGCGCATGGCTTCCGAGCTATGGCGGCGACCTTGCTTAACGAATGCGGCAAATGGCATCCGGATGCCATTGAACGACAGCTGGGCCACATCGAAGGCAATGATGTCCGGCGTGCCTATGTGCGCGGCGAGCATTGGGGCGAACGCGTGCAGATGATGCAATATTGGTCTGATCGCCTTGATCAGCTGCGTTCGACAGAAGCCGGCGTAAGGCGTAAATTTTCTCAAGCTTCTGCAGGCGAGCAGGCGGCTCCGTCACGTGACGGGGATGACGAAAGCATATCGCCTGACTGGCGCTAGGAGTGATGGCCCAGGCCTTATCAATCTATTCTGATGAGTGAGGCTAAAGAGGGCGACTTTCAGCGATGGAAGTCGCCCTTCTATTAAATCGCAGATACTGATTGGGGGAATTGTAGCGTTTGCTTGGCACGCAACGATTGCGGTCGCCAAAACTTGTAAGCGCTGCACGCGCATAATTCATGATGATGTACCAGTATATTTGGCTGTGCGATCACGACTAGAAAATTAGCGGTCATGTTCCGACGATTAGCTAAGATTTTTATGTCCGTTATTTTGGTAGGCGATCGAAAGGCAGATTTGACTTGGATGCATGATCTTAGAGCAGTGCGGGTTTGGCTCAAATGATGTGCGAAGAGGCATCGAAATGCCGTCGCGAGACGCAAGAAACGCTGTGCCAGGACTCTATGCTCAAAATGACCAATAAGCGGCTCCGTAAAGCTGCGTGCCAGGCGTTGCGCGATGGACAGGGCAGCGAGGCAGGTTCAGCAACCACCTGGAAAGGTCACAATGAGCATCTCCGTGCGCGAAATGCGATGAAGTCGCTTTTGAGCCATCGTCAATGCACACGCCGCAGACCATGCGAAAAAATGTGTTCCGCCTGATCCAGATTATTGAGGTGGATTAGGTGAAATTGGCGCTCGGAACCCTTCGGCAATTTACGGCTTCCTTAGCGGATAGAACCACTAAGGAGACCCCACATGGCCAAGGCCGAATATTCCGATGCCATCGCCCTCCTAAAGGCCGATCATCGCAAGGTTGAAGAGCTTTTCGAGCAGTTCGAGAAAGCTGCGACTGGCAAGAAAAAGGGCGACATCGCCCACCAGATCTGCACCGAACTCAAGATCCATACGCTGATAGAGGAAGAGATTTTCTATCCCGCGTTCGAGGGCAAGATCGAGGCCGATACGCTTGAGGAAGCCTATGTCGAGCATGACGGCGCCAAGGTGCTGATCAACGACATCGAGGCTGGCTCTTGGGACGACAAATTCTACGAGGCCAAGGTCAAGGTGTTGTCTGAGGAGATTAAGCACCATGTCCACGAAGAGGAAATGCGTGGAGAAGGCATGTTTGCGCAATGTCGCGCGACCGATGTCGACCTGATTGTCCTGCGGGATCAGATGCTTGCACGCAAGGAAGAGCTGGTTGTTCAGGCCAAGGCCGCAGGCTTGCCGGCGGCCAAACCGACAGCTGTCAATCTGATCCCCACCTGAGCCGGCATTGCGAAGGGCGCGCGGCCGAACTCGAGCGCTCCAGTGCCGAAAGAGAGCTCGCATCCGACGTTTTTCGCCAACATCCCGAACATATCGAGGAAGAGACCATGCCGAAGTTCGGATATAAGCTGATGACAGAGGAGCATGGGCCAAAAGCGCTCGTGGAAAACGCGATCCGTGCAGAGAATGCGGGGTTTGACTTCGTCTCTATCTCAGATCATTTCCATCCTTGGCTCGAATCCCAGGGGCATGCCCCCTTTGCCTGGAGCGTCCTAGGGGCCATCGCCCATGCGACCGATCGGATCGGCATCGCGACCGGCCTCACCTGCCCGATCCTGCGCTATCATCCTGTCATCGTTGCGCAGGCCGCCGCCACTGTCGCTATCATGAGTGACAATCGCTTCACCCTGGCGGTGGGAGCGGGTGAACGACTGAATGAACATGTTACAGGGGTGCGGTGGCCCTCAGTGCCGGAGAGGCACGACATGCTCGGCGAAGCGATCGATATTCTTCGCCTTCTTTGGGAGGGCGGCGTCCATAGCTGGAAAGGGAAGCATTTCCTTATCGACCATGCCCAGCTCTACGATCTTCCGACCAAACCGATTCCTGTCATCGTTGGCGTTAGCGGTCCAGCGTCTGTCGCTCTTGCCGCGGAAAAAGGTGACGGGATCATGACAACCGCGCCGGAAAGCGATCTGGTAAAAGGCTATGAAGCCAGGGCCGGCAATCGTGAGGCCTGCTATGCGGAGGCCGTCATCGCATATGCATCCAGCGCTGAAAGAGGGTTGGAGATCGCACGCGACAGATTTCGCTTCTCTGCCTTCGATTGGTCGGTCAACAGCGAGATTCCCTCGGTCCAAGGCTTTGAGGCTGCTAGCCAGTATGTCCGACCTGAAGATCTGGCAGCGAAGGTGTCAGCCGGTCCGGACGTTCAGACCCATATTCAGTTGATCTCACAGTATGTGGACGCTGGCTTCGATCATATTGTGCTGACGTGCCCTGGAGACGATCAGGCGGGCTTCATCGAATTTTTCGAGCGCGAGCTCAAACCGTCCCTGCCGCGCTTCGAGCCGTCCGAATGAGGTCGCCCCAGGATCGGGACGTTGGAGGGGCGCTCCATGGGTGTGAACGAGGTGAACTGGCTAGGCATCCCAAAAGCGATTGCATGCACCATCCTCCGCTGATGCCGCCAGTCAACGCTATTTAGGGCAAGGCCCGCCGAGTCGCCACGCCAGGCATATGGATAATAAGCTGTGTCACCTGGTTGTTTGAAAACGGCCTAGCGGCAGAGCCTCAAGGATCTGAGAGGTTTAATGGCCAGTTCGCATCAGACCCGTTTCGTGAAGATCTGTCCCGCCCAGTCCGGCGCGATGAACAACGAGCATGACAGGGTCGCCAGAGCCGAACTTGCCCGAAGGATTGCCCGCCTTGGCGAAGCGACATTCGTCGAACATGACCCGCCAGGATTTTCGGCGTTGGATGATAGTGCGCAGAAGACGCTCTTCATTCCGGCAAGCACGATCGACCTAGCCATGGCGCGGCAACTGGGCATAAGCGATGAGAGCCAGATTTACGGCGGTGTGGTTCCCCATGCCTTCGTGGGAAGCAAGGTCATCACTCATCCGCTTTTCCAAAGCAGTGATGCAGTGCCCGTGGGATGGCACTCGGAACTGGGCGCTGCGCTCGCGCCTCATGTTCTCTCCGGCTGGTCAGCTTTCAGTGTGGATGCTGTGCGCGCCGCCGGCCTCGACTTGCTTAAACAGGGTGCAATCCGCCTGAAGGAAGTTGAAGCGACGGCAGGGCTCGGACAATTTGTCGTTACCTCGCCTCGGAAACTGGAAGAAGCGATAGCCCAACTTGATACGGAGGCTGTTGCCCGTCATGGCGTCGTGATTGAAGAGAATCTCGACAATGTCATCACCTACAGCGTCGGCATGACATGCCTTTTTGGAGACTTGATCTCCTATTGGGGCACGCAGCGTCTCGCCACCAACAATGACGGCGCCACCGTCTATGGCGGCTCGACCCTGCATGTTGTGAGGGGTGGCTTTGAACGACTGGCCGGACTCGATCTTGCAGACGATCTGAAGCAGGGTATCAAAAAGGCGATCGCATATGATGCGATCGTTTCGAAATTCTACCCGGATCTGATGGCCTCTCGCCGCAACTATGATGTCGCTGCCGGGATTAATTCTTCCGGCGAAATACGCATTGGCGTCCTTGAACAAAGTTGGCGGGCGGGCGGCGCGAGTGGCGCCGAAATAGCGGCTTTCAAAGCCTTTGCGCGCGATCCCGAATTGTCGGCGGTTACATGCGCCACGATGGAGATTTATGGTGAAATCGACGCCGCACCGATCGGTAGCATCGTCTATTATAGCGGTATCGATGCGGTCGCGGGACCGATGACAAAATATGCAATGGAGCTGGAATGACAGGCAGCCAGATATGCTTCGATGTCGAAGGGGAAAGTCTTGAGGCGACGATCCTGTCACCGGACAAGCTTGTTCCTGGCATACTCTTCATTCACGGCTGGGGCGGTTCGCGCGATCAGGACATGGTGCGCGCCGAAGAGATCGCGCAGCTGGGCTGTATCTGCTTCACCTTTGATCTGCGAGGCCATGCCCGGCACGCCGAAGAACGTAACAGAGTGACACGATCCCATGGTCTTGCCGATGTCGTGGCCGCTTACGACTATCTTGTCGGCCAGGACCAGGTCGACCCATCTGCGATTGCAGTCGTGGGTACAAGTTATGGCGGCTATCTTGCCACCCTTCTCACCGCAGTCCGTCCGGTCAACTGGCTGGCCTTACGTGTGCCTGCTCTCTATCCGGACGAACATTGGGATGTCCCCAAGGCGATGCTGGATCGCGACCTCATCAATGCCTATCGGGCACGCTTCCGGACGGGGCGAGAGGACAAGGCGCTGGCAGCATGCGAGCGATTTGCAGGCGATGTGCTCATCGTGGAGTCAGAACATGATGACTATGTCCCGCACGAGACAATCAGCTCCTATATGTCGGCGTTTCACAACAGTAATTCCTTGAGCTACCGTATCCTCAAAGGAGCCGATCATTCGTTGCGGAACGAGGGCTGCCGGCGCGCATACAACCAGTTGCTGCTCACCTGGATCGAGGAAATGGTTCGGGGAGGTCGCAGATCGTCTACCCCCCACCAGCAAGCGGCCGGAGAAATGCCATCTCAGGCTTATAGACTTGCGGATCGATAGTCTTTTCCAACGCATTGGCCCGACAAGCCGCGTCATGCGTTGAGGGAGGGAAGGAGAGAGTCATGTCATTGTCGCTCGAAGACCTGTCCCGGAAGATGAAGGACATCGATTTCGCGATGCTTGCAACTCGTGCCAAAGGCGGTGCCATTGGTTCGCGTCCGATGAGCAATAATCGCGAAGTCGATTATGACGGCACGGCGTGGTTCTTCACAGACGAAACCGCCTTCATGGTTTCGGACATGGAAGCCGATTCAGCTGTCAATCTTAGCTATCAGGGCAAATCCGGTCTGCTGGGCCACCGTCCTTTTTTCGTCGCGGTCGAAGGGCGAGCCGCCTTGATCAGAGACCGGACTCAGTTTGAAGCCCATTGGACGAAGGGGCTCGAACGGTGGTGGCCGCAGGGCATTCAAACTCCCGGCCTGGTTCTGATCCAGGTGATTGGCGAACGCGCCCATTATTGGGACGGCGAGAAAGAAGGCGAAATCCTTCTTGAAGGCATTAAGTGATGTCGCCCAACGAAAAGCCTTCTGCACACCGGCTCGGAAAAGCCGGTGCTTTTGTTGTCGGCACTATCATCGCCATTTTCATCATCATATTTGTCGGCAGAAACCTGTGGCACGGAGAAGAGCTCGAGCAGGATCAAGCCGTCGGCAACAATGTTGCGACTGAGCATACCGGCCCCTCCTATAATCAGCGACCGTGAGGCACGCCACGTCTCAGACCGGAAGCTCCGTCGCTCTTTAAACCATCATTTATTAGGTTTCGACGCCCAGAACAGATGGCATGGTGGAATGTTGCGCCATTCATATGCGGCGTGCACTGACGAAAATCGCTGCTCGAGGAGTGGGCGTACAGCCTTGCGCATTTGATAAGCCATGAAGAGCCCATCAGGGGATAAGAGCTGCACGCTGCGATCAATGATCTGCGTTGCGATTGCAGGCTCAAGTGTCGAAAATGGTAAGCCCGAAATTATGCAATCGGCCTGCGAAAGGCCGAGATCCGCCATATACTGCTGAGCATCTGTGGCCGATCCAGTGATGACGTGCAAACGCCTGTCCGGAATTGCCGAAGCCAAATGGTCGGTGAATGACGGGCTGGTGTCGATGGCAATCAGCCTGGCATGCGGTCGGAGGTGAGCGAGAATGGCGCTAGTGAACGCGCCGGTACCTGGCCCATATTCGAGCATCGTCGTTACCTGAGACCAATCAACGCCGTGCAGCATTCGGTCGATCAGCCAGTGCGATGCTGGAAATGAAGAGCCGACCGTGTTCGGGCTTTTGAGAAATTCGGCGGCGGCAATGAGCCGGGCCTTCAAATCGCTCGTTCCCCCCGAAGCCACGGAAGTGGGGTAAGAAGCGGCATTTTGCACGTCGGCCATATCTGCTCCTCGACTTATTCTCCGCTCTAAAATCCTCCCGACGCATTTGAAGTTTCGATTCCCGCCGCAAAAATCACGCTTAACAAAATCAATCTCTGACATGATTTCTCACGCTTTTGGGACAATTGCTGATGTCAGTCTCGACGGAGGCGCGATGAAAGAGGGCGACCGTCCTGCTTTCAAGCGGCCTCTTTCATGTAGCGACGGAATTAATCTGGTCACCAGTCATTCAAGCGAGCAACTATGGATCATCACGAGGCGATGGGCGGTTGACGGATGGGTTAGACGGGTTGCACCGATAATCTGCATCAAAGGCCAGGATCGGAACGGGGGCGCCAGGACAGCTGTTTCCCCTCTATGGCGAAACTCAAGGTCTTCCGCACGCCCGCCGGCTTCCACGACGCCTATGTAGCGGCGCCAAGTCAGAAAGCTGCACTGGCCGCGTGGGGATCCGACGCCGACCTCTTTGCGCGCGGGATTGCAGAAAAGGTCACCGACCCCAAGCTGATGGGTGAGCCGCTCGCGAAGCCCGGAGTCGTAATTAAGGTCAGCCGGGGCAGTGCGGCTGACCATTTCGAGGCTGCCGAGCCAAAGTCGCCACCACATCGCAGTCGCCCGAAAGGCAGACGAATATCTACGGAGAATGTGGCGAAAGCCGACGCGCCGCCCATCGCGCCGACGCCAAGGAAGAAGGTTCCGCGCCCCAGCCGCGCAAAACTCGATGCAGCCCAGATAGCGCTCGAACAAGCGGCTGCTAATCTCAAGCAGAGCCTGGCAGACATCGAAGCAAGGCGGCGTGCTCTCGACGCTGAGCGCCGCGCTTTGCAGGCGGAAGGCGATAAGCGTATGACGAAGCTGGAGACCGCCCGCGACAGAGCGCGCAAAAAGTATCAGGCCCGGCTGGAGAAATGGGCTAGACGCTGACGTATCAAGACTGGCGCTTTGCCGTAGGCCGCCTTCTGCCCTTTAATAGGGCTACGGCCTCGTACCGAGGGCGGCTTTTGCATAGACTATCCAGCGGTAAGGACACGACATGGACGATAGCTGGGGATTGCCCATCGTGATGGCTTATCCCTTGCGGGGATAGCCTCATAAACTAAGGCTCACTCATCGGCCAGACTTGACGGCTTTCAAGATCGCTTCGCAGAAGCTGACCAATTGGCCGGAATTTGAGTTTGGGCCTGGGATATGCATATGGGGGCGCCAAGTGCCGGTAACGTCGATTACACGTGGTCACTCGGCGAGTTGCTCATGCACTTGACCAATGTTGACTGACAAGGAACTTCGCCTCGATCTCCTCGCGAGCGGCGACGTCAACGCAGAAGGGGCTTCTCTCGACATTGCTCCGTTCCTACGACGTATATGGTTCCCAGTACGGACGCTCCATAAGCCCTGTAGCAGCTCCAAGGACAAGCGCGGCTTTAGTCTCGACCATCGGCGCCTTGAGCGGATGAAGAACGCACGCCAGCGCTAGCTGAAAAATGCCTCTTGAAACCGGTTTATTGCTTCCTAATTTTTCCTCGCCGGACGCCGAAACCTGGGTCCGGTGGACATTGAGAGCGCCGGCTCTCTCCGGCGCTTCTCATGCCCGAATTGCTCAATCAGGAGGATTTGGAAATGAGAACCAGTGCTTTTGACTTTTCGCCGTATCGACGCTCAACCGTGGGTTTTGATCGGCTGTTCAACCTGCTCGAGGCAGGCGCGCGCGAAGACGATGGCTATCCACCCTTTGATATTCTGAGAGAAGGCGAAGACAGCTATCGCATCACGCTCGCTGTCGCAGGTTTCCGCCCCGAGGACATTGAAGTGGTGGCCCAGCAGAATCTGCTCACCGTGACCGGCAAGCGTGCCGAGGACAACGGCCAGGGCGAGTATCTGCACCGGGGCATCGCCACGCGTACGTTCGAGCGGCGCTTCCAGCTTGCCGATTTCGTGGAAGCTGGCGATGCCCGTTTCGAGAACGGCTTGCTGAGCATCACGCTCAGGCGCGTGGTGCCCGAGGCGATGAAACCGCGCCGAATTGAGATCGCTGGGGGCAAGGCCGCCCAGGATCAGATCGAAGCACCTAGGGATGAGGTCCGCGAAGCAGCCTGATCCCCGACCAAAGGGTTTGCCGGGCCGCATCCAGCGGCCCGGTAGGCCTACCCCTTCCAGCCAGAAAAGGAGATGACTATCATGGCTTTTCGTGATCTCATTCCCTGGAGGCGGCAGGAAAACCGGCTCCCCGTCCCGGTCAGTGCCGAGGGCGGCCGAGACAGCGATACCCACCCGATGCTCTCGCTCCACCGCGAGGTGGACCGGCAGTTCGATGGCCTCTTCCGCGCCTTCGGCGTACCCGCATTGGCTGGATTGTACCGCGCTGCCGGCTGGCCGCATGTCGAGCTCGGCGAGACCGACAAGGAGATCCGCGCTACGGCCAAACTGCCGGGTCTCGACGAAAGGATGTGGATATTACCGTTGAAGGCGGTGCGCTCACGCTCCGGGGAGAGAGGCGGTACAAAGTTGAAAACAAGGACTTTGGTTATCCCGAGCGCAGCGATAGCTGCTTTGAACGCCGTATCCGGCTGCCCGAGGACATCGACCGTGACAACGCTAACGCAGCTTTCAAGAACGGCGGGTTGACGGTTACTCTGCCCAAGATGGAGGCGGCAAACGAAAATGTCCGCCCAAATCCGGTCAATGGCAAGGCCGCCTGACGGCCTGGCTCAGAACTTCGGTTCCTGTCTTGCCAATTATAATTGTGGGGGCAGCCTCTGCCTTATCGGGTCCTACAGATCAAAGTCAGCAACTGAGCCGCATCAGCCGTCGATGATATCCTTGGCAAGTCCCGTCACTTTCCGACGACCGGATCATGTGGCTCGGCGTCATCGGACGGTAGGAAGCGCTGCGCGGCAATCTGCCGCGCATTCGCGGCACATGTCAGCGCAAAGTTTGCAATGCGCATGCTCATATCGACCGCATTGGGCCGCGCACAGATCACAAATGCGGGCGCAACTGTCTAGCATCACTCCGACAACTTCGATATTGAAGCCCGAGCGCCGCACGGCGATCCGACCCATCGCTGTACAGACGTCCGCGCAATCAAGGCATGACCGGATGCACTGCGTCATCTCCATTTTCTCTGCCATGCAAGCGTCTGCGCATGAGGTACACATTTCAGCGCAGAACATCGCGTGGCGTGCCGCGGTGGCCAAAAGCGGATTAAAATCCTGCCCTACGTCTGGATGGAGCGATATCATCTTATGGATGGACATCAGCCATTCGCCTGCTTGCGTCGGGTCTCCCAACCTTTTTTCGCTGCTTGCGATCGCTTCGCATGACTTTGATCTGATCCGCCAATGCGGCCGCCTTTTCTGGATGAATCGTGGTTTTCTGCCTTGCCACGTCCTGATCCGGATTTCTTGCCGCCACCGGTTTCCTTGTTGACTGTTGCCCACGCACGGCGCTCGGCTTCCTCATGGCTTACGCCCCGATCTTCATAGCCTTCTTCGATGTGCTCCGCTTTGCGCTTTTGCTTGTCCGTATAGCTCGACTTGTCTCCACGTGGCATGTTGGCTCTCCTTCCATTTTGTTTTTCCCAACACGGCAACAGGGGTTCGTGTCCGGCTGTGATCGCAAGAAACTTTCCCACTTAAGTTAGGAAGAGCGAGAATTTGCTTTCTGATCAAATGCATGGCTCGAGACGCCTTCAATTGGCGATAGCTTTAAATTGATCCATGTAATGGAAGGCTGGGTGACCAGGAGTCATTCCATGGCGAGATGAGGAGAGACGACGATGCACCATCAGGACGATGCGGCCTATTTTCGCCGGCGTGAGATTCAGGAGCTTGCCACTGCCGAGAAAATTGCAAATCCTCTCGCCAAGCGGCTGCATTGGGAGATGGCGCAGCAATATGCGATGCGTGCGCGTTGGTCGGAGGACACGCCGGGTGCTCGGGGGCATTATTACAAAAAGAATAGGAACTGATTAGCCGATTAATTGGACGAGAGTTTCCTACCGTAATATTAGGACATGGATACCCATTTCGACGTCAATTTCGGGACACTCGATCATATCTGGGCTTTTGATCGCAGGATGGGCCGGTATGCACAGTAGCGTTATTGTTGACCACTATCTTGTCTTCAGGCAACGCCTCTGTTTGTCAGACATAGCCCCCAAAAAATGAATAATACAAGAACGCCAAATTCCCGCCATCGGCAGGATGCTTCATTGCCAATTGCGTGGTGACGGAGATATGTCATCCAACGAACATAGTTGAGAAGTTTAATTTGTGTTTAAAACGGTCAATTGGTAATATGGCGAAACGATCATTACGCCTGCTTTTATTGCATTTCAGTATGTATTCTCAGTTGTGCCGGGAGGGTGATAATTTGTGAATTTTGATATGGTTTGGTGCCATAACTTTATTCACCACATTACCATGCGCTTTGGTACCATGGCTTTTCCACAAAACCGCATCATCAGCGCCTCAGGGGCTTTTTCATCACGCTACCCGCGGATCCGATGAAGATGAGATGTCCCGCTTGGCCATCGCATCGATGACAGCTCGCAGAAAGGAAGAAGGGTTTTCGATCTCCTCCCTGGAGGCTGCCTCCCAATTGTCGATCAGTTCCTTGTCGGTCATCAGCCCGACATCGTCCTCATGCCTTTTTCTTACCGTGTGCGTCATGCTCCAATCCTTAGCCTTCGCCAGGCTGTCGGCCATCGTCCATGATAGCACCGCCATCCTGTTCCTCTTCGAGCAGGATGGCGGAATCGGCATTAGCCGAAAGGCGAACCTGATCGTCTTCCACCGCAGCAACCAGACCGGTCGAGATGAAGTGATGATGGTCACCATGAGAACCGCTATCGGCCTTCACCATTTTGATCCTGTCACCTTCAAGCCGGTCCACGGTCCCGATGTGGACGCCATCCGCTCCGATTATTTCCATATGTTCAACAATAGCGGTCAGGTCTGCCATGATCGTCTCCTGCATTCTTTTGTGATGTCCAAAGCGTTCCTGCCGGAGGTGGTCAACCACCGCTGCGCGTTCGCTTAAACCCTCGGTAAGCAACCTGATAACGACGCGACTGTTCCGATAAAATCGGTTCAGCTCCCGCCCGCCTAACTTGTGTTGGTTGGATTCCCCCTCTCATTCTGTTCGAGCATCCAGATGGGGGGAGCCTTATGTACGACGTCCACCAAACGGCTCATCCTTCTAGCGCAGCTCAAGCACGCATTGGGCAAACATGCGCTGGAAGAGGAGAATGCAATTTACCCCGCTATGCGCCAGCATGGTCTTCTGGCGGAATCCTACACGCTCCATGCCGAGCATGGTTATGTGAAGCAATATCTTTATAAACTCACAGACCTTGTGAAGGATAACGACGCTTTCCAGCTTAAATTGGCAAATTTTCGCCGCGACATCGAAACTCATATGCGCGACGAAGAGCATGATCTCTTTCCTCGGCTTAAGTTGGCCTTGGAAAAGGCAGATGGCGATTATCTTGCGCGCCGGATGAATCAGGAAGGGCTCAAGCTGGCCTGACCCGGGCGCAACCCCTCTCAATGGTGCAATACCTGCTATCCCTGCACAGGGAAGGGCGAAATTCGAGTACGTGGCGATGACGCAGTGGATTACCGAGCTTGTTGGACAGCTTGGTTATTGGGCGATCGCTCTTTTGATGATGCTGGAGAATATTTTCCCGCCGATACCGTCCGAGGTTATCATGCCGCTTGCGGGATATTCGGCGGCTGACGGCGAACTCAATATCATTTTCGTCATCCTCTCCGGCACGGTCGGCACAACCGCGGGCGCTTTCTTTTGGTGGTGGGTGGCCAAGCTCGAGGGGATCGCGACGCAAGCGACAAGATCCACGGCGCGAAGTAAGCCGGTGCATCAAGCGTCATGCAATTCAGCGGCTGCGCACAGAGGTCGAGCTGGGCGTAAGTGTCATCTGGCCGGAAGAAGTTCAATGTAAACGGCGGCGATCGCGTGGAAAGGCGCGGAAAACGTGCGATCGGCCCTTTTCTCCGCATCCAATTTCTCAGTGAAGCAGATCGGTGATGCGCTGCTTCATGGCCTCCATCGAAAAAGGCTTGGTGAGGACGTGCATACCGGGATCAAGATGCCCGTGGCTCAATACCGCATTTTCCGCATAACCGGTGATGAAGAGAATCTTGAGATCTGGCCTGTTCACACGGGCTGCATCTGCCACCTGCCTGCCGTTCATTCCACCAGGCAAGCCGACATCAGTGATAAGCAGGTCCACTCGTGCATCGCTCTCAAGAATTTTTAGCCCTGCCGCGCCGTCTATCGCTTCGAGCGCACCATAGCCAAGCCCTTCTAGAATCTCTACGACCAGCATCCGCACAGTGGGCTCGTCATCAATCACCAGAACGGTTTCGCCTTCGCGTGCTTGAGGCGCCAGCGCCGGCTCGGCTTCCGGTGTTGCGGGAGTGCCCGCTTCCCCCAGATGGCGTGGAAGATAGAGACATATCGTTGAGCCGCGACCGAGCTCCGAATAGATCCGGGTCTGCCCACCGGACTGACGTGTGAATCCATAGATCATAGAGAGGCCGAGCCCCGTTCCCATCCCTATGGGTTTGGTCGTAAAGAATGGATCAAATGCCTTGGAGATTGTCTCCTTGCTCATCCCTGTGCCGGTATCCGAAACACACAGGGAGACATATTGCCCTGGTTCCATGTCTCGCTCAACAGCAGTCCGGCGATCCAGCCATCGGTTTCCTGTCTCGATCGTTATCTTGCCGCCATCGGGCATTGCGTCTCGCGCATTGATACACAGATTGAGAAGAGCGTTTTCCAGCTGGCTCGGATCCACAAGGACTGGCCAAAGCCCTACCCCGTTGACCGCCTCCACCTCAATAGCCGGCCCCACAGTGCGCATGACGAGGTCGACCATGCCATTCACGAGGTCGACAACGCAGGTTGGTTTTGGAGCAAGAGTCTGACGACGGGAAAAAGCCAACAGCCTGTGTGTCAGCGCTGCCGCGCGCCGCGCGGCACCTTGCGCAGCGTGTACATAGCGGTCCACATCCTCATGCCGACCCTGCGCCCGACGAATCTGGATCATCTCAAGCCCACCAGTGATCCCGGTGAGCAGGTTGTTGAAGTCATGCGCCAGTCCACCGGTCAACTGCCCAACAGCCTCCATTTTCTGCGATTGGCGCAGCGCTTCTTCGGCGGCTATCAGGTCTCGCGTTCTCTCCTCGACCTGTTGCTCCAGAGAGGCCGCCAGCTCGCGAAGTTCGATTTCCGCCCGTCGCCGTTCGGTAGCAACTCGGGTTCGTTCCGCAACTTCACGGACGAAAGCGATCTCGTCGTCGAGCCAGTCGCGTGCGGTGGCATGATTGAGATAGAGCAACGCGACAAGGCCGCCCTGTTCAGTGAGCGGCATATTGACCACAGCCTGCGCGCTTATGGCCTTGAGCGCATCGGCTCCCTCCACCGACCGCGGATCAAGGTCGGCATCGGCAATAATGACGTCTTTCCCGCGCTTGAGATCCTCGATGTAGGATCCATAATCCCGAAACTGCAGCACCCCGGCCAAGGACGATATCCCTTCGGCATTCCAGTCGCGCTCGATCGTGATCGTCTCAAGAGCCGGATCAATGACGCCATAGCCCGCCCTGCTGACCTCCAGCGCCTCGCCCAATATCCGGGATGCAGCAAAGGAGATGTCTGCAGGGTCCTGCACGTCGCGCACGACATTGCTGAGTTCGACCAGCGCATTGCGCATCCGCTCGGCGCGCCTCAGCTCCGTAACGTCCGAAGATATGCCTGCAAGCCGAACAGGTTTGCCGTCGGCATTGAGAAACGGCTGACCGCGAGAGGTCAACCACCGGATTTCCCCCCCCGGCGTGACGATCCGGTAGGTCACATCGAAGTCCACACCCGTACGCCGTGTCAGGTCGATCGCATCGATGTTAGCCGCACGATCGGCGGGATGAATAGCCGCCAGGCGGTCATCATATGTAAACGGCTTTTCCGTATCTACGCCAAACAGTGCCCGGCACGCCGGAGAGGAGGCGAGCTCTCCGGTCTCGAAATTGATACTCCATGTCCCGAACTTTCCGGCGCGAAGGGCGAAATCGAGCTCGCGCTCCTGCTCGTTCTGGCGTTGGAGCCGGCTGGTAATTTCGGCCATGAGGACGGCGTTCGAATTTTCGAGTCCCTCAAGACGTTCGCGCTCCAGCGTCACATCGACCTGGCTGGCGAAGAAATATGCGAGCTTTCCCGCCCCGTCGAATACGGGGGCAAGGAGGAGCCGGTTCCAGAATGGCTCCCCGCACTTGCGATAATTGCGAATGTCGATCTCGATCGGGCGCACCGCCTCCACCGCATCATGAATCGCCTGGACATCCGTCGGATCCGTTTCGGACCCCTGCAGAAATCGGCAGTTGCGACCCAGTATCTCGTCGCGCTCGTAACCCGTCAGCCGACAGAAGGAGTCATTCGCAAACACCACCGGATTATCGTGCAAACGTGGATTGGTTATGATCATCGGCATGCGCGTGGCGCGCACCGCAGCTACGAAGGGATCCGTCCCTGCGTCGAGGCCTAAAACTTCCGCTTCAATCCTTTGAGCATCGGCGGTGCCGTTTCCGCTCGTCACTGTTTCGCTCATTCCTATGCCGATCCCGCCTACGCTTTTCCCCTTTGTTAGAACCGAGGCACGTAGAGTGCGGTTCCATCTCCCTGGCACGGGAAAGCTGGAAGGCGTTACAGATCGAGGCGCGCTCGAAATCGCTGAAGGCAGCGACTTTGGCTTTTTTCCATCGAGATGGATTGGGGTGGAGTGGCCATTTTGGTCAAAGGCGCTGGCAGGCTGGTACGCTGGTCAATAGCTGGGTGGGCGTAGCGCCCCGAGAGGCTACCAAAAAAGGGGATGCGAAGAGCGCCAGCTGTCTGGGCCAGTGGGTTGAATCCGACATTTGGTGCCCGTGCATAATTTCGTCCAGATCGACCTTCCAGATGCAAGGGCGGGGGGCCTCGTTATTCTCCTTGATAAAGAGGTTGATGGCGGCCTGCAGATCGACGACGGAATGAAATATGCCGTCTTTTCGACCGCGACCTGTGAGCTTAGCGAAAAGCGGTCGACGGCATTGAGCCATGGGCACGTCGTCGAGACGAAATGGAAGGTACAACGCGGATGCCTGGTCCAATAGGCGCGACGATCGCCAAGCATATCTGTTCAGTTCGACGCTCCGGTTGCAGCCCAGTTCCCAGGGCAAAAAATCTGCCGGTCGCCGCCGTGGGCGATCCCTCGCGTTCGGCCTGCCGGCGCTCAGTGCAGCATAGTTTGAAGCATGCGCTCAAGTTCGGTCGGAAGCAGCGGTTTAAGGATCAAAGGGGCAGTGGGATGTTTGCGCATTAACGCGAAGTCCGGGGCGCCTGAACAAAAGACATAGGGGATGCCGTACAGATCAAGATCACCTGCCAAAAGGCCGACGTCGCCATCTTTCAACCGAATATCCAGCACAGCAGCGGACGGCATATCTTCAGCCACGGCAGCGATACCGTCGGCGAGCGTTTGGTAAGGCCCGTCTACCGCATAGTTGGCGTCCTCCAATATGTTAGCGATGACGGCGGCGACGGCAGGGTCGTCCTCGACCAGCAGGATGCGGTTACTCATCTTTTAGGCCAATCCGAAATGAGCACGATATCGCTCGAAACAACGCTCCCCGCAGCGCAGGCGGATCAGCGCTCCTTCCGCCATGGCGGTTGCACGGCGGGGATCTTCCGCGACCAGTGGGTAGATTGCCTCATCATTCCATTCACGGCTGTGCTTGATATCGAGTACGGCATGGAGATCGAAATAGCGTCGTTCGGACCCAGACAGGCCGACGCGCTTCAACCCCCTGGCAGTATACGCGGACCGATCGGGCGCGGTAAGCTCGATCACTCCCAGGGCGCCGACGCTGTGCCAAGCATAGCAACGTAAGGAGGCCATGGCCGTCATGGCATTGGCGAGCGCCAGACTTTCCCAGGCAGTATTTTCGATACGCGTATCGAGGTCGAGAGTATCGACCAGCTGGCCCAGCATCGGCCCATGCATGCCCTTCGCGTTACCCCGGCCCATCTCGTCCCAGTAATTGCGCGCCAGTTCGAGCTTGGCGCGCGCCGGCAGCTTGACTTGCGTCATTGCGACCAGATCGTCGAAACCTGCTTCGCCCGCAGCTTCCTGCGACAGGAACCATCGAAGCTCATCTCGGTCCGCCTGTTCAGCGAGCCACGGGAAAAGACGGTCATGCTGTCCAGGCCCACTCGCCTTGAGATTCTCGAACCAGGCGATGAAGCGATCAGGGTCCGTTGGCGCCTCGCGCGCCTCAACCATGACTTCCCGCCGCAACTCCTCAAGAAATCCCATCTCCAGACGAAGCATATGGCGATCATTGTCGAAGCGACTAGCTGACATGTCCTCTGGAAAAGTGGGCGATAGCCGTTCGCGATTCCAGCGGCTCAGCACCTCCTGAAATTCCTGTTGCAGAAATTGAGATCCGTCAGCTTTGAGCTGCGTAGCCACATCCAGTCCTTTCATATGATATGGCGGAATAATCCTGGAGGGCTGACTCTCGTTCCTGAAAATCATATTGATCAGGATCAATGAAACCAGGCGCAGTGCTAAGCCTGGTCAATCTAAAAATGTGAAACCGATCATTTCCACGGCTGCTTCGCAGATCGCCTCAGCGTCCGCTGCATCGTTCTTTCCGCGTTTGACGTACGGCTTCACATACTAAGCGGGCATCAGCTTGACATCATGACCCAGAGCGATGAGCTGACGCGCCCAGAAATGTGATGAGGCCCAGGCTTCGATTCCGATCAAGCAAGACGGCAATTTCGCGAAGAACTTCAGCAAACGATCGCGCGTCAATCGCTGGCGCAATACCGCTGCACCATTGGCATGCATCCACACCGTGCACCTGGAACATGTTCTTCGCCAGGTCTAAACCAATCGTCGTGACCGTTCCCATTGGAGCTCTCCTTCCGACTCATACGCAGGTCAGACTGCGGGAGGGTTGGAGAGCCGTCCACGTCATCATTATGAGACGCTCAGAGTCGGGATACGGGTCACCAGATGCAAACCTTTCGCTTTGTCGGCAAACTGGCGACCGATTTTCGTCGTTCTGCAAAGAGAGCCGCGCTAGCCGTATCTGCAAAACGCGGTCTTAACACCGGACTATAAGCACGGCGGCACAGCTTGCCCGCGATCGTTTATGGCAACGACCATTTGGTCGGAAAGCCAAAGACCCAGCCACCGTCCAACAAGCATCATTCCTGCCTCTTCCCCGAGCGACAAAGCGACGTCGCGGCACAGTGCGCCGAATGTCATGCCACGACGCAATTTGAGCAGCGCCTGCAATTCGCCGTCGTCGATAGTCCGGATGCGGCACTGCTCGCCCTGACGCCACAAAATGACCATATCGGGCAAATCCAGATATTGCGGCGCGGGTGGTTCTTTCTCATCAACCAGAGCCGACCATATGACAAAACCATTGGTTTGAAGGTGCATAAGTTCGATCGACGACGAAAACGTCAACACCGCGCGATCCCAGTCGACATTGCCCAAACCGTCCAGCCCAACGGCGGGACTATCGGCTGCGACGAACAGTTCTTCCAGTGCAAGCTCGATACCAGCGATTTCCGCTATCTCAGGATCGTCAGCGTGAAGCCGTGCAAGTGTCGTCGGAAAATCGCGTCCATATGCGTCCAATGTCCAACTGCTCGGCGGGACGCTGTCGATATGATGCACGGCGGCATGAAGAAACAAATCCTCACCGATCCACGCACGGGTGCGCGGAAAGCTGAGTTCCAGACAGGTGACAAGCTGGGTGCGGTAATTATTCTGATAGACGGCAAGGCCTGGCCCCGCCGCCGCACCGATGCGATCGGCGGCAGCCATGTCTTCCCGTAGCAGCCAGTCTCGCATGTCGCGCTGAAGCGCCAGCAGGCTCATGCCGCTTCCTCCATCTTCCCGGCGGAAATCCCGCGCGCGGTGGAAAGCTCCACCAGCAGGTCGGCCAGCGGCGGGATGGCATCGTCGCGTTCGATCATCGTCGCGACCGGCCCAAGTTTTGTCAGGACATGCGCATAGAGCTGCCACACGGACGGCGGCACCGCCTGGTCGTGCGTGTCGATCAGCAGGTGGTCGCCATGGCTGTGCCCGGCGAGATGAATCTGGCGCACGTGGTCATGCGGCACGCCGTCGAGGTAGGCGACAGGATCGAAGTCGTGATTGCTAGCGCTGACGAACACATTGTTGATATCGAGCAGCAGTCCGCAGCCGGTTCGCGCGCACAGGGCGTCGATGAACTGCCATTCGGTCATGTCTGCCGGAGCGAAATCAATATAGGTCGACGGGTTCTCTATCAGCATCGCACGGCCCAGCGCATCCTGCGCCTGGTCGATATTGGAGCTTACGATATCGAGCGCCTCCTCCGTGTAGGGCAATGGCAACAGATCGTGCGAGTTGAAGCCTTCGATCCGCGACCAGCTCAGGTGATCCGACACGAACAGCGGATCGACGTCATCCACCAGCGCGCGAAGCCGGTTGAGATAGGCCCGATCAAGACCGTCGGCCGAGCCGATGGACATGGATACGCCGTGCAGGGCGACGGGGTAGCGGGCGCGAACATCGCGCAGAATATGTCGCGGCCGACCGCCGTCGATCATGAAATTCTCCGAGATCACCTCAAGAAAATCGACCGCGATGCGATGGTCCAGAAAGTCGGCATAATGCTGTTTGCGCAGGCCAAGTCCGAAACCGGAGAAGGAGGGGATCATGGGTAAACTTCCTGCTGATAAAGGCTGCCCGGCGCGCCTGTGCACGCCGGGCATTGAAACGTCATTTCGGCTCGGTCAGGCTGCCCCCGGCGGCCTTGCACGCCTTGACGGTCATGGCCTTGAAACCATGCCCCTTGCAGACATTCTGCCCCTTGCATTCGTTGCTGGCGGTCTTGCAGTCCGACGTGCCCTTGCAGCTGTTGATGCCGTAGCAGTGAACGACTTTCGTATCCCCGCTGTCTTGCGCCACGGCCGGTGCCGCTGCTGCTGAAACGATCGCGATGGCGGCGGCCGAAGCAGCCATGCCGATACCGCTGTTATGGGTGAGCATGATGATTTCTCCGAAATAATGTTGAGCCAATCTGGCCCCTGTCTTTCGGCCTGCAGCGGCCCCCGGTTACAGAGGCGCCAGAAATTTACCGAACCGATGGCAACATGCTGCGCAATGGCGCGGCTTCTGCTTCACCAGCGCAGCAGCCGCGGCCCGACCAGCATGCCGAGCAAGGTCGCGAGCAATATTCCCAGCGAATACCAGGTCAGGACGAAAATCGCCGACACTTCGGGGCAGTGGATACAGTAGACTGTTGCCGCGAAGGCCCCCGCTGACAGGCCAGCGGCCGCTCCGGCCGCGCGCAACCGGGTCGGGGCGAGCCTGCGGAAGGACCATAGCAAACCGGCGAAGATCGGGGCTGACAGCGACAGGACCAGCCAGGGGCAACTCTTCCAGCTATGGCCGAGCCACATTGCCAGCCATTGCGACGAGGGCGTGCGCGCCAGTTCGAGCAGGCCGACCGCCGCAAGAAGCAGGACGGGTATCGCAAGCGCCCACAATCCGCGCAATCGACCGCTGTCGGGGCGCGCGAGTTGGGCCGTCGTCACCAGTGCGGCGATCGACAGGGAGAAAGTATATCCCCATTTCATCCAGAAGGACGCACCCTGCATGGCCGTGCCCAGATCCGGGCGGATGCCGATCGAAGCCAGAATGAGAAGCGCTGATGCGATCCCGCCAACGATGATACCGATGGCCAGCCGCCGCGCGACGCTGTTTCGGGCCACCGGGCGAGTATCGCTGGCAAGATGCCGGATCAGATCGTCCGTGTTCATCGCATTGCCCCCTGCACCCGCACCATCAGCGCCTTCAGCCCGCGATGCACCGAAATCTTCACGTCGGATTCGCCTATGCCCTCCGCACTTGCCGCTTCGGCGACGCTCAATCCCTCCAGCCGGGTTGCGCGGATCATCCGCGCCTGCTTGGGCGGCAATTGCTCCAGCAGATCGTCTATGTCGAGCTTCGCCATGCTGTTTGCCTCGAATTCTTCGGAGACCAGCAAGTCTTCTAGATCGTCGATCGGCCGCAACCTGCCGACACGGCGGAAATGGTCGATCATCTTGTAACGAGCGACTGCATAGAGCCAGGCGGTGAAGGCACGGCCGCGATCATAGGTCGCGCGGCGGGTGTGAACGGCAATAAGGGTGTCCTGCACCATATCCTCGACATCGTCGTCGGCGCCGCGAACAAGGCGCCGATAGAAACCCCGCAGCAGCGGAACAAGCAGGCGCAGCAATGCCGCATGGGCGGCGGGATCACCGTCCAGCCCATCAATCATCAATGCGCGCAGATGCTCCTCTGTGGTCTGCATTCAATCTCCTCGCCCACATGTTCGGGCCGAACCGGCCATCAGTTACAGCATCGACGAAAATTTCTGCGCCGTTCGATTGTAACCGCAGGTTGTTCTTCCCCGAACCCGCCTATGTGACACGGGCTTCCCGCCTTCCCCCCGGTCACCGCGCGCAGAGGCGACGGATCGAAGAGGATATCATCATGCGTACCACTCATGCGGCGATCGCCGCCAGCATCGCCATCGCTTCGGCGACCGCGTTCGCCGCGTCCTCCGCCCATGCCGAGACGAAGCCGAAGATGGAAAAATGCTACGGCGTCTCGCTCGCCGGCAAGAATGACTGCGCGGCCGGCCCCGGCACCAGCTGCGCGGGTACGTCGAAGGTCGACTATCAAGGCAATGCCTGGAAACTGGTGAAGGCCGGCACCTGTACATCGATCAAGACGCCCAAGGGCAACGGCGCGCTTTCCCCCAAGGCCTGACAATGGCGGCCGGGGCGCCATTCCGTCCCGGCCATCCCTCCTGGAGACGAACGATGAGTCTGTCCCTGAAAATGCGCGATGTCTTCGTTCGGCGGATCGAGGCACTGCTGCCTGATGCACTGCTGCTGCTGGTCGCCCGCTTGGGTATTGCGGCCATATTCTTCCTGTCGGGGCGAACGAAGGTGGAGGGCATCATCACCATCACTGACAGCACATATGAGCTGTTCCGCACCGAATATGCCCTGCCGATCGTCCCCCCCGACCTTCCTGCAACAGTGGCGACCTGGGCGGAGCATCTCTTCCCGATATTGCTGTTGCTGGGCCTGTTCACACGGCTTTCGGCGCTCGCCCTGCTGGGCATGGCCCTGGTTATCCAGACATTTGTCTATCCCGAAGCATGGCCGACCCATCTCAGCTGGGCCGCGATCCTGCTTCCCCTTGTCGCCCGTGGCGGCGGCATCTTCTCCATGGATGCGCTCATTTTTCCCCGATCAAGGATGTGAGGCCTAGCTAGCGCCAGGAATTTTGCCTTGCCGCGACCGATATTCCCCCGCGCCGCGTTTACGGGAGGCCGGCTTCGCAGGGCGGACTGCGAACGCCAGATGATATGAAAAGCTGTCGTTGGGCCAAGCCAGTTGGGACGGCGGAATGATCCCACGGCCGGGTGGTCGGATGCATCACAACCGACCCTAGTCGGACGCTCAGCGAGCAAATTTCGCTTCCCAATTGCAGACCGTCCGATATTCCTACGGCTCCCGGCCAGATTACGCCGATCGAGCGGCCAGCGGTAGGTTCTGCCAGAAGCTGCCGCTGGGGTTCGGGGAAGCGCAATCAGCAACAATCGCGATTGTTGCCTTAAGGCTTGCGGGAAGTGGGGAGCTTGCACCAAATATGCGGCGCAATGGAAAACCCTTACGAAACCGCCAAAGCGTTCGCACTTGATTTCGGGCGGACGGAATATGCGCTCAAGCGCTCCGACTACCTTCGAAAGAACAAGGACGTCGCCGAAGCGGACTGGGACTCATTCGCCGGCGATCTCGGCACGGATTTTTTCGCGCATATTGTCAAGAAGGAGATCGCCAAGACACTCATTGGCGATCCACCGCGTCGACTGATGGCAGACATGACTTGGTCACCAGAGAAAACCGCGCCGCTCACCAACGTGCACGAGTTGATAATTCAAGGCGTATGTCGCGTGCGGAATAGCTTTCTTCACGGAGAAAAATTCACAGGCGGACCAGAGGGGCAGTGGGATCGCGACCTTACGCTGGTCAAAGAGGCGCACGCCGTGCTGACGGAAGCAATGGCCTTCGGGCACCTCACGCACGATTGAGTAAGGGTTACGGCGAATGCGCTTCACAAAATCCGAAGGGCTGACAGAGTCCGAAGCGCTTCTTGCCTCGCTATGCGAGCAATCGTTCTTTGCGCTGTGGACATATTCGCCACGACCTTGGTTATTTCGTCGAAGGCAAGATGCAGGAGCAGCTGTTGGACGTCGAGGAGTATCCAGGTTCGTCTTGATGACAGGGTAATGCCCCGATCCGGTGGCCAGTAGCATGGACCTACGCGCGAACCTGTTCTAATCTTGTTCCCATGGCGAGCGCTTCTGCCCCGACCGATTCCGACGATGATTCTCACGGCATCCTGCCGTCCCAGTTCCTGCGGGAGAGGCGGCCGGAAATCTATTCCGACTCCGCTGGTCGGACGGACTATGAGCTCGACAGGGCGGTCTTCGATTATCACCTTGAGACGCTGACCCGGCGTAACCAGACTCACGATTTCGAGATCTTTTGCCGAAAACTCTGCGAACGCGCGATCTGTCCCAACCTTAGAGCGCAAACCGGTCCAGATGGCGGCGGTGACAGCAAGGCCGATGGCGAGAGCTTTCCCGTTGCCGACGAACTCAGCGATATCTTCTTTGAGGGCGAAGCCAATTCGGGCCGCGAACGCTGGGGCTTTGCATTCAGCGCCAAGGGAGAATGGAAGCGAAAGATCCGCGAGGATGTTGACGGGCTCATAAAGACCGGCCGCAGCTACGACCGCATCGTTTGCGTGACGAGCCAGTATATCAAATCGAAGGAGCGCGCAGCGCTTGAAGACGAGCTTTCACAAAATACCGGCGTTCCGATCACAATCCATGACCGGACCTGGGTTATCGCCCAGGTTCTCGACCATGGGCGCAAGGATCTTGCCTACAACTATCTCGGGGTTGGGAAGGAGGTCATCGACTGTCCGGCGTCAGCACCCATGGCACAGATTATGGGTTGAGATTTAAGGAGGGTTTGGGCTTCGTCGTAGTGACGAAGGAACGCAGATGAAGCCCAAACCCTCCTTGCGAAAATCGCCGACGAAGGCCTCTGCCGAAGCCGTGGTGAAGGATATTCGCCGACAGACGCGGCGGCATTTCTCGGCCGAAGACAAGATCCGCATCGTGCTCGACGGATTGCGCGGCGAGGACAGCATCGCCGAACTGTGCCGGCGTGAAGGCATTGCCCAGAGCCTCTACTACACCTGGTCGAAGGAGTTCATGGAAGCCGGCAAGCGCCGTCTTGCCGGTGACACCGCCCGCAGTGCGACAACGGGCGAGGTTCAGGACCTGCGCCGCGAAGCCCGTGCCCTCAAGGAATGCGTGGCCGATCTGACGCTGGAAAACCGTCTGCTCAAAAAAAGCATGATCGCGGATGGGGGCGACGACGAATGAGGTACCCTGCCGCAGAAAAGCTGGAGATCATCAGGATCGTCGAGCAGTCGCACCTGCCCGCCAAGCACACGCTGGATAAGCTCGGCATTCCCCGCCGGACGTTCTACCGCTGGTATGATCGCTTCCTCGAAGGCGGCCCCGAATCGCTGGAGGATCGCCCCTGTGCGCCAGGCCGGGTGTGGAACCGCATTTCCGAGGATGTCCGCGAGCAGATCGTCGAGATGGCGCTTGATGCGACCGAACTCTCCCCCCGCGAACTGGCCGTGCGCTTCACCGACGAGAAGCGCTACTTCGTGTCGGAGGCCACGGTTTACCGCCTGTTGAAGGCGCACGACCTGATCACCAGTCCGGCCTATACCGTGATCAAGGCCGCCGACCAGTTCCACACGAAGACCACCCGGCCGAACGAGATGTGGCAGACAGACTTCACCTACTTCAAGATCATCGGGTGGGGCTGGATGTACCTTTCGACCGTGCTCGACGACTATTCGCGCTACATCATCGCCTGGAAGCTGTGCACCAACATGCGCGCCGAGGACGTCACCGACACGCTCGACCTCGCTCTCAAGGCCTCGGGTTGCGATAGTGCCACGGTGCTGCACAAGCCCCGGCTGTTATCGGACAACGGCCCCGGCTACATCGCGGGCGAACTCGCCGAGTACATCGAGGCCCAGCAGATGAGCCACGTTCGCGGAGCCCCGTTGCATCCGCAAACTCAGGGCAAGATTGAGCGCTGGCACCAGACCTTGAAGAACCGCATCCTGCTGGAGAATTACTTCCTGCCCGGCGACCTCGAGGCCCAGATCGAGGCGTTCGTGGAGCACTACAATCACCAGCGCTACCACGAGAGCCTGAGCAACGTGACCCCGGCAGACGCCTACTTCGGCAGGGCTCCCGCCATCATCAGGCGCCGCGAAACCATCAAGCGAAAGACCATCGAACATCGCCGCTTGCTTCACCGCAAGCTCGCCGCCTAACATCAAGCCCCAGACGAGGCCCGCTCTCCGCTAATCCACGATCCCATCTGTGCCAAATGTTTCGACGACGGACAATCGGGCTTGGGAGCGCCCGCCTCGCATTACCGCTTACTCAGGAAGATCTCGCCGATGCTAGCGGGCTGACTGCTGTGCATGTCAACCGCATGCTTCAACGAATGCGCAAGGAGGGCTTGATCGAAATGGCCAACGGCCAGCTCTTCGTCCCTGATGTTAGGGCTCTGCGTCAAAGTTGCGGCTTCGACCCAAATTATTTCCATCTGAGGCTTTCCGACGATTATCCGTCTGACCGTCCGGAGCATCTGAGCGATGCGACATTGGAATCTTTGGCATAGGCTGACCTCGTGGCGGCGTGCGTAATCAAATCGAAGCGACGATGCCTGCGTCGCCGCTGCTATCGCGCGGTTTGACCATTATTGTCTCGCCCATGAATGATCGGCCCGGTGAGGATGATCGGCGTTATCGGTTCGCAAAAATCCGGCGTGTAGGAATGCTTGAGCTCAAACCCAAGCCGGACTGAATCAGCGCCATTGGCGCTGGGGGCGGCCAAACCTACAATGGCGCCGTTGATCCTCCTTTGGCGGCGATTGCTCTATCGGATGTCTATCATGCATCTGATGACGGACTCCCTAGCCGGACCCATGCATCATGATGGGCGAAGCATGGTGGAATATTCGCCGTCATTTTCTGCAGTCCCTCAATATCGATAAGCCTCACCAGCGCCTTGCGCCGCTCGAGCAATCCGCTGCTATCCAATCGCTTCAGGGTCCGATTGACATGCACAGCAGTCAAACCAAGCAGTTCACCGAGTTGTTGCTGTGTGAGGGGAACCTCAAACCGGTTTTCCTTCGCCAGCCCTGACGATTTCGCCCGATCATACAGGTCAAGGAGAAACGCTACCATCCGCTCGAGCGCGGAGGTCGCGCCCAGCCAGGACAGTTTCTGCATGAGCGCCACTCGCTCCTTCTGCGTGCTAAGGAACAGGCCTGTAGCAAGACGCGGATTGTCCATCAGCAATTTGCCGATGGCGGCATTTGGGATAGGGCAAATAACTGCATCTGTAAGGGCTTCCAGCGTTTCGCCAGCATGGACGAGGGAAAGGCTGGGGAAGCCGAGCATGTCGCCCGGCAGATGCACTTTGACAATTTGTCGACGACCGTCGCGCAGCATCACAGAGGAGCCGACCCACCCCGCCAGAAGGAAGAAGACGCCGGCAACCTGGTCGCCTTCTCGGCGGATGATATGATGCCGCTTTACGGACCGCTTGCTGCTCGTCCACCCTTCTGCGATCCGAGTTTCCGCAGGCGTGAGAGGCACGAATTCTTCAAGGCGATGATAAGGTGGCAGCATGATCTCTCCGAAGGTCCGGAGTGTCCATCCGCCATTCGCTAACCAAGCGCACTTACAAGGATCAGTCAAAAGCCAGCATTTTTCACCGAAAGTTCAATGCGATTGATGCAGTTTATCCGATCCGCTCTGCAGGCTTCAAGCGCACGAATTCATCCGATCACGCATAAGGCCCACAGCCCTGATTTCGATCAATATGCCAGGCATCGTTCCCAATTTGGAAGATGCCAGCTGCTATTTCGAAAGCGGGTACTGAGAAACTCACGATCCAGCATGATCAGGACCTTTCTTGAAATTGGCGCCACCAGGGCATTTCTCCCCGCATATGGCCTTCATCCTGTGTGAAATGGTCCATGATATCGTTCATATGTTCAGCACAGGCGCGCACCAGCACCCAGCTTGGATCGCTCATATTTTGTCTGGCGAGATCCCTTAGGAGGGCAATCTCCTCCGCCATCAGCGTCAGTGCTTCGACATCATCACGCATCTGAAATACCTGGCCTTTCCCGGCTCCTCTCACTGGCTTCAACACGATGCCGCCAGGAAATATCCGCGATCCCAATCTCCTGCTGCGCAGGAAGCGGGATCATTTGCGCCGCCCATCCATTTCTGGGCAAAGGAGAAACGCGGTGATGCAGATGCATTGGCCCAGGACCTTGACGATTGTTCGTCATGGCCAGAGTGCAGGCAATGTCGCACGCGACGCTGCCATGCAGGCTGATATCGAACGCATAAATTTGTCGGATCGCGATGCCGACGTACCTTTGAGCGACCTTGGATGCGATCAGGCTCGCGCGCTCGGTCGCTGGTATTCCACACGGACAATCGGTGCGCGTCCTGATGTACTCCTCGCATCGCCCTATCGGCGCGCTTGCCAGACCGCGGATCTTTTCCGTAGCGCCGGAGGCTGCGAGGACGACATCGAAATTCTTTTTGATGAACGGCTGCGGGAAAAGGAATTCGGGATCCTCGACGGGCTAACCGCTACAGGAATACGTAGCATTGAACCGCAGCAGGCCGAGTTTCGCAGGATCCTGGGGAAATTTTATCATCGTCCGCCAGGTGGCGAGAGCTGGTGTGACGTCATACTACGCTTGCGATCAGTTATGGATACGATCGCGCTGCATCATGCTGACCGGCATGTAATGGTCTTCACCCACCAGGTGGTAGTGCTGTGTCTGCGCTATATCATCGAAGGGATGACCGAGGCCGAGATACTACAGATTGATCGTGAGGCAGACGTCGCCAATTGTGCGATCACCGAATATCAGTTTGATGAGGGCGAAGGCAAACGTGGTGGGCTATCCCTCATTCGTTACAATGTGACTGCCCCGGTCGAACAGGAAGACATGCTTGTCACCCGCGCGCCCGACGCCATCGCGGGCGCTCGCGGATGACTTGCGACGCGCTCGACGAAGCATGGCTTCTACGGCACCCACTGCCGGCCATTGAGCATGGCGCCGATAAGAATGGCCGCGGCCGTGTTCTCGTAGTCGGAGGCGCTGAATTCGTGCCCGGCGCGCTTCGCCTTACTGGCGAAGCCGCCTTGCGCGCCGGCGCAGGAAAGCTCCAACTGGCAACGGTGCAATCCTCCGCACTCTCTCTGGGCGTGTTAGTTCCCGAGGCTGCCATGATTGCCCTGCCTGCCGACAAAAATGGGGAAATCGCGCCAGAGGCCGCAGAAATGCTCGTGACGCGAATGGCAAACTGCGACACTCTTGTTCTGGGACCAGGCATGAGCACCTCAGTAAGCACCCAAGCATTCATCGAAAATATGCTCGCTCGCCTCGACTTTCCTGTTTGTCTCATCCTGGATGCCGCCGCTCTCGTCGCGCTGCGCAAGCTCGATCAGTCTCGATTGCACGGGAAAAATGTCATTCTCACCCCGCATCATGGTGAAATGGCTGCTTTAAGCGGCTTGTCTATAGAAGCGGTTGAAGCGGACCCCGCTTCAGTTGCCATTGAAATGGCTGCTCGCTGGAATGCTGTTATTCTGCTCAAGGGCGGTAGAAGCCACCTGGCATCCCCTGAGGGAGAATGTCTCGCCTACACTGGCGGTTGTGTTGGGCTTGGCACAGGTGGCTCGGGAGATGTACTCGCCGGTCTTGTCGGTGGCCTTGCTGCGCGTGGCGCCTCTCCGCTCACGGCAGCCGCCTGGGGGGTGTGGATTCACGGTCCCGCTGGAACGATCCTGGCGAAGAAGGTTGGACAGATCGGTTTTCTTGCGCGGGAGCTTCTGCCGCTTATTCCTTCGATAATAGATGAACAGGTTGCTACGACGTCCACAAGGTGATGGCATCCGGTTCGGCTATTCTGCTGCTCCCCTGGGGTGATCGCTCGTGAAAGCGTATGCACTGGCATAGGGGTTTTAGCTGAATAATCGCAGCAAAGGAAAAAGTTCTGGACTGCGGCCGATCCGCAGAAGGCTATTCTCCGGTTTGGTTATGGGGCGCCGCAACAGCCTTGGATTCGGGCGACTCTCGCTGCCGCAGGAAGATCGAGAGAAACACAAGGACGGCCGTCGAGAGAAATTCACTCTGCCAATTCTGGAAGGATTCAAACCAGAGTTGTGCGTCGCCAAGATAGGCCAATGTCTCCAGTGGTTTTTCTCCGTGCGCGATGGCCTCTTGCGCCGCGACCTTGGCGCTTTGTGTCCAGTGGATGACGAACGAAGCAATAAAGAGGGCAGCCAGAGTCAAACCGAGCGACTGCGCGTAGAGAGCGCGCCAAATTGGTCCCCATCGCAAGATTCTAGGTGCGCCGGGCTTGCTGGCCTGGAGGTCAAGGTCTGCGTCTCGCGGCGGGACGTCCGGGTCCTTGGACTCCGCCGAACCGCGCTGGATGAGAAAAGCGGTCAACACTACATAGGCTGACATCTGAAGGAACTCGCTCTCCCAATTTTCAAAGACGCTTGAGAGAAATTCGGGGCTGAAGCTGTAGGCGCTGAGTGCTAGCGCCTGCTCACCATGGCGGCGCGCATCCTCAATCTGAACATGCCAGCCGGCGACCCACTGTCCTATGATGCTTATACCAAACAACAACAGCAAGACGAGCGTCAGTCCGTTGTTTCGCAGCATGACCATTTTCCAATCGGACGAGTTGAGGACGCTCAAGCTAACGGCTCTTGCTAACGTCCGTTCCTAAAGCAGGTGACAGGTATTCGCGCCGGAAGCGCCTTACCAAGCCATTTATCGCGGACCCCGGCACCCGCTGCGGCACCAACACTGATCTCCATCAATAAGATTTATCCCGGCGCTATGGGTCTATTGCTGCGGCAGTCGCGTTGAGTAGCGGCGAGACCAAGGATCGCCCTTGCTGCGCCCTCATGCTGGCGCAGCCTATTTTCCTATGTCCAAGGAGCTATACCCATGAGCCATGCGACAGACGATGCCCATGCGACCGCTGCAAAGTCGATCGAGCAGAAAAAGGAGGCCGCAACAGCTATCGAGGGGGCGGGCCATGAAAGCTTTAGCGGCAAGTCCGTCACCATCAACCGCCCTCGCGCCGACCTCTTTGCCTATTGGCGCGACTTCACCCAGCTGCCCAGCTTCATGGATAATGTGGAGCGCGTGGAAATTCTTGCCACTGACCGCTCCCACTGGGTCGTCAAGGCGCCGGCGGGAAAGGTCGTAGAATGGGACGCTATTATCACCGAAGAGATTGACGGTGAACTGATCGCCTGGGCTTCTGTCGAAGGCGCTGACGTCACCAATAGCGGTCGCATCGAATTTCGCGACGCGGGCGAACGCGGCACAATCGTCACGGCCACCATCGCCTATGATCCGCCCGCCGGGTTCATCGGCAAAATCGTCGCCAAGATGTTCCAGCGCGAACCGGCCATTCAGGCACGGCGCGATCTGCGGCGGTTCAAACAGCTCATGGAAACCGGCGAGGTCGCCACTGCCGCCCGTACTGCACAGCAATTTGCCGAGGAGAAGAACTGATGCGCGCGCTCACTTGGCACGGCAAGCATGATGTCCGCGTCGATACCGTCGACGACCCTGAAATCCTCAATCCGCGCGATGCCATCATCAAGATTAGTTCGACCGCAATATGCGGTTCGGACCTGCATCTATACGATGGCTACATCCCGACCATGAAAGCCGGCGACATACTCGGCCATGAGTTCATGGGCGAAGTGGTCGAGACCGGTGCAAAATCGACGTTGAAGAAGGGACAGCGGGTCGTGGTGCCTTTCACCATCGCCTGCGGGAACTGCTACCATTGCGGCAAGCATCAATATTCCGCCTGCGATAACGGCAATCCCGCCGACAATCAGGATATCGGCCAGGAAATGTATGGCCAACCAATGTCCGGACTGTTCGGCTACAGCCATCTGACCGGCGGCTATGCAGGTGGGCAGGCCGAATATGTCCGTGTGCCATTTTCCGACGTCGGGCCGATAGTTGTTCCCGATGGGCTGGAAGATGACCAGGTCCTGTTCCTCTCCGATATTCTCCCAACCGGGTGGCAGGCGGCCGAATATGCCGACATCGAGCCGGGCGACACCGTCGCGGTCTGGGGCTGCGGACCGGTCGGCCTTTTCGCGGTCCAGTCCGCCTTCCTGATGGGCGCGCATCGGGTGATCGCGATCGACCATTTTCCTCATCGCCTTGAGCTAGCGAAGCGCTTCGGTGCGGAAACCATCAACTATGAAGAAACGAAGACATATGAGGCGCTGATGGAGATGACTGGCGGCATCGGTCCCGACGCAGTCATCGACGCCGTTGGCCTCGAAGCGCACGGGTTCTTCCTCGACAATGTGGTCGATCAGATTAAGGCATCGATGTTCCTTGGCACCGACAGAACCCATTCGATCCGACAGGCGATCCATGCCTGCCGCAAGGGTGGACGCGTCTCCATGCCAGCCGTTTATGGCGGCTTTGTCGATAAATTCCCACTGGGCGCCTTCATGGAGAAGGGGCTGACGCTCAAGACCGGCCAGACCAGCGTCCAGCATTACATGCCCGCGCTTCTGAATGCGATCGTCGAAGGGAAGATCGATACGACCTTCCTCATCTCGCACCGCATGGGGCTGGAGGATGCTCCCAAAGGCTACAAAATGTTCCACGATCAGCAGAATGAGGTGACAAAGATCGTGCTGAAGCCCGCCTTTGATCGCGTTGCGGCGTGAGGAGAAAAGACATGGCTAGTAAATTCGCAATCATCTCCGGCGCGTCCAGCGGGATTGGCGCTGAATTGGCAAAACTGGCGGCCGCAGATGGCTATGATCTCCTCGTCGTTGCCGACACGCCGTTTGCCGGTGCCTCGGCTGGACTCGCAAGTTTTGGCGTCGCGGTCGATACGCTCGAGGTCGATCTTTCCACTGTGCAAGGCGTCGATCAGTTGCTTGATCGAGCCGGCGGGCGACAGGTCGATGTGCTCTGCGCAAATGCCGGACATGGCCTGGGACATGCTTTTCTCGACCAACAACTGCCCGATTGGCGCCATGTCATCGACACCAATATCACCGGCACCATCTACCTTCTGCAAAAGGTGCTCGGACAGATGGTCGCGCGCGATGAGGGGAAGGTCTTGGTCACCGGCTCGATCGCCGGTTTCATCCCCGGCAGTTTTAACGCGGTCTACAACGGCACCAAGGCCTTCATCGACAATTTTACCGAAGCCTTGCGCAACGAATTGAAGGAACATGAGGGCGTTACGCTGACGACGCTGATGCCCGGCGTGACCGACACGGAATTTTTCGACCGGGCTGGCCTGGGCGCCGACACTTCGGTGGGTGCCGACGACAACAAAGCCGATCCGGCCAAGGTTGCAAAGGATGGCTGGGACGCGCTCTTGGCGGGAAAGGGCCATATCGTTTCCGGATTCTCGAACAAGCTGCAGGTCGCGGCAGCGGGGATCATTCCTCAATCCATGTTGGCTGAGCAGCATCGCAAGATGGCCGAGCCCGACACTGCGCAATAGGAGGCTAAGATGTCTAAAGATATCCGCAAGGTAGCGCGAGGGCCGCTTGGCGATGCTCGTCCTGACCATGAGGCTGAGGATGATCGGCCCAAGGGGAAGCCGGTCGAAGAGGTCGAGGACAGACCCAATGTCGGAACGGTAAAGCCGGAGGACTATCCCGTCGAGGATCGCGATCGAGCGCGTCCGGACTGAAATCTTTCACAACCATCGCTGAAGGCCCGCAATCGCGCAACCCCTCTTACAACTGATGTCGAACGGATCGATCAACATGGGGTTGCTCTCCTAAGCGATGCAGACTCGGGCCAGGCATCAGGGGCATATTTTGTTGCTCGGCATTTTCGTTCTCGGCCAATGACAAAATTGTTCGTCGAAATCTTAAATTCAGTTTCTTGGTCTTTCCGTGCTCACGCTCCGAGAGCGTGCGGGATACTGCGGGTCGGCTTGAGACGTTCGTCGCAGTTGCCGCCGACATCCTGATGCTGCTTGGCCGCAGTCGTATTAGGCTTGGATCGCCCTGTATGAACGGATTCCTTCCGCACGTGACTGCTTGGCAGATGTTGATGCACGCGCCCGGCGGTGGTTCCTTTGGTCTGGAATTCCGGACGGGACGGTTCGGAGAATGTTAATTCCTTTGAGCGCCTGCTGGGCAAGTGGGCGCAGGGGCCGTTCGAAGTTGAGATCGATCGTTTCAGGCGGAAAGTGCAGAATGATGGGCTCAAAGACGTTGCAGGCGAGATCGAGAGTTTGACGGCTATCTTTGCTGTAAGCTCGTTAATTTCCCCGGCCAACACGATTGGAAGCGCAGCCCTTGATCGCTGGCCTCTCGGGAGGCGACCTCCCATAGCCCGCCAATTGCAAACCAAGAATGCTGCGGCGCCAGTCGGCCCCCCGCGGATGCACCTGCCCAAGCAAGATCCAGCTGAGCAGAGCAGAATGCAATCTTATGATCTGCGGGGAGATGCGTTAGTAAATTTGTAGACGTGTTGATAAAAGATTTGACTTCGAGATCGAACCTAAATTATAGTTTTTCGATACTGGTAGCATAACTTGTATGGATTAGTTGCTGTAGTGAAATGTGATCGGAAGATCGGAAAGGTTTGTCATGACAAATGCTCCGTCCCCGGCACCATTTGTTCTTTCCCCCCTATACAGAAGCATCCAGCGCCATCCAGGAAATGGCGGAAAACGTGAGTTTTCCAATAGCCCATCGTCCCCGGGGGTGTACTGTCAGCCACACCCTGATCATGGTATTTCCATGGTATCCCCGCAACTCGATTACGGACCGGACAGTCGCCTTACGGCCAATCCTGGATATCCGCGAAGGGAAGTTGACGGGCTGCGGTGAGGAGCGAAACATCGGTGGCTGTGCCCCCAGCAAGGGGCTGCCGGAAACGACAGACGAGCCCTATTTTCAACGGTTGATAAAGAACTCGACGGAAACCGAAAGTTCGAGCGGATCGCTTCTGTCCGCTGGTATAGGGGGAAGAGGCTGCGCGCGTTTGAGCGTCTCCAAAGCTGCCCGGTCGAGCAAGACCGATCCCGATGAGCGCGTGATCCTGTTGGACAGGACCATCCCGGCCCGGTTCATATGGAAGGTGACATAGGTCACGCCTTGTTCCCTGCGATTTCTGGCTGTGGCCGGATAGCGACGATATTTTTCCAGATGGGCGAGCAGCGCGGCTTCCCATGTCATGTCCTGCCTGCTGCTCGCTTGCCTTGCGGGCGGTGCCGGCACGGATTTTGGCGCCATGGTCTCTGGAATGGGATCGACGGCCTGCGCAGGTTCCACCGGATCATGGGTTGGCGGGGACAATGGCGCCAGGCGGGGCAGGAGAATGTCCGGCGGAGACGGGAGAAGGCGCTCTTGCGCCTTTTGCTGCCGGCGCTCGACCTGTCTCGGCCCTTCAGGCACTTCCTCCACCGGCTCGGGCGGGGCGGCGAGTGGCTGGAGGGTTACGACCAGCGGCGGACTGGCTGTCGCAATGATGGGCTGCCGCTGCCAACGGAACGCGACGCAGCCCAGCATCAGCGCGAATATCATGGCCGTGCCCGATATTCCGGACAGGCGCGTGTGCCAATGGATCGGCCGGTCACTATAGCGACCATGATGGGCCTGGCGTTTACCGCTTGCAGGTCCGTGCTGTGGAATGGGCGGTGGCAGAGAGGCACTGGACTGCAGGGCGATGCAGCCCGCAGAGCCCTTGCTCGCCCTATCCGCAAGACGCTGCGCCGCGTCGGCACAATCTGCGTGCCTCATTGCCCGGCTTCCGGTTCCCGGCGCCGCGCGATCCATATGATCCAGAAAAGCAGGAAGGCGGCGACCCCAAGCGAGACGAGCCAGTTGGGCCGTACATGCAGCCAGAAGATGGCATAGCCCACAGCCATGCCCAGGCCGGCCATGACCTTTGCATGACGCGGAACCGCCCGGTCGCGCCGCCATGCACGGATCGCTGGTCCAAAGCGCGGATGGTCCAGCAGCCAGGCCTCGAGCCGGGGAGAGGAGCGTGCGAAACAGGGCAGCGCCAGCAGCATGAAGTCGGTGGTCGGCAGCAGCGGCAAGAAGATGCCGACAAAGCCGATGCCGACCAGCAGCAGGCCCAGTATGAGCCAGGCGACGCGGGAGCCACGCCCGCGTCGCAACAGGTCCGGCGTGGGCGGTTCAGCCAATGCGGGCATCGACCAGTGCCTGTACGCGGGCGAAGGCAGCGTTGGCGCCAGTCACGACGTGGGTCTCCTGAACAGCCGACAGGTCCACATCGTTCAGAGCCGCCGTGAACGTTCGCCAATGGGCAGCGGGGCCTTCAGGCGGTGGCGCCAGATGACGGGCGCCATGGGTATCGGACAGGCCGATCTTCGCGGCTTCCTTGCGCAGCAGGGCTGCCCCCATGTTCGATCCTTCCGCGACATAGAGCCAGCCGAGCGCCGTAGCGACATCCGCAGCCTCGCCTGCCGGAAAGGCCGGTGCCTTGTCAGCCTGCGGCAGCGATTGGCCCAGATCCGCCAGATCCGCCGCGATCAGTCCGAGCCTGCACCGCTGGGCAAGGCCGGGCAGCAGTGCCTGGAGGTTCTTATCCTGATACAGCGCCTCGATATCGCGGTGGAAAAGATACTGGACCATGGCGAAGCGGGCATAGGCTTCGACCGTATCGAAGGACGCAGCGGTGATGATCGACGTATCAAGCCTCTGATGGGTGTCGCGCGTACGCTCCTTCAGTCTCTGCGCACGGGAAAGTTCGAGTGTCGGTGCCGTCATGATGGTCTTTCCGTCAGAAATGATAGCTGATGCCGATGCGGATGCTGTGCATATCCGCATCGCTACGATGCTTGCGCCCCTCGACCAGGGTAGAGGTACCGGTGACCTCCCGATATTCGTTGATCGGCGCGGTATAGGCGGGGAATTCGAAGACGGTGCCGTCGTCCCAGACAATGGTCTGGGCCGGAACCTCCTGCCAGCCGACCGTCTCATAATAGCCATAGTCCAGCGCCGCGCCGGATCGGGCATTGGCAAAGGAGAATTGCTTCTTCTGGAAACGGGCATAGGAATATTCGGCGCGCAGCGACCAGCGCTTGCCGATGTCGCGCTCCATGCCCGCCCCCAGGACCAGCCCGGAGCGGGTCTTGCGATCCTTTTCGAAGAAATAATGCTCCAGTTCGCCGCCAATGCCCTTTTCGTCGTTGTTGGTGGTCGGCCCGGAACGATATTGGTTGCGGGTTTGGGTCTCGCGCAGCCAGCCGATGCCACCGGTGCCGTAGAGCAGCGTCTGTCCCAGCGAATAGCCAAGCCGCCCGCGCAGGGTGATCAGGCGATCCCATTGGTAACGGGTGTCGGATTCCAGGGTGCCCTTGGCGCGCAGGGATGCGACATTATAGCCGTCATTGTCGGTCTGCTGCACCAGCACGCCGGACCAGTTGCCAAGGTCGCCCGCCGAAATATCGGCCTCCACGCCCAGCACGACGCGGCTGGGCAACTGATAATTGTAACCTGCATGGAGGCCACCCAGGAAATTGCGCATATTTTCCTTGTAGCGGCTGCCATTTTCCAGATCGGCGGGATTGCCCGCACCGTCCGTGACTGTGCCGCTGGTCCGGCCAAAGCCATAGCCGATCTGCCCACCGACATAGGGGCCGGTCCAGTCCGTCGGGTCGGCATTGCCGCTCCGACCGAACCAGTTGGCCGGCCACAGCCCGTTCTTCGATCCGATCGTGCTGGTCATGCCGATGCGGAAGGTCCGTCCCGGTGCCGGGACGTAGCCCAGGCTCATCGGTTCATTATAATAGCGATCGGTAAGGTTATCGATGCTCCAGTTGATGAGCAGCGCATCGATCAGCTTGAAGCTGCCGGTCATGTCCAGCAGGGTATAGGGATGCCAGGCGATCTGGCTGATCAGCGGCATATAGCCGCTCGACGGCTTTTCCGCCCCGATCGGGCGCTTGCCCATATAGGTCAGGCGTGCGCCCAGCATCGCCCGGTCATCCAGGAAGCGCTGATTGACGGACAGGTTCGCTGCCCATCGCGGTGGAATATAGTTGGTGGCAAAGTCGGAGGCGAGCGAACTGGCAATACAGGCTTCGCCCGGACGACAGAAGCGGATGCGGTCATAATAGGTCGCGCCTGCCTCCATGCTGAAGCCGCCATTTTCGTAGCTGAGGGTGGCTTCCAGCCCCCGGAACAGCGCGCGATCGATATTGTACACCTGCATCGATCCGCGCTGGAGGATGTAGCGGCGCGCGATATAGCCGTCGACGTCATTGTCGAACCAGGCGAGCTTCAGTCCCAACTCATCCTTGTCGGTGATCAGGCCGGTGCGGGTATAATTGGCGCCAATCTCCCAGTTGCGGGTCTCTTCCTTGTGCAGGTCGGGATTGGCGATGTAGAAGAAGCCGCTGGTCGCTTCCATCAGCGAAGGCAGACGCGCCGCCCGCTTGTAGTTGGCGAAGAGTTGCAGGCCGTCGACCGGCATCAGGGTCGCCCCTAATGAGAAGTTGAACGCATCCTCGCCGCGCTTGAGAAGCTCGGAATAATAGACCGTGCCGGACTGGCGGTCCTTCAGCGAATATTCCTGATAGCGCGCGCCTGCATTGAAACGCAGCCACTCGGCCGGTTCCAGCGCCATGTCGGTGAACAGGCTGTACTCGCTGCGCGATCCTTCCCGGCCGGGGGGTGTCCATCCGTTCATCTGCCAAGTGCCGATCGGCCCCGCCTTTTCATGCAGGAATGACGCCCCATAGTCGGCAGAAAACAGACCGATCGGCGTCAATATCCGGCTGCTGTTGGTGAGATCTGTTCCCCAACTGTCGACATAACGGCGTGCCGGATCGCTGTTGACGAGCGAAGGGGCATTTTCCCTGAGCTTGGATATCCAGCCGTTGAGCTTCAGGTCGATCAGGTCGCCTTCCGGGTTCCTGCGATAGCGTGCCGTGAAGCGATCGAGACTGGTCTTCGACAAGATCTGGTTCTGATAGACAGCCCCCGTCGCACTGCCGAGCGCTCCGGGATAATTTTCGCCAAAGATGCTCCAATAGCCACCATAGCCCAGTTCCAGCACATGATCGTCGGCAGGGCGGATCGCGGCCTTGACCAGCACGGATTCCGTATCGTTCGATGTATTGTAGACTTCCTCTCCGCCGGCAAAGGGCGTCGAGCCATGGATGTCGTAGAAGGCGACGGCGCGGTCGCACAATTCCTGCATCTGCCTTTCCGGGCTACCCGCCGCACAGAAAGGCGAGGGCGTCCCGGTCTCGCGCGGCGCATATTTGCCTTGGCGGCCGGCGAAATAATTGCCGGTTCGACGCACGGAATAGCCCGCGAGAATGTCGAACAATTCGCCCTTGCGGGCAAAGACGAAGCTGGCCGCCCCGCCTGCGGGGCTGAGGAAACCAGGCCGATCCCGTTCGCGGGTCGCGGCCATGGTGTCGCCATAGAAATGGTTGGGCTGGATGATCGATCGGATCATGTTCGATCCGGGCTCGACATTATTATTGGAAAGCGAGGCTTTTATGCGGATGGCCATGGTGTCGCCGGCCGGGACGATGTCATCCACGCTCAGGGTCGTCATGGACACCGATCCGCCAATGCCCCCGGCAATGGCATTGCCATTGGACGGCCCTTTCACGATCGCGACATGGCTGATGAAATCAGGATCGACGAAGCTGCGATTGCTGGTGCCCTGATAGCCGCGATAGACGGTCGTGCCGTTGATCGCACCATCCACCGTGACGGGCACACGGCCCTGCCCCTGGAGCCCGCGGATATTGACATCCAGTCCCCCGCTAGTCCGAGCCTCGCCGGAAATGACGCCAGGGGTGCCGCGCAGCATGTCTGCCGGCGCCGTGGCCGGATAAGCCTCCAGCGTCTCGCGGCTTATCACATTGACGGAGCCGGGCGTGCGAAAGACGCTTTCCTTGGTGCCGTCCCACCCCGCCACGCGCCCATTGTCACCGGCGAGGCCGCTGCCGGCACTGTCCTGCATGCCCTGCACCCGCAACGTGCCAAGCTGAACCGTTCCCTCGCTGACCTGCGGCGCGCGTTCCAGCATGACCGACCCGGATGTGAGGTAACGGAAGGACAGGCCCGTGCCGGAGAGAAGCCGCGACAAAGCCTCATTTGCGTTCATGTTGCCCGTAACGGCATGGGATATCCTGCCTTCGACATCTGCGGCCTCGAAGCCGATCTGCACACCGCCCTGCCGCATCAACTGGCGCAACGCATCGCGCAGCGACTGCGCCGGTATGTCGAAACTCCGTGTAGAGGAGGCGGTTCTGCTGGCAGGCGCCTGTGCCAATGCCGGCATGGTCGCCGCAATGCCAAGCGCCGAACCGGCCAGCAGGGTATGGCGCGAAATCGCCAGCAGACGCTGGCGTGCTGAAACGGATGAACGCATGAATGCAAAGCCCCTAAATCTTCTTCGGCGCTGCCCCGCGCAACCGCCTGTCAGGCAATTTGCAAATGCAAATCAATTGCCTTCGTAGGTAAGACTGGCGGCGCGAGGCCTTTCCCAAGGCCTTGCGAAAAATATCAGGATTTTGTTGCGGGGCGGATGATCATATGGCCGCCGGGCAAGCGGATCACCCGCAATTGCCGCATGCGCACGAGCGTCTGCAGCGCTTCTTCGGGACGCTCGATCAGGAACATGCCGCTGATGGGGGCTTCCTTGCTGAAATCACCCACTGCCCAGACGGATGCACTGCGGTAACGGGCCAGTTCGGCAATCGCGGCCCTGACCGGCTGGCGGTCCAACAATATTTCGCCGCGACGCCATGGCGCCAGTTGGGAGGTCGGAACAGCCGGCAAGGCGCTGAGCTCGGACGCGCTATAACGCATTCGTTCGCCAGCATGCAGAGGCGGCCCCTGCATGCCGTCAGGGCTTCGAACCTGAACCGTCCCCTGCGTTACGCCAATCTCGACGGAGCCTTCCTTCCGGTCGACCTCGAAGCTGGTGCCGATATCGCGGGTCATGCCTCTTTCGGCCTCAACCAGAAATGGCCGCCCCTCATGGCGGACATCGAACCAGGCGCGACCCGCCAGCAGATGGACGATGCGTTGCTTGTCATCGAAGTCGAGGGATAGCGCAGCGCCGCTATCCAACATGGCGGTGGTTCCGTCCGGCAGGGCAATGCTGCGCACTTCGCCTATGGCGCTGCGATGATCGGATCGCAGGTCGAGCATGAGCGAGGGGAGCGCCATGAAAAATGCCAGACTGGCCGCCATGGCTGCAGGCACGAACCATGCCAGGCGACGACGAAGTGGCAAGGTGTCGGCACCATTCGGGCGATCATGCGATGCAGTCGGACGATCGAATGCCGCACGCAAATCCTGCCACAAGGCGCGCTCGCGGGCGAAGGCTAGGGCATGCCGCTGATCGGATGCCAGCCATGCTTCCAAGATGCTCAGCTGGGCTTCATCCACATCCCCTCCGGCCAGCCGCGCGACCCAATGCTGGGCCTGTTCGCGCAGGATCGCGTCCGGCGCAGCAGGATCGGAAGGACTGCCCGGCGGCTTGGATGTCTCACTCATTTGTGCATGCCCGCCTTCGTGCCGGAAACGCACTGCGCGTCCCGCCTGAGGGTAAGACCGATCTCGCCCGTGTTTTCCCAAAGGGCGCGCAAAAATAATCTCACTGGCCGTCCCAATCCCCATCCCGGATGCGCCCGAGCTGGGCAAGCGCGTGCCGCAGATGATTCTCCACGGTCGTTGACGAAACGCCGACCGATTCTGCCACTTCGCGCTGTGTCTTTCCTTCAATGCGCGTCATGCGCAGGATCGTGCGCGTGGGCTCCGGCAGTGCAGCGATGGAGGCCCCGATACGCTCCAGCATGTCACGAGATTCGATGATCCGTTCCGGCCCCAGTTCGAAATCGACGCCCCACAATAATGCTTGCGACCGTTCGGCAACGGAGGCTTGCCGCTGATCATCATGCACATGGTCGACCGCCACATTATGGGCGAGGCGGTGGAGGTAAGCGCGCTTGTTTTCGATGGGGGGATCATCGCGGACATTCTGGATCTTGATCCAGACCTTCTGCGCGACGTCGTGCGCAGCGTCATTCCCAACCAGGCGTCGCAATCGCTGCAACAGGGATTTGTGCTCAGCAAGCAGCAGGCGGGTCAAGGATGTGGCGTTGCTGGACACGCGCCGCACCTAGCGCAAGTTGAGAATTGCTCGCAATAGTGCGTGCGAAATTTTAGCGATAGCTGGCTGCCATCTCCCGGCTCGAGCCTTGCATGGCCTCGACAGTTCGAGATCGCGCGCGCAGGCGTCATGCCGAGCGCGCGCAATATCCTCCGGCAGCCTGTCAGGCTGCAATTTCCTTCCGGACGATTTGTGCGCCAGCGCCCAGCGCGTTCAGCTTGCCCTGTGCCACGCGACGGGACAGGGGCGCCATGCCGCAGTTGGTCGAGGGATAGAGCTTGTCGGCATCCACGAACTGGAGCGCCCTGCGCAACGTATCAGCCACTTCCTCCGGCGTCTCGATCGTATCGCTGGCGACGTCGATAGCGCCGACCATCACCTTCTTGCCCCGGATCAGTTCGATCAGGTCCATCGGCGCATGGGAATGGTGGCATTCCAGCGAGATGATGTCGATCTTCGACTTCTGCAGATTGGGGAAGGTCTGCTCATATTGCCGCCATTCGGAACCCAGCGTCTTCTTCCAGTCGGTATTGGCCTTGATGCCATAGCCATAGCAGATGTGGACGGCGGTTTCGCACTTCAGCCCTTCGGCTGCCTTCTCCAGCGTGGCGATGCCCCAGTCATTGGCTTCGTCGAAGAAGACGTTGAAGGCCGGTTCATCGAACTGGATGATGTCGACGCCTGCGGCCTCCAGTTCGCGTGCTTCCTCGTTGAGCAGCTTGGCGAATTCCCAGGCCAGCTTTTCGCGGCTCTTATAATGGGCGTCATAGAGGGTATCGATCATCGTCATCGGGCCGGGCAGCGTCCATTTGATCGGCTGATCGGTCTGGGCACGCAGATATCGGGCATCCTCCACGAAGACCGGCTTGGGGCGTGCGACAGCGCCGACGACCGTTGGCACGCTGGCATCGTATCGATTGCGGATGCGCACGGTTTCGCGCTTCTCGAAATCGACGCCGCTCAGATGCTCGATGAAGGTGGTGACGAAATGCTGGCGGGTCTGTTCGCCGTCGCCCACGATCGTGATGCCGGCCTGGCGCTGATCGTCCACGGCCAGGCGCAGGGCGTCCTGCTTGCCGGCAACCAGTTCCTCGCCCTCCAGCTTCCAGGGCGACCAGAGCTTTTCCGGCTCCGCAAGCCAGGAAGGCTTGGGCAGGCTGCCGGCGGTCGAGGTGGGCAATAATATCGTCATGTCAGGGGGCCTTGTATTTTAGCGGATCAAAGGGCGAAATCGGCGGACCATTGGTCCAGAAGGGCGCGGTAGGGTTTGATGAAGCGCTCTTGGGCGAACTGGCCCTGCTCGACCGCCAGACGGCTGCGTTCTTCGCGATCGTAGACGATACGGGTCAGCGAAAAGTCCTGATATTGCAGGCTCGGCCGATATTGCTCGGCCGCCGCGCTATTGGCGTTGTAGATTTCGGGACGATAGATTTTCTGGAACGTCTCCATCGTGCTGATGGTGCTGATGAGTTCCAGATTGCTGTAATCGCCCAGCAGGTCGCCGATATGATAGAAGGCATAGGGCGCGACGCTGTTGGGCGGCATGAAATAGCGCACCTTCATGCCCATCTTGGCGAAATATTCGTCGGTCGAGGAATATTCGTCATTCTGATATTCGATGCCCAGAACGGGGTGCGCATTGCCCGTGCGATGATAGGTTTTGCTGCTCGACACGCTCAGGCAGATGACCGGCTGCTTGCTGAAATTATCCCGGTAGGCGCTTGAATTCAGGAAGTGCCTGAACAGCTTGCCATGAAGGTCGCCGAAACCGTCCGGCGTTGAATGCGGATGATCTTTCAGATGCTCCAGCAGGACCACGCTGAAATCATAGTCGCGCACATAGGAGGAGAAATTATTGCCGACGATCCCGTCGATGCGTTCATTGGTCTTTTTGTCGACGATCGTCGTCTGCAATATCTCGATCAGCGGGAAAGCATCATTCTTGCCGCCCGATGCGATATTCATCTCGGCCGATATGATCTTGAGTTCCAGCGCATAGCGATCGCCATTGGGATTGTCCCAATGGGCGAGGGAATTGAAGCGGTTGTCGATCATCCGCAGCGTGTTGCGCAGATTGTCCTGACGGCTCTCGCCCCGCGCCAGATTGGCGAAGTTGGTGGTGATGCGCGTATTGTCGGCGGGGCGATAATCCTCGTCGAATGCGACGCTCTTTATCGAGAATGTGAATAGGTCATTGGTCATGATGGCTTGCCCTGATCGCTGGATTGGACCGTCAATGCCCTGCGCCGCCGATCTCCGACGGCCGCAGGTCTCCGTTCGGGCCGGCCTGCTGGCCGGTCCGTCATGATTGGTTCGGGAAGAGATGTCGTTTGTTGGCGCGCGCCGCGTCAGCCGGGGATCAACCCGGTCGGCACGGTACGCCGACGCATTCGTCGGTTCGGGAGGAAGCGGAACAGGAGTGAGAACATCGGCCGGTCACCTGCATTGGCGGGCGGAGGGGCCGAAGGAAGAGCGCGCAAGACATGGGCAGGCAAAGTGGCGCCAGGCCACAAGCTCTGCTTCAAGCGCGATCCACCGGAGGAACCCCCGTCCGAGGAAAGTTATCGCGCCGAAGGCAGGTCTCCTGGCTCACGGGTCGTCATGGTGGTTCCGGCCTTCCCGAGCCTCGTGCAAAGGCCCAGTGACACAAAATGGAACCGCCACTCGCCGCTTACAGTTGCGGGGGCAGCGCCGGAATTTGCCCAGACGAGCATCACCGGCTTCCCGTCTTAGCCCCGCATCATGCCTGAAGCGGGGAACCTCGACACGCTGCTTCAACACCAAGGCGAGCAGGATGTCAAGTTCTATATAAAGAAATCTTTATATAGAACTTGACATCCTGCCGGGAAATACATGTAGAACGAGGCTGTCTCGCGTCCAGCTCAATGGCCAGCAGAGCGATGTCGCCTTTAGTGAGCCCCCGTACGAGCCTCATTCCGCGAATATATGCTGGTGAACTTCAAAGTCGAAGTCAGGCCCAAGCAGGCTGGCTTCCTGTTCGACTGGATCGAGAATCTGGTCGACGAGGATTAGAAGGGGGCGCTTCGCAACACCGGCCGGGCGGCCATGGCGGCGTTCATGTTCGTTTCTGATGCGCCTTTGCACCATCCTCCAAGGGCTGTTCGTGGAAGACCTTGGCGCATCCATGCTTCCGCACTTCATCCACTGCGATGCTGAAATGGCAAGCGCATTTCGTGGATCGCGCCGGACTGCGCCCGCCTAGATTTGAAGTTCACCAACTAGCCATTCTTCGAACGCTCGAATGATGGGGCGGTCAGCATGGATCAGAGGATAGACCAGGGAGTGCAGCGTCTCGCGGATGCCGCTGTCAGGTAGCGGGACCGACAAGCGGCCTTCAGCGATTTCGCGTTGGGCGAGTCGGGTGGATTCCAGCGCCACGCCCAATCCATTGGCTGCCGTCGCTATGACCATGAAACTGCGGTCGAATCGCATGGCGTAACTTGGCGGCATCTTGACGCCGTTCTTCTCGCACCATCGCTTCCACGTGACCCGGTTCCTGTCGCCGTTGATGATCGGCAGCTTGTACCCGACGGCCGATCGGCAATGAGACTTTCATCCCCGATGACCATTTAACGGACCGCATTTCCGGTTGATGTTCAGGCTTGAGAAGCCCAGATCTCTGCTGATCAATCGAATGCACGTGCGCCCGAGCCCGCCCCGGCTGCTACGTCGCCAGGGTTCCGCAAGGGACAGTCGGCGAGCGACAGGCATCCGCAACCAATGCAGCTATCCAGTTGATCGCGAAGGCTCGACATCAGCGCAATTCGGCGATCCAGTTCCGCACGCCAGGATTTGGACAGGGCAGACCAGTCATTCATTGCCCGCACATGCCCCGACGGGAGTTGGGCGATGCTGTCCTTGATTTGGGCAAGTGGAATGCCGACGCGCTGGGCAACCTTGATCACCGCGATCAGGCGAAGCACCGAGCGATGATAGCGCCGCTGATTGCCACTGGTCCGCTGGCTCTCGATCAAACCCTGCGCCTCGTAGAAATGAAGCGTCGAGATCGGCACGCCGGCGCGCCGGGCGACTTCACCCACACCAAGGCCAGTAGCTGCCAGCGGCATCGATATATCCATTTTGCAGCGATACCGTCGCGGACGAGATATCGCTTTACCTCAACTATTGTTGAGGTTTTATAGAGGCACTCCCTGATTCGCAAGGGAGGCCAATTTGCTATTCCTGATCTCAATGGTTCGCGCGTCGCATTGGCGCGCTCACAAGCGATTCCTGTTGCAAGCCTCTCGCAACAAGAATAATCGATGTTGGCCGGAAATAGAGTTGCAGGGTGGTGTCTCCTGCGCTTGCCAGGTGGCAAGTTCTTCTCCGCCGCGGCGTCAACCCGAACCTGTTTCGGGGCATGGCGCGCGGTATTTGCGGCTCTTGCCGACGCACGTCCTGTCCCAGCGAAGGATAGCCCGTGCGCGCAGACGATTGTGACCCCTCCCCATTCTCCGATGAGCGACTGTCTTTGACGAAGTCCTGCGCGACTTCGCGGCAGCCATCTCGCCTATATTCCTCTTATCCAACTGGATTTTCGATGAGCATCGATCCTTTCGGCCTTGCGGTTCTCCTCTGGCCCCACTTCGTTCGCCCGAAGCGGGGGGAGGTGAAAGCATGAGCGATCATAATCTGCCCGAACCATCGCGCGTTGCCCCGCGATTGATCCGCCCGACACGCACCATGTTGCTGACGATCGTCCTGCTTTTCGTGCTTCTGGGGACCCTGTATCTTTGGCGTGGATGGCGTGCGAGCCAGGCGCAAGCCTGGGAACCCAAAGCGGTACCGGTCGCTGCCATGGTCGTGCAGTCGCGCGACATTCCTGCCGCGCTGGAGGCTGTCGGTTCTCTGCGTGCCGTGCGCGAAGTCACTTTGTCGCCCGAAATTGCCGGCAGAGTTTCAGCGATTCATTTCGAAGCGGGGCAACCGGTTGGAGCCGGCGCGCTGCTGGTGCAATTGTTCGACGGGCCGGAACTTGCGGATCGTAGAGCGGCGCAGGCCAAGGCTGCCTTTGCCGGCCTTCAGGTCGCCCGATCACAGGAACTGGCGCCAACCGGTGCGGAACCGCGAGAGACACTCGAACAGCGCCGCGCTGATCGCGATCAGGCCGCAGCCGCCGTGCAGCAGATCGACGCACGGCTGGTCCAGAAGCAGGTGCGCGCGCCTTTTGCCGGGATATTGGGCATCCGGCAGGTCAATCTCGGCCAATATCTCAATCCCGGCGATGCCGTCGCGACGCTGACCGCGCTTGACAGCCTGTTCGTGGATTTCGCCCTGCCGCAACAGGAACTGAGCCGATTGCAGCCGGGGGCAACGGTCATCGTTACAAGCGACGCCTGGCCCGGCCGTCGCTTCACGGCAAAGGTGAATGCGATCGAGCCGAAGATCGGCGCGGATACCCGCAACGTCACCGTCCAGGCGCTGCTGGGGAATGGCGATCGCGCATTGCGTCCGGGCATGTATGTCACCGCCGCGCTGGAACTGCCGGTGCAGCAGGGCGCGTTGCTCGTGCCCGCCACCGCGATCCAGACGTCCGCACAGGGGGACAGCATCATCGTCATTCGTGGCAGCAATGCGCGCCTTGGCGGCAAGGCGGAGATCGTGCCGGTCCAGACCGGGCGCCGGGTCGGCAATGATGTCGTCGTCACGAGCGGCCTGCGCGCCGGCGACGTGATCGTCACCGAGGGCCAGTTGCGGGTGCAGCCGGGCGCCGAGGTCAAGGTCGCCGGGGCCATCCCTGCCAAGCAGGGAGGACGCTGATATGACGGCCACCCGTTCCTTCACCGATCTCTTCATCCGCCGGCCGATCCTGTCGGTCGTCGTCAGCCTGCTGATCCTGCTGGTCGGCCTCGCCGCCCTGTTCAGCCTGCCGATCCGCCAATATCCCAAGATGGAAAGTGCGACGATCACGATCGACACGGCGCTGCCGGGCGCGACGCAGGACGTGATGCAGGGCTTCGTCACGACGCCGATCGCACAGGCGATCGCGACCGCCAACGGTATCGAATATCTCAGCTCCACCTCCAGCCAGGGCAAGAGCCATATCGCGGCCAAGCTGGTGCTGAACGCCAATGCCGACCGGTCGATGACCGAGATTCTCGCCAAGGTGCAGCAGGTGAAATATCGCCTGCCTGCCGGCGTGACCGATCCGGTCATCGCCAAGATCACCGACGGCGCGTCGGCGATCCAATATGTCTCCTTCTCCAGCAAGGCTTTGTCACCGCCGCAGATCCAGGATTTCGCCACCCGCGTGGCGCAGCCGATGATCACCTCCGTCCCGGGCGTCGCCTCGGCGGAGATGACCGGCGGCGCACCGCTCGCCATGCGCATCTGGGTCGATCCGGTGAAGCTGACCGCACGCGGCCTGACCGCCAGCGACGTCGCCAATGCGCTGCGCGCCAATAATGTGCAGGCGTCGCCCGGCCAGTTGAAGGGCGCCAGCACGGCGATCAACATCACCGCCGGAACTGACCTGCGCGATGTCGGCGCCTTTCGTGACATGGTCCTCAAGAGCGAGGCGGGCGGTATCGTTCGTCTGGCCGATGTCGCGACGGTGGAAATGGGCGGTCAGAATTATGATGCCGGCGCCCTGTCGTCGGGCGTGCCCGGCATTTCGATCGCCATTTCCCCGACGCCCGATGGCAATCCGCTGGAAATCGTAAAGGCCGTCCAGGCAATGATCCCAGAGATGCAGCGGGTCGCGCCGCCGGGGGTGAAGGTCCATAATGATTTCGACGTCGCCCATTTCGTCAACGCCTCGATCGAGGAGGTCGAACATACGCTGGTCGAGGCGATCCTGATCGTCGTGATCGTCATCTTCCTGTTCCTCGGTTCCTTCCGCGCGGTCATCATCCCGATCGTCACCATCCCGCTCTCGCTGCTCGGCACGGCGGCGCTGATGCTGGCCTTCGGCTTCTCGCTCAATCTCCTGACCCTGCTGGCCATGGTGCTGGCCATCGGTCTGGTGGTCGATGACGCCATCGTCGTGGTTGAAAATATCCACCGTCATATCGAGGAAGGCCTCTCTCCCTTCAACGCGGCCTTGGTCGGTGCGCGGGAAATTGTCGGTCCGGTCATCGCCATGACCATTACCCTGGCAGCAGTCTATGCACCGATCGGCCTGATGGGTGGCCTCACCGGTGCGCTGTTCCGGGAGTTCGCCTTCACCCTGGCCGGATCGGTGATCGTGTCGGGCGTGATCGCGCTCACTTTGTCTCCGATGATGAGCGGCAAGCTGCTCAACGCCAAGCTGGCCGAAGGCAGGCTGAGCCAGGCGATCGAGCATAATATGGCGCGGCTGACCCAGGGCTATGGCCGGCTGCTCGACCGCACGCTGGCGGCGCGCGCGGCCGTACTGGTGGTCGGTGTGGCGATGCTGGGTACGATCGTCCTGCTCTTCACTGGAAGCCAGCGCGAACTCGCCCCGCAGGAGGATATGGGCTATGTCTTCGTCGCGACCAAGGCGCCGCAATATGCCAATATCGACTATATCTCGCGCTTCAACCGCCAGGTTGATGACATCTTCCGCACCTTCCCGGAATATCGCGGCAGTTGGTTCGACGCAGGCGGCGCCAATGCCACCAATAATGGGTTCGGCGGTATCATCCTGTCCGAATGGGGTGAGCGCAAACGCAATGCCGACGCCATTCAGGGTGAACTGGCCGGCCGCACCAGCGCCGTCACCGGCATCTATGCCACCGCCTTCCAGGACAGCCCCTTGCCGGCGGGCAGCGGCGGCCTGCCGGTGCAGATGGTGATCCGTTCCTCCGATGACTTCTCGCAAATCTACCAGACGCTGGAGGCCGTGAAGGGCGCGGCCTGGGGCAGTGGCCTCTTCGCCTTCGTCGACAGCGACCTCGCCTTCGACAGTCCCGAAGCGCATATCAGCGTCGATAGGGCCAAGGCCGGGCAACTGGGCGTCACCATGGCGGAGATCGCCGATACGCTGGCGGTGCTGGTGGGTGAAAATTACGTCAATCGCTTCAACTGGCATGATCGCAGCTATGACGTGATCGCGCAGGTGCCTCGCGACAAGCGCGTCACGCCTGACAATCTGGGCCAATATTATATCAAGGCCGGGTCGGGCGCGCTGATCCCGCTGTCCACCGTGGCAAAGGTCGAGATGCGCCCGCAGCCCAACAAGCTGCCGCAGTTCAACCAGATGAACTCCGCCACCCTGTCCGCGGTGCTGATGCCGGGTGTCACCATGGGCCAGGCGGTGGACTTCCTGAAGAAACAGCCGATGCCGGCCGGCACCAGCATCGACTGGCTGTCCAACAGCCGCCAATATGTGACCGAGGGCGACCGGCTGACCGTCTCCTTCGCCTTCGCCCTGATCGTCATCTTCCTGGTGCTGGCGGCGCAGTTCGAAAGCTTCCGCGATCCGCTTGTGATCCTGGTGACGGTGCCGCTGGCGGTGTGCGGTGCGCTGGTGCCGCTCTATCTCGGCTTCACCACGCTCAACATCTATACCCAGATCGGGCTGGTGACGCTGATCGGCCTCATCTCCAAGCACGGTATTCTCATGGTGTCCTTCGCCAATGAGATGCAGGAAAAGGAAGGGCTGAGCCGCATGGAGGCGATCCGCCATGCCGCCGCCGTCCGGATGCGGCCGGTGCTGATGACCACGGCGGCGATGGTAGCGGGGCTGGTTCCGCTGCTCTTCGCTGGCGGCGCCGGCGCAGCCAGCCGCTTTGCCATCGGCATCGTCGTCGTCATGGGCATGCTGATCGGCACGCTCTTCACCCTGTTCGTCCTGCCCACTTTCTACACGCTGCTGGCCGGCGACCATCGCAAGGCGGTGCCTGGCGATGAAGGCGCCCAGCCGGCGGGAGACCTTGTCCATGCATAAGAGCCTGTTGCCGCTGCTAGCGGCGCTGCTGGCCGGCGGATGCGCCGCCGGCCCCGACTATCACCGTCCCGAACCAAAGGCCGCCGCCAGTGGCGCTTTCGTGACGCAGGCCAATGCCTTCGATCCGACCGCGCCGCTGCCGGACCAATGGTGGAAACTCTATAATGATCCGGCGCTCGATGCGCTGGTGGCGCAGGCGCTGGTCGCCAACACCGACCTGCGCGTCGCCGCCGCCAATCTCGCCAAGGCCCGCGCCACGCTGAGCGAGGCCAAGGCAGGACGCCTGCCGGCCACCGACATCAATGGCGGGGTCAGCTATGGCGATGGGATGCAGGGCGCGGGCGGCGCCTTCACCCAGGATCAGGCGCAATGGTCGCAAAATGGCAGCCTGGCGCTGAGTTGGGAGGTTGACCTGTTCGGCCGCGTCAGCCGCGCGGTCGAGGCGGCCCGTGCCGATGCGCAGGCTGTGGAGGCGGCCCGTGACGCCGTGCGCGTGACGGTCGCGGCGGAAACGACACGGGCCTATCTCGATGCCTGTTCCTATGCTCATGCGCTTGGCGTGGCGCAGGATAGCTGGCGGGTCAGCACCGACAGTCTGGGGCTGGTGACCGCGCAGGAAAAAGCCGGATCTGTCGGCAAGTTCGATGTCGAGCGTGCCGCCGCCGCCGCCGCAAGCGCGCGTGCAGCGATCCCGGCGCTGGAAGCGCAGCATCAGGTCGCCCTGTTCGAGCTTGCGGCCCTGCTGGGCGCCACGCCCGCCGACATTCCCCTTTCTGCCCGGCAATGCATGACGCCGCCTGCCCCCGTGGCGGCATTGCCGGTGGGCGACGGCGCATCCCTGTTGCGCCGTCGCCCCGATCTGCGCCAGGCGGAACGGCAACTGGCGGCCGACACCGCACGGATCGGCGTCGCGACCGCCGCGCTCTATCCGAAGATCAGCCTGGGCGGGTCGGGCAATGTCTTCCGCAACGACAGCGTCCGCGGCAATGACAGTCTCAGCTTTTCGGTGGGACCGCTGCTCAGTTGGAGCTTCCCCAATATCAGCGTCGCGCGTGCCCGCATCCGTCAGGCCGAAGCGCAGGGGGACGCCTCGCTCGCCGCCTTCGACGGCACCGTCATCACGGCGCTCAAGCAGGTTGAACAGGCATTGACCAATGTCGGGCGTGAACAGGAAAGGCTGGCCGCTCTTGACGAGGCTGAGATTCGCTCGGCCCGCGCTTTCGATTTCGCCAGCCAGCGCTATCGGGCCGGGTCTGTCAGCCTGCTGGATGTGCTTGTTGCACAATCGGCCTTGCTGGACGCCCGAACGGCGCAGGCGACGGCGCTCCAGCGCCTATCCACCGCGCGCGTCGATCTGTTCAAGGCGCTTGGCGGTGGCTGGCAATCGGGCAACGCAAGCGCGCCCATTACTGGCGTCAGATAGAAGGACAAGCTGCAGCCGGCCTCCTGGAACAAATGCTCATCCACGGGAGGTCGGCTGCAGGGGGAGCGCCGCTGACGTCGCTTTCACCGTTGATGGTCAGTTAGGATCCAACATCCAGAAGCGTTGCGATGGCGATTCCCTTGAGCCGGGACCAATTGTGGAAAACGACCTTGTCGGCCAGCCCGGCATATCCAGCCGTATCCGTCGCTGGAAAATTGTCGAGCCGCAGCGAACTGCCGTCCGTGAGAAGGAGGCGCTGACAGATCACCAGCGCGCGCCGCTGGCCGAAAACATCAATGCTTTGACTTCACAGTAATTCAGCATCCTTATGCTCCAATTCGATGTCGTCTCCGCACCATTTCTCGAAGTATCGCAAATTCCGTTCCTTCAAGAGAGCAACGTTAATTTTGTCATCAATCGCTACAGGATTCCCTTCCCCCCCCCAATCAATCCAGCGATCAGAAACTGAAGCTGAGCGAGAGCGAGGCGACATTGTCGTTGCTGTCGTCGGCATCGGGGCGGAAGCCATGCTGATGGAGATAGCCGATCTCCGCATTCACATTCTTGGCCAGCGGCGTGGTGATCGCGATCAGGTTGCGCATCCGCTCCTCGCCCTGGACACGCTGGAAATTGGTCTTGTTGAGATCGATGAAGCTTTCATGGCTCAGGATCAGCGCGGTCTTGCCGCCTTCCTTGAAGGGCATGGTCAGCTTCACATAGGGCCGCAGGCGCCAGGCGGTGCCGTCAATCCCTTCGCGCCAGCGCTGCTCCATCCGCATCCGCGCGCTGACCGACACCGGGCCGAGCTTGAGGATATTGTCGACCGTCACCTGTTCGCGGGCGCGATGCTCCATCACGGTGAAATCGCCCCCATTATATTGCGGGTCATGGGTATAACCGGCCCAGACCGTCACCTGCTTGTCGAGCTTGTAACCAACCAGCGTGTTGCTCTCGATCTCGTACAGGCCATTCCGATCATTGCTGAAGCGGGCGACGATCTCCTGCTGGAGGCGCCAATGGTCGGACAGCTTCACCGTCGCGCTGGTGGTGGTCCAGAGTTGCTCATCCTCGCTGGCATGGGCGGTCGCGGGCAGCGCCATCAGGGCGAAAAGACAGAGGGACAGGCGGCGCATCGGGCATTGCTCTCCAACAGGGTTGGCGGGCCTCTATGACGATTCGATTACATGACAGCGTCAGTTTGATTGCTATTTTGTGACAATGGCAGTCCGGATGATTGCTGATACGCACATCCTCCGTCAGGCATTCGGCAGGCCGGAACATGTCGCGCCAAATCAGCCCGTTACATATTGCAATATAGTCGCAATATCATTAGCCGAGCGACATTGGGGAGAGGCCAGAAGGAGCGAACCGGCTCCATTCCTTATCCATTTCAACGGGATCGCCGCCTTGCCCAGCCTCCGCCTCGCGCGTCTTTGCGCCCTGCCCTTCCTGTTCGCGCCACTGCCCGTGCTGGCGCAGGCCCCGCTTGATGCGGCCGCCGGCGACAGCGACATCCTGGTCACCGCCCGCGCACAGAAACTCTATCGCGTCGAGGATAGCGAGATCGGCAAGATCCCGGCTGATCCCATGGACATTCCCCAGTCGGTGCAGGTCATCACCAGCGAGTTGATCCGCGATCAGGGCGCACGCGACATCACCGACCTTTATCGCAATGTCGCGGGCGTCAGCGCCAACCAATATGCCACCGTTACCTATCGCGGTTTCCGGCAGGAATCGATGTTCTATGACGGGCTGCGCGGCGACCCGTTCCAGGGCTTCGCCGTGCCGAACCTGTTCAGCATCGACCGGGTCGAGTTTCTCAAAGGACCGGTCGGCATGCTCTATGGCGCCAGTTCGCCGGGCGGCATGGTCAATTATGTCACTAAGAAGCCGCAGGACAAGTTCGCCGCATCGGTGCGCGCGGTGGTCGGCAATTATGATCGCTATGGCGCGTCGGGCGAAGTGACCGGGCCGATCGACGCCAATGGCGTGGTCGCGGGCCGGGCTGGCCTGTTCTACGAGAGCTTCGACACGGTGCAGCGCTTTTCCGGCAGTCGCAGCCTGGTCGCGGACGGCGGGCTGAAGTTCAAGCTGGCGCCCGACACCAGCCTGACGGTGCAGGCGACCCGTTATGACCAGGATCTGCCGGGCAACCGGCTGCGCGGCGTGGCAATCGATGCGGACGGCCACTTCCTGGCCGACCGGAGCTGGACCCATAATGAAAAGAACGACAAGCTGGACCTGAAGGGCACTGTGCTGCAGGCGCGGTTGGACAGCAAGCTGTCGGATGCGGTCAGCATCAATGCATCGGGTCGCTGGTTCCGCTATACCGAATATCAGCGCTATCATGAACCGCTGGGGCCAATCGACACCGATGGCGATGGCGTGGTCGATACCCAGCCGCGCGAATTCCGCTCGCAGCATCGCACGATCGAGGGCGCGAGCCTAGCGAGCAACATGATCGCCAGGCTGGAGACCGGCGGGATCAAACACACAATATTGGTCGGCGCCGACTGGTATCGCGAAACCCAGGATTTCAGTGGTGTGACGATCAAGGGCGTGCCGGGCCTGTCGCTGAGCAATCCCGTCTATGGCTTGAGCAATCCGACCGAGGCGGATCTGGCCGGCCTGACCCCGGAAGTGAATGCGTCGCGCGCCCATCGCTATGGCGTCTATGCCCAGGAACAGGCCGATATTGGCGAGCATGTCATCCTGGTCGGCGGCGTGCGCCATGACTGGTTTGACGACAAGGACGAGATTGGCGGCGCCTATGCCGATGGCGGTCGCTGGAGCTGGCGTGTCGGCGGCATCTACAAGCCGGTGCAGTCGGTGTCCCTCTATGGCAGCTATGCCCAGAGTTTCGAGCCGCAAAGCCCCGGCAACCAGAATCCGGCCGTCGGCGGCCCCTTCGCCCCGATCGCCAGCCGCCAGTTCGAGGTCGGCGCCAAGGGCGAACTGATGCAGGGCAAATTGCAGCCGACGATCGCGCTCTATCATATCGTGCGCAACGGCATCGTGCAGGTCGATCCCGATCTGGAACCGGTCAATGGCCTGGACCAGCTGTCGCCGGTCGGCGAAGTCACCAGCAAGGGGATCGAGCTGACGCTGGCGGCCGACATTAGCAAGAATTGGGTGCTGACCGCCAATTACGCCTATAGTGATGCGCGCATCACCGACAGCGCGGAGGGTGCGACGATCGACAATGCCGTCGGCGGCCGCTTCCCCAACGCACCGCATCATCAGGCCGGGCTATGGTCCCGCTATCAGATCCCTGCCTGGGGCACGGCGCTGGCGCTGGGCGGCCAATATGTGTCGGGGCAGATCGACCGGCGCGGCGCGCATATCCCCGGCTTCACCGTGTTCGACGGCAGCATCACCCAGGATCTGGGCTTTGCCGAGGCGATGATCCGGGTCGAGAATATCTTCGACAAGACCTATGCCGTCGCCACCTTCGACGCGCGCAAGGGCGCCTTTGTCGGCCGGCCGCGCACCGTCTTCCTGGAACTGCGGCGCGACTTCTGACGGTCGCGCCGCACCTCGCTCAGGCGGGGTTATGCGCTTTCAGAAAGGCTTCGAGCTGCTGGAGGAATTCCAGCCGGTCGGCCTGACGCGAGAAGAAATGGTCGGCCAGCGGCTGTTCGACATAGATATAGTCGCGGCCATCCACCTTGCCGGCAGCCTTGAGCTTTTCCGCCATCTCGCGGGACTGGCCGACCGGCACGCGTCGGTCCTTCTTGCCATGCATCAGCAGGATCGGCGTCGAGAAGCCGGCGGCATAGTTGATCGGCGACACGACAGCAAAATCGGGCGCCTGCTCCTTCAGCCAGTCGCCACTGGCACCGGAATTCAGGAAGCGCCGGTCATAGCGCATCATCGCGCCCAGATCCGACACGCCGGCATAGGAGACGGCGCAGCGATAGCGGCCGCCGTCGCGCTGGGCCGCGCGCATCGCGGCATAGCCGCCATAGGAGGCGCCGACGACGCAGACCCGCTTGGCGTCGGCAATGCCCTGCTTCACCGCCCAGTCGACCGCATCATTGAGGTCATCCTGCATGGCAAGGCCCCATTGCCCCTCGCCCTTGGCCGCGAATTCCGTGCCATAGCCCGATGAGCCGCGATAATTGGGCTGGATCACCGCATAGCCGCGATTGGCCAGGAACTGCACCCACCAGTCCCAGGTCTCCGCGTCGCGGGCGAAGGGGCCGCCATGGGGCATCAGGATCAAAGGAAGATCCTTCGCCTCCTTGCCATAAGGCAGGGTCAGCACCGCCGCGATTTCCAGACCGTCACGCGCCTTGTAGCGGATCGTCTTGACCGGCGAGAGTTGAGGCCGGACGCCCAGCGTCTCGCTGACTTTCGACAGCAGCGACATGGCGCCATAGTCGGTGTCGTAATAATAATAGGCGCCCGGCTGGCTGGCCGCGCCGACATGGACGATCAGTTTCTTCAAGTCCTGGCTGGTCGAGATGATGCGCGCGCGGCGATCACCCACGGCCTTGTCGATATCGGCCTGAATCTTCGCCAAAGTCGGGTCGAACCAGTGAACGGCCGGCGCATCGGCCGTGTAGCGCACGCCCGCCATGCCGGTGCCGGCAGCGTCGACCTCCAGCCCGCCAAGGTCGAAGCCAGGTGCTTCATAGAGCTTCTTGCCCAATTCCAGCGTGCCGAGGTCCAGTTCATAGAAGGCATCGGTGCCGTCGCGATCGTCACTGGCGATCGCCTTGCCCGGATCGGCCGTGAACAGCATCGGCACGATCAGCGATTCATGGCGACGCCGATTGGCCTTGTCGACCACGCGAAAACTACCGCGACCATCGGGGCGGTAGAGCAGTTTCGAGGAACGGGCCGTGTCATTATAGCCCACCCCCATGCGCACCGCGCCGGTCGCATCGGCATACCAGCTGCGCACATATTGGCGCGAGGGCACGACGGTGCGCATCTTGCCGGTGCTGACATCCACCTCGCTGACCTGCGGCCAGAAACCAAGATCATCATAATAGATGGAGGTCTGGTAGGAGAGCAGGATGCGCGGGCTGCCATCACGGGCGACCCAGATGACATCGTCGCCATTTTGCGCGGCGACAGCCTTGGCAAGGATGCTGGCCTTGGTGCCGTCCGCCTTGATGCTGGCGACGCGGCTAATCGACCAGGGCATGCCCTGCACATTGGTTTCCGCGCCGATGCCGACGATCAGCCAGTCATTATTGACCCAGCGCCACCAGTTGAGGTCATTTTCGCCCAGGCCCATGGTGCGAACATTGCCGCCTTTCACTTCGGCGATCACCAATTGCTGCACGCCCTTGATCGCGATCCGCGCGGCGACGCGCGCGCCATCAGGCGAGAGTTCGGGTGAATCCATTGCCGGCAGTTCGGCAAAGGCCTCGACCGGCCAGGTCTTGGCGGCGGTCGCCGGCACCTTGGCAGCGTCGGCCTTGGTCGCATCGGCTTGCGCAGAGACAGCAGGTGCGAAAGCCGCGAGCGCGCAGGCTGCGGCGGACAGAAACAGTTTCAAACATACCCCCCAGTCAAACATGACCCCGCCCGTTGCCGGGCGGGGTCATCGTCAGTCCGGCGATTTAAAACCGGGTTAAGCGCCGTGCGCAAGCGCCGCGAGCAACAAGAGCGCGACGATATTGGTGATCTTGATCATCGGATTGACCGCCGGGCCGGCGGTGTCCTTGTAGGGGTCACCGACCGTATCGCCGGTCACCGCGGCCTTGTGCGCCTCGCTGCCCTTGCCGCCATGATGGCCGTCCTCGATATATTTCTTCGCATTGTCCCAGGCGCCGCCGCCCGACGTCATCGACAGGGCGACGAACAAGCCCGAGACGATGACGCCCAGCAGCAACGCGCCCAGCGCGGCAAAGCCGTTGGGCACGCCTGCCACCGCCGCGATGATGAAATAGACCGCAATGGGCGCCAGCACCGGCAGCAGCGAAGGGATGATCATCTCCTTGATCGCGGCGCGGGTGACGAGGTCGACGGTGCGGGCATAATTGGGGCGCGACGTCCCTTCCATGATGCCCTTGTTGGTGGCGAACTGGTCGCGCACATCCTTGACCACGTCGCCAGCCGCGCGGCCGACCGCCGTCATCCCCATCGCGCCGAATAGATAGGGCAACAGCGCGCCCAGCAGCAGGCCGACGATGACATAGGGGTTGGACAGGCTGAAATCGACCGGCTCGGTAAGGCCGAGCGCGGAATTGTAGAATTTGAGATCCTCCGTATAGGCGCCGAACAGCACCAGCGCAGCGAGGCCCGCCGACCCGATGGCATAGCCCTTGGTCACCGCCTTGGTGGTGTTGCCCACAGCATCCAGTGCGTCGGTCTTCACCCGAACGCTGTCGTCGAGATGCGCCATTTCGGCGATGCCGCCGGCATTGTCGGTGACCGGCCCATAGGCGTCCAATGCGACGACCATGCCGGCCAGCGCCAGCATGGCGGTGGCGGCAAAGGCGATGCCGATCAGGCCCGCCAGCTGATAGGCGACGATGATGCCGATCACGATCACGATCGTCGGCAGCGCGGTCGATTCTAGGCTGATGGCGAGGCCCTGAATGACATTGGTGCCATGGCCGGTTTCCGATGCCTTGGCGATCGAGCGGACCGGGCGGTAATTCGTGCCGGTATAATATTCGGTGATGACGACCAGCAGGCCGGTGACGGCAAGCCCCACCATCATCGACCAGAACAGCGCCATGCCGGTATAACCGCCAACGCCGTCGAGATCGGTGCCGAACGGCGTGCTGAGGTCACCCAGCGTATAATGGGTAACGAACCAGAGCGCCGGGATCGACAGGATCGCGGTGGTCCAGAAGCCCTTGTAGAGCGCACCCATGATCGACTGGCTGGCGCCGAGGCGGACCATATAGGTGCCGATGATCGAGGTGATGATGCACACCCCGCCAACGATCAGCGGCAACGCCATCAAGCGCATCAGGAAGGCGTTGTCGACGCCGGTTACCAGCAATGCGGTCAGCACCATGGTGGCGCCGACGGTAACGACATAGGTTTCGAACAGGTCGGCCGCCATGCCGGCGCAGTCACCGACATTGTCGCCGACATTGTCCGCGATCACCGCCGGGTTGCGCGGGTCATCCTCCGGGATGCCGGCCTCCACCTTGCCGACCAGATCAGCGCCAACATCGGCCGCCTTGGTGAAGATGCCGCCGCCCAGTCGCGCGAAGATGGAGATGAGGCTGGCGCCGAAGGCGAGAGCGACCAGGCTGTCGATCACCAGACGGTCATCGGGGGCATGGCCGGCCGGGCCGGTCAGATACCAGAAGAAGGTGCTGATCGCGAGCAAGGCAAGCCCCGCCACCAGCATGCCGGTGATCGCGCCGGCGCGGAAGGCGACGGTGAGACCGCTCTGCAACGTGCCGCGCGACGCCTCTGCCGTGCGCACATTGGCGCGGACCGAGATGTTCATGCCGATGAAACCGGCCGCGCCCGACAGCATCGCGCCGATCAGGAAGCCGATGGCAGAGGTTATCCCCAAAAAGAGGAAGACGAGGACGGCCGCGACGATGCCGACCACCGCAATGGTGGTATATTGGCGGCCGAGATAGGCCTTCGCCCCTTCCTGGATCGCTCCCGCAATCGCCTGCATGGTTTCATTGCCCGCCGGCGCGGCGAGCACCTGCCGACTGGTGAAAAGCCCGTAGAGCACGGCCAGCAGGCCGCACCCTATGGCGATATAGACTATCTGCATGCTTGTTCCTCTCCCCCTATTGTTGCTGTCATCGATCGCTCCGCAGGGAATGACGGGCGGGCGAAGGGCGCAACAGCGGGCGGCCGGACGGGCGAGGTCCGGCATCGGGCACCGCGTCAATCAGCAACAGGGCGATGCGCATCGGGCGCTCCAACCGGCTGAGAATAGGGTCAGGGGAAGCTACAGTTCAGGCGGCGCGCGTCAAGCCGGTAGCGCAATGATCGAGATCAACCATGTTCCCAGCCGAGCCTATCGGGCAGCGGCATGACCGCACCGTCGATCAGCAGGGTCAGGCCCGCCCCTTCCGCGAAACAGCCGACCGGGATCGCCCGCACCGGCGGCGACACGCCGGGCGGCAGGGCAAAGAGCAGTTCATAATCGTCGCCGGCGCGTGCCGCAGCGAGTTGGATCGCGGTACTGGCGCCGCGCACGCTTTCTAGTGCGGGCGAAAGCGGAATATGATCGATGGTGACGGCGAGGTTGCTGGCTGCGCCCATGCGGGCAGCGTCGATCAGCAGTCCGTCGGACAGGTCCATCATCGCACTCGCGACGCGAGCGAGCAAGGCGCCCTCAGCCAGACGCGGGCGCGGGCGGCGATAGGCGGCGACCAGCGGGCCGGATGCGGCGGGATCGGCACGGGCAAGATCGAGGCCGATGCCGGCATCGCCGACCGGCCCGGTGACATAAAGACGGTCGCCAGCCCGCGCGCCGGCACGGCTTGGGACTGGATCGCTGGTCGCCTGACCAATGGCAGTCAGGCTGTAACTGCGCGGTGCGCCTGTCGGCATGCTGACCGTATCGCCGCCGAGCAGCGGCATGGCGTGGCGCTCCAGCGCCTCGCCCAGACCTTCGAGGAAAGCCGCGTCCCAGCCATCGTCGCCCGACAGGCTGTAGTTGAGCAGGCAGCCCATGGGCTTCGCGCCCTTGGCGGCGAGGTCGGACAGATTCACCGCCGCCAGTTTCCAGCCGATATCGGCCGGCGGATCGGTAGGGAGATAATGGACGCCCTCGACCATCGTGTCGCTGGTGAGGATGAGGCGCGTGGCGCCGACCGGCAGCACCGCGACATCGTCCTGCAACCCCTGCGCGGCAGGATCATGCGCGAGCAAGCGCAGCAGGGTAAGGAAGCGGGATTCGGCGGACATGGCTCCCTTCCTGAAATAAATCCGTTCGGTTCGAGCCCGTCGAGAACCGACTGGCGCGACGGCCGCGTTTCTCGACTTCGCTCGAAACGAACGGGGGTAAACCTATTTCCGCACATCCTTCGACACGCCGTCGAGCAGGCCGTTGACGAAGCCGGCTTCGCGCTTGTCGTAGAAGGCGTGGGCGACGTCGACATATTCGCTGATGACGGTGCCGGTCGCGACATCCTGACGGGCGAGCAGTTCATAGGTGCCCGCGCGCAGGATCTGGCGCATCGGCTTGTCGAGGCGGTCGAGGGTCCAGCCGCTCGACAGGCGCGCACTGATCAGCCCATCAATCTCGGCGCGGCGGCGATCGACGCCCGACACGACGTCATCGAAGAAATTCTGCTCAGCTTCGGCATAGGTCACGTCCTCGATCGTCGCGCCCAGGCGATGTTCGTGGAATTCATGCAGCAGCAGATGGAGCGGCGTGCCCTCCATTTCGAGCTGGTAGAGCGCCTGGACCGCGGCGAGGCGCGCGGCGGAGCGGGATTTGGAGCGGTCGTTCATGCGGCTTTCTAATCCGTGAATATCATGCCTGTCGAGAAGCCCGCATAACCGGTTCTCGACAGGCTCGAACCGAACGGGAAGAAATCAGAGCCGCAGCGCGACCGATGCGGCGTGAGCGGGCAGCCCTTCCGCCTCCGCAAGCGCGACGGCCGCGGGGCCGATCGCCTGGATCGCGTCAGGGGTAAGGCCAAGAAAACTGGTGCGCTTCATGAAATCGAGCACCGAAAGCCCCGAGGAGAAGCGCGCGCGGCGACCGGTCGGCAGCACATGGTTGGGGCCAGCGACATAATCGCCCACCGCCTCGGGCGTCATACGGCCAAGGAAGACCGAGCCGGCGTGGCGGACCTGCGCGAAATAGCGGTCGGGATCGTCGACAGCGAGTTCAAGATGCTCGGGCGCGAGTCGATCGACCAGCGGCATCGCTTCATCCAGGTCGCGCACCAGAATGATCGCGCCATTGGCGGCCCAGCTGGTGGTGGCGACGGCCTGCGTCGACAGCAGCGGCAGGCGGCGCATCACCGCCTGTTCGACGGCATCGGCAAAGGCGGCATCGTCGGTGAACAGGATCGACTGGCTGGTCGGGTCATGTTCCGACTGGCTCAGGAGATCGGCGGCGATCCAGTCGGCATCGTTCTGGCCATCCGCGACGACCACGATTTCGGACGGGCCGGCAACCATGTCGATGCCGACCACGCCGTAAAGTTGGCGCTTGGCTTCCGCGACCCAGGCATTGCCGGGGCCGGTGATGACGTCGACCGGCTTGATGCGATCGGTGCCATAGGCCAGCGCGGCGACGGCCTGCGCACCACCGACACGCCAGATTTCCTCGATCCCCGCGATCTGGGCAGCGGCCAGCACCAGCGGGTTGATCTCGCCTTTCGGCGTCGGTGTCACCATGGCGATGCGCTGCACGCCCGCGACCTTGGCCGGGATGACGTTCATCAGCAGCGAGCTGGGATAGGCGGCGCGGCCACCCGGCACATAGAGGCCAGCCGCATCCACCGCGGTCCAGCGCGCGCCGAGGCGCACGCCGGCGGCGTCGATACCGTCACTATCCACCGGCCTTTGCTTTTCATGATAGGCAGTGATGCGCGCGGCCGCGAGTTCGAGCGCATCGCGCAGCGGCGTAGACAGGCCATCGAGCGCGGCGCGGCAATCGGCCGGGTCGACCGCCCAGCCGCTGACATCCAGATCATGATGGTCGAAGCGGCTGGTATAATCGGCGAGCGCGGTGTCGCCATGGGCGCGCACGGCCTTCAGGATGGCGCTGACGTCGCGCGACACATCCTCGTCCGCCTCGCGCCGGGCATCGACCAGGGCGGTGAAATCGGCGGCGAAGCCGGCGGCCTTGCTGTCGAGCCTAAGCGGCATCGCGCACCTCCACGGCCTTGCGGAACGCCTCCACCAGCGTGGTGAGATCGGCCGAACGCATCTTGTAGGCGGCGCGATTGACGATCAGCCGCGCCGAAACCGGCATGATGATCGCGGTTTCAACGAGGCCATTGGCCTTGAGCGTGGCGCCCGAGGACACAAGATCGACGATGCGACGCGACAGGCCGAGCGAGGGCGCCAGTTCCATCGCGCCATTCAGCTTGACGCATTCGGCCTGAAGCCCGCGCGCCTCATAATATTTGCGGGTGAGATGCGGATATTTGGTGGCGACACGGACATGGCTCATCGCCGCCTGATCCTCGTCGCCCGCATCCGCCGGCTCGGCGACCGACAGGCGGCAATGGCCGATATTGAGGTCCACCGGAGCGTAAAGTTCGGAATAATCGAACTCATCGACCACGTCGGAACCGACAATGCCGATCTGGGCTGCGCCATGGGCGACGAAGGTCGCCACGTCAAAGGCGCGCACGCGGATGATCGACACGTCGGGCCGGTTGGTGGCGAAGCGCAGCGCGCGGCTCTTCTTGTCATGAAATTCCGCCTCCGGTTCGATACCGGCTTTGGCGAGCAGGGGCAGCGCCTCTTCGAGGATGCGGCCCTTGGGGATGGCGAAGGTGATCGGGCGAGTCATGACCGGCGGGCCTTAGCCATCGACGCGCCAAAGCACAAGATTTTCGGGGCAGGAAGGACGGAAGCTCAGCCCCAGAAGCGCCTTGTGTCGAGCAGAGAGGCATAGGCCTTTTCGGCGCGGCGCAGCAGACGGCGCTGCGCCTTGTCATCCGGCGCGGGCAAATCGAAGCCGATACCGGCCGCCGCGAGGGTGGCGGGCGCGGTCGCCAGATCGTTGAGCGCGCCCAGGTCATCCTGTAGCTTTTCCAGCATGGCGGAAAAGGCCGCATGGCGCCGCTGCTGCTTGTTCTTGGGGAAAAGCGGCGCAAAGAATTCGCTGGCGTAGCGCAGCTTCTTGGCGGCGATGCGGGCCTGATGACGCCGCTCGTCGCTGCGCTTGGCAAGATTCTTCCCCTTGTGCTTCAGCCGCTTGCGTCGATCCGACAGGATTTCCGTAGCAAAGGGCCTGGCAGGCGCATGCAGCAACGCGGCATCGGCCGGTCGGCTACACCAGTCGCCCAGCGCCAGCCATTCGGCCAGATCCAGCATCAGGATTCGGGTCTCGCGTGCCTGCAGGCGGAGTTCGGCGTCGGCCAGCGCTTCCGCCCGGACAAGCGCGAGGCGGGCGGCGGCATCGTCGGGCAGACTGGGTAGCAGCACGTCGATATTGCGGACCCGGCCAAGCGTGGCAGCCAGTGCGCGCAGACCATCCTTGAGCGGCGCGAGTGCCGGATCGCCCGCCAGCACCGGCGCAAAGATCGACAGCGCCGAGCGCAGTCGGCGCAGCCCCACCCGCGCCTGATGCAGAGCGCCCGGCGCACCGGTGGTGAACAGCAGATCCTCGTTCAGGCGGAATTGGCGGATGCAGCCTTGGGCGATGGCTCGAAAGGCCTGCTCGACGGTTGCGTCGGGCGCGATCGCAATGGGTTCAGCCTTTGCCGGCTTGCGCCGTTCCTTCGCGAGCAGGGCATAGCCGCGCTCCGACTTGGAGCGCATGCCCAGACGCAGCGGCACCAGATCGTTGAGCTGGCGGGCCATCGAAAAAAGCAGGGCCGGTTCACCCGACAATAATTCCAGTTCCACCTCTGCCAGCGGGGTGGCACGACGGCCGACCCGAACCCGGCCGATGTCGATCGCGCATTCGACCCCCTGCCCGTCTCGATTGAGCCGATGCACGGTGCGTTCGATATCGGTGACGAAAATCTTGTCGGCGGTCGCGACAGTGGCGGCGCCGACGGCCCGATCGAGCGGATCGGGAATCGCATCGAACAGCGGGACATTACCCTCGACCGGCTTTTCCCATTCCGAGCGGGCGAAGAGGCCAGCCGCCCTGCCGCCATCGGCCTTGATCGTCTGAACATGGGCACGCCCCTTGCGCCGGACGCGCAAGGAAAAGCCCGCACGGTGCAGATCGAGCGCGGGCGTATCGAAATAGGTCGCAACCAGATGGGCCGCCTGGCCCTTCTGCCCCGCGAACAGCGGTGCATCGGCCAGCAGGGCGCGATCGGCCGGATCAAATTCCAGTTTCAGCTCGACTTCGCGGTTGTCCATCCGTGCGCCCCTTGTTGCGAGCGGTGCCGCCAGGGCGGGGACGCTAGATCGAATCGGGCGCGAAAGGAAATATAAATGTCACAATTGGCCGTGCCGCCGGCTCAGGCGGCCTCGGCCAGCGCAGCTTCGGTCGCGGCGATCCAGCCTCCGCCCAGCACCTGATCGCCGGCATAGAGAACCGCCGCCTGCCCTGGCGCGACACCATATTCGGGCGCGTCGAAGATCAGTCGGTCTCCTTCCAGACGCGCGGGAACAGGCTTGGCCATGGAGCGGACCTTGGCTGTCAGCGGCCCGGTGAAATCCCGACCGAGCCAGTTGATGTCGCTGAGGCGTGCGCCCGACACAGCCAGCGCAACCTTCGGCCCGACGATCACCCGCCGTCCTTCGGCATCGAGCCGCACGACATAGAGCGGTTCGGCCTGGCCGCCGATCTCCAGCCCCTTGCGCTGGCCGACCGTATAATGGATCAGCCCCTTGTGCCGGCCCAGCACCCGGCCGTTGACATGGACGATATCGCCCCCCTCATCCGCATCGGGGCGCAGCTTGCGTACGATCTTGGCATAATCGCCATCGGGCACGAAGCAGATGTCCTGACTGTCAGGCTTCAACGCCACCGACAGGCCAAGTTCAGCGGCGATTTCGCGCACCTGCGGCTTGGGCAAACCACCCAACGGGAAACGCAGATAGTCGAGCTGGGCCTGAGTCGTGGCGAACAGGAAATAGCTCTGGTCGCGGGCCGGATCGGCAGCGCGATGCAGTTCCGCGCCCTGCGACCCTTCAACCCGGCGGACATAATGGCCGGTCGCCAGACAGTCGGCCCCCAGGTCGCGCGCGATCTGGAACAGGTCGGTGAACTTCACCCCCATATTGCATTTCACGCACGGGATCGGGGTGCGGCCGGCCATATATTCATCGGCAAAGTCGGCGATCACCGAATCGCGAAACTGGCTTTCATAATCAAAGACATAATGCGCAATGCCGATGCGGTCGGCGACGGCGCGCGCATCGCGGATATCCTGGCCCGCGCAACAGCTGCCGGTACGGCCGACGGCGGCGCCATGATCGTAAAGCTGGAGCGTCACGCCGATCACTTCGGCGCCAGTCTTCGCGGCGAGCGCGGCGACGACGCTGCTGTCCACGCCACCGGACATGGCAACGACAATGCGCCGCTGCGAGAGCGGCTCTGGGAGCTGAAATTCGGGCTGCATGGCCGCCCATATAGTCGCAGGCGGCGCCGCGTTCCAGCATCTTCCCCAAGAGGCGCATCGTTTCGATGACGAAAATGTGTCCGGCATTTACCGGACCTTATCGATTAGCCCGGTAGAAGCCTGGTCATGGATCTGAGTTTTCTCCGGACAGGCGGGCTGAAACCCGCCCTGACAAGGCCGACAGGCCGGGCACGCGTCCCGGCCTGGCCTTTCCTGCGGGCGGCTTCGGCTGCGGCGCAGGCGGCCAGTCCCACGGCCCTGGCGGTCGCGGGCGTCCTGCGGGGGCAGGATGGAATGGAGGACTGGATTCAGGAACTGGCCGAGGTTTTCGCGCCACGTTCCGACGGCAAGATCGAAGCCGTTCGTCTCGCAGGAAGCTTTAACCCGCTGATCGCGAGCCATTTAGGGGTGGGGCAAGGATGATGAAGCCTGTGTTTACCTTGGGGCTTTAGCCGATCTTCAGGGCTGATGTGACAACGAGGTTTCGCTGCTGAATTCGGCAACGCCAATGCCGCTAATTGAGGGTAAAGATGATAGAGAACCAGAAAATCAGGCCTGCACAGGTCGTAGGACCGCTCGGCGAACCCCTGACGCTGGAAAATCTGCCGCCCGTGAACACCACCCGTTGGGTGGTGCGTCGCAAGGCGGAGGTCGTCGCTGCCGTCAATGGGGGCCTGCTGACCGTGGACGAGGCCTGCGCCCGCTACAGCCTGACGCTGGAAGAATTTGCCAGCTGGCAGCGGGCGGTGGACCGTTCGGGCATGCATGGCCTGCGCGTCACGCGCATCCAATATTATAAGTCGCTCTACGAGCGGCAGCAGAAATATTGAGGGATCGGGTGCCGCCGACGGGCGGACACCGTGGAAAATGATGCGGGGACCGCCGGACAGACCGTCCGACGGTCCCTTTCGCGTTGCGGGTCGGGGATGGTTTCCAAGGCGGAATCATTTTGTGCGGGAACGCGAAGCCATGTTCCGGGTTGAATAGCCAGCAAACCCGTTGGGGGTGTGGTTAAGGAGAGTAACATGGGCATCATCTTGTGGCTTATCGTCGGCGGCATCATTGGCTGGCTCGCCAGCATGATCATGCGCACGGACGCGCAGCAGGGCATCTTGCTGAACATCGTCGTCGGCATCGTCGGCGCCTTCATCGGCGGCCTGATCTTCAGTGGCGGCTCGATCAACAATGCCGGACTGACGCTCTACAGCTTCCTTGTTTCGCTGCTGGGCGCGGTCATCCTGCTGGCGATCGTCAACCTGGTACGGCGCGGATCGGTCCGCTAACGACCGGACATGCAATATCAAAGGCCGTGTCCTTCCCAGGAAGGACGCGGCCTTTTTGCGTCAGCGCCGGACGCTGAACCAGCGATAGAGCGCCAGCACTGCAATCGCGCCCAGCACGGCGGCGATGAAACTGGCATGCTCGCCCGGCGCATAGAAGCCCATGATCTGGCCTACAAAGGCCGCCAGCAAGGCCCCGGCCATGCCGAGCAGGATGGTCACGACACATCCCCCCGGATCGCGCCCCGGCATGACCAGACGCGCCAATGCCCCCGCGAGCAGGCCCGTGATGATCCATCCCAGCAATTCCATGGCGCGTATCCTCTTGCACTGTCCAACCCGCCCCAAGGCGCGGCATAGCGACATAGTCCGGCCCCTTTGGCAAGAGACGGACAAGATGCAAGAGCCCGCCAAGCCCTTCGCATCAGCACAATTGGCTTTGCGAAGGCCCGTCCAAGCGTGATATTGGGGCTTGAGGGCGGTGATATATTCATATAACACAGTTCCGAGTTTGGGCGGAACCCGCCGGAGAGATGGAAACGGCATGAATTACGAAACTACGCTGACGGGCGAATCGTCCGCGATCCTGGTCGATGACGAAGACCGGACTCGCCGTCGCCGGCGTCTGCTGATCATCGGTGGCGTTGTTGCGGTTGCGCTGGTGGCAGCTGCCGCCGCGCTGTCGATGCGGGGCAAGGATGCCGCCGCGCCCGACGCGGCACCGCAGGCGCCGGTCGTGACCGTGCTGACCCCCGGCCAGACGATGGTCGCCCGCACCGTGAGCAGCACCGGATCGCTGGCCGCCCGTGTCGACATGCCGGTCGGCGTGGTCGGCGAAGGCGGCATGGTGACGCGCGTGCTGGTGCAGCCGGGCGACTGGGTCCGTGCCGGCCAGGTGCTGGCCACCGTCGAACGGTCGGTCCAGAGCGAGCAGGTCAATTCGCTGGCCGCCCAGGTCGAGGTTCAGCGTGCCAATGCCAAGCTGGCCCAGGCCCAGTTGGAACGCGCCAAGGCGCTGGTCGGCCGCGGCTTCATCAGCGCCGCCGACATCGACCAGCGCACCGCCACCCGTGACCAGGCCGTCGCCCAGGTCCGCGTGGCCGAAGCGCAACTGGCCGAACAGCGCGCCCGTACCGGCCGCCTGGACATCCGCGCGCCGGCATCCGGCCTGGTGCTGACCCGCACGGTCGAGCCCGGCCAGATCGTCCAGGCCGGCGGCGGCACATTGTTCCGCATGGCCAAGGATGGCGAGATGGAAATGCAGGCGCAGGTGGCCGAAGCCGATCTGGCGACGCTGCGCGCCGGCAACAGTGCGACCGTGACCCCGGTCGGCAGCAACCAGCATTTCAGCGGTCGCGTCTGGCAGGTATCGCCAGTCGTCGATCCGCAGACCCGCCAGGGCATCGCCCGCATCGCGGTCGCCTATAATGACGCTATCCGCCCCGGCGGCTTCGCGTCGGCGACGATCACCAGCGGCTCGGGCAATGCCCCGCTGCTACCGGAATCGGCGGTGCAGAGCGATGCCAAGGGCAGCTATGTCTATATCGTCAACGGCAAGAATCAGGTCGAACGGCGCGACGTGAAGGTGGGCCAGGTGTCCGACACGGGCGTCGCCATCACCAGCGGCATCACCGGCGCCGAACGCATCGTGACGTCGGCCGGCGCCTTCCTGACCGTGGGGCAGAAGGTGAAGCCGGAAGCGCTCAAGGCGCGCTGAAGCAATGGTCCCGGCCGGGCCATCGTGCCCGGACCGGCAGGACTGACAATATTGGAAGCGGACGCGGTGGCGTCCGGTGAGGGAAGCCCGTCATGAGTTTTCGCAATATCTCCGCATGGGCGATCCGCAATCCGGTACCGCCGCTGGTCCTGTTCGCCGCGCTGATGCTGGCCGGTGTCGTCAGCTTCCTGCGGATGGACATCAACCAGAATCCCGACATCAGCTTCCCCATGGTCAGCGTCACCGTGTCCCAGCCGGGTGCCGCGCCGACCGAACTGGAAACCCAGGTGACCCAGCGGGTCGAGGCCGCCGTGCGCGGCATCAGCGGGGTCGAGGACATCACCTCCTTCGCATCCGAAGGCCAGTCGCTGACCAATGTCCAGTTCAAGATCGGCACGCCGGTCGATCGCGCAGTCAACGACGTCAAAAATGCCGTCGACCAGATTCGCAGCGACCTGCCCGACGGCATCCTGGAACCGCAGGTCCAGCGCATTGACGTGGATGGCGGCCCGATTGCCTATTTCAGCGCCGAAGCGACCGACATGACGCTGGAGGAACTGTCCTGGTATGTCGACAATACGGTCGCCAAGCGATTGCTGTCGGTCAGCGGCATGGCAGCGGTGCGGCGCGGCGGCGGCGTCAGCCGCGAGATCCGCGTCATTCTGGATCCTGCCCGTCTGCAGGCCTATGGCGTCACCGCCGCGCAGGTGAATGCGCAGCTGAGCCAGGTCAACATCAACGCGGCCGGCGGCCGCACCGAGATTGCCGGCGCCGAACAGTCGATCCGCGTGCTGGGCAATGCCCGCAACGCCCATGATCTGGGCCAGACCCAGATCGCCATTTCCGGCGGCCGCACGGTCAAGCTGGCCGATATTGCCGATGTTCGCGACATGTATGCCGAACAGCGCAGCCTGGCGCTGATGAACGGCCGGCAGGTCACCAGCTTCAGCCTGGAAAAGGCCAAGGGATCGTCCGACGTCACCGTCTATGATGATGCGATGAAGGTGCTGGACAAGCTGAAGAAGGAAAATCCCAAGGTCCAGTTCAAGCAGCTCTATTCAAGCGTCGAATATACACGTGGCCAGTATCACAGTGCCATGTCGGCGATGATCGAGGGCGCGGTGCTGGCGGTCGTCATCGTCTTCCTGTTCCTGCGCGACTGGCGCGCGACGATGATCTCTGCCCTCGCCATCCCGCTGTCGGCGATCCCGTCCTTCTGGTTCATGGACATGCTGGGCTTTACGCTGAACGGCATTTCGCTGCTGGCATTGAGCCTGGTGGCGGGCGTGCTGGTCGATGACGCGATCGTGGAGATCGAGAATATCGTGCGCCATATGCGCATGGGCAAATCGGCCTATCAGGCGTCGATCGACGCAGCCGACGAAATCGGCCTGGCCGTGCTGGCCACCACCATGGCGATCGTCGCGGTGTTCCTGCCGGTCGCGCTGATGCCGGGCATTTCGGGCCAGTTCTTCATCCAGTTCGGCATGACCGTGGTCGTGTCTGTGCTGATGAGTCTGGCCGTGGCGCGCCTGATCACGCCGATGATCGCAGCCTATTTCCTGAAGGCCCATGGCGAGGCGAGCCATGGCGAAGGCTGGCTGATGGACCGCTATATGAGCGTGCTCCACTGGTCGCTGGACCAGCGCAGGGCGAAGGCCCGACGCGCGCGCGGCGGTTTCCGCAACCGCTTCGTCGCCTTCTTCGTCGACCATCGCGTGTGGACTTTGGGCATCGGCATGCTGGCCTTCGTGGCGACCCTGTTCGCCTTTGGCACTTTGCCCATGACCTTCCAGCCGACGATCAACACCGATTTCAGCCAGGTGAAGATCGAGACCGTGCCGGGCAGCACGCTGGAGCAGACCACCGCCATCACCCGCAAGGTTGCCGACATGCTGGCCGCCGACACGGATGTGGTCGAGGCCGCCTTTGCCGATATCGAGCCGACCAGCGCCGACATCTTCCTGACGCTCAAGAAGACCCGGCCGATGTCGTCGGTGGATTGGGAGCGCAAGATCGCGCCCAAGTTCCAGACGATCGCCGACGCACGGGTCAATTTCCAGTCGCAGTCGGGTGGTGGCTTCGGCCGCGACATCATCATGATGTATGGTTCGGACGATCCGGAGCTGCTGGAAAAGACCGCCAACCAGCTGGTGCATGAAATGGCCGGCATCCGCGAACTGCGCGCGCCGCGCGTGCAGGGCGACATGCAGCGGCCCGAAATCATCATCAAGCCGCGCCTGGACCTGGCCGCCAGCATGGGCGTGACGACCGCTGCGCTCAGCCAGTCGATCCGCATCGCCACGATCGGCGACATCGACCAGAATGTCGCCAAATTCTCGCTGTCCGATCGCCAGATCCCGATCCGCGTCGCGCTGGCCGAGGATAGCCGCAAGGATATCGCCACGATCGAGAATATGCCGGTGCCGACCGTGTCGGGTGGTTCGGTCCCGCTCAAGGTGGTCGCCGACATCAGCTTTGGCGCAGGCCCGACGCAGATTCGCCGCTATAACCAGATCCGCCGCGTCGTCGTCGGCGCGGACCTGGCGCCCGGCATCGTCACCAGCCAGGCCAACCAGAAGATCAACGAACTGCCGACGATGAAGGCCATCAAGGAAGGCCGCATCCAGGGCGTGCAGAAGATCGAGGCGGGCGACAGCAAGTTCCAGGCGGAAATGCTGACCAACTTCGTGATCGCCGTCTTCTCCGGCATCATGCTGGTGCTGGCGGTGCTGGTGCTGCTCTACAAGCGGATCATGCCGCCCTTCGTGAACCTGGGGTCGCTGCTGCTGGCGCCGCTGGGCGGGGCGATCGCGCTGCACATTGCCGGCCAGCCCATGTCGCTGCCGGTGTTCATCGGCCTGCTGATGCTGCTGGGCATCGTCGCCAAGAACTCGATCCTGGTGATCGACTTCGCGCTGGAGGAAATGGAGAAGGGCGTGCCCAAGCAGGAGGCGATCCTCGACGCCGGCCACAAGCGCGCGCAGCCGATCGTGATGACCACGGTCGCGATGGTCGCGGGCATGGTGCCGACGGCCCTTTCGCTGTCGGGTGACGCCGCCTGGCGCGCGCCGATGGGCATCACGGTGATCGGCGGCCTGCTGCTATCGACGGTGCTGACGCTGGTGATCGTGCCGGCCGTGTTCAGCCTGGCGCTGGGTGTCGAGCAATGGGCCGGGCCGCGGCTGAGCCGCCGCTTCCTGACCCACAAGTCGCATGACGGCCATGCGGGCAGCCATGCCCAGCCGGCGGAATAAGGGGCCGCGATCGCGCGGGCGGCCCCATGGCAAAATATGGGGCTTGCCTGAACGAAACGGGCGCGTAACCGTTTCACCACCATGAAGCTGCTGCGCATGCCCCGCTCGCCCCTCGACGCCGCCGCCCATCCCGCGCGGCGCATGCGGCTGGTGGCGACGGGGATGTTGCTGGCGATGGCGGCGCTCTTCATCGCGGCGCGCGCCACCGTCCATCTCCATCCCGCGATCGGCTTCGTCCAGGCCTTTGCCGAGGCGGCGATGGTCGGCGGCCTGGCCGACTGGTTCGCGGTCACCGCCCTGTTCCGCCATCCGCTCGGCCTGCCGATCCCGCATACGGCGATCATTCCGCGCAACAAGGACCGGATCGGCGACACGCTGGCAATATTCCTGCGCGACAATTTCCTGATCCCGGCCGTCGTCGCGCGGCGGATGCGCGGCATGGACGTGGCCGGTGCGGCCGGCCGTTTCCTCGCCAGCCCGTCCGCCGGCGACGGGCGACTGCGCGTCGGCGCATCCCGGTTGCTCGCCGACATGCTGGAGGCGCTGGACCAGGAACGGCTGGGCGGGATGGTGAAGGGCGCGATCGGCCAGCGGCTGCGCGCGATCAAGGTCGGCCCGCTGGTGGGGCAAGCAATTGAGGCGGCGATGCGCGACGGCCGCCATGCGCCGGTGATGGATGGCATCATCCAGTGGGCCGACAGGGCGCTGGAGGCGAATGACCATCTGATCCGCCAGATGGTGCATGAGCGCGCCGGCACGGTGCTGCGCTGGACCGGGCTGGACGAAAATCTGGCCAATGCGATTCTGGGCGGCCTGCGCAAGTTGTTGGCGGACATGGCCGCCGATCCTGGCCACAGCCTGCGCCTCAAGGCCGAGGAAGGCATGGCCAAGCTTGCCTTCGATCTGCAGTTCGACATCGAGATGCAGGCGAAGGCCGCGAAGATCCGCGACGAGATACTCGACAATCCTGCGATGCAGCGCTGGATCGAGGGGATGTGGGAACAGGCCCGCACCGGCCTGCTGCGTGCGGTGCGCGATCCGGGCAAGGCGATGGCGGGGCGACTGGGCGAGGCGTTGCAGCAACTGGGCGGCACCCTGCAGGAGGATGCGCGGCTAAAACTGGTGATCAATCGCTTCGTGCGGCGCGGCGCGGTCGGGGCCACGGCGACCTATGGCGATTCGATCGTCAAGCTGGTGAGCGAGACGGTGCGCGGATGGGATGCCGGCACGGTCACCAGCCGGCTGGAGAATGCGGTCGGTCGCGACCTGCAATATATCCGCATCAACGGCACGCTGGTCGGCGGGCTGGTTGGGCTGGCGATCCACGCGATCGACACATTCTTCTGAGAAATGGTCGGGGCGCATCGGGCCAAAAACGACGCGCCCCGACCGGAACCGGTCGCACAGAGGAGAAGGCCCCCGGTTCCTAACTGAACATCAGTCTTCGGGACCGCCCTCACCCCCCGGTGGTGGCGGCGATGGCGGTAGCTCGTCGGCGCTCAGCACGCCGTCGCCATTGCGGTCTAGATCATGGAACATGGCGAGCGACGGGGCGGAAAATTCGGCGCGATCGATCACGCCATCCTCATTACCATCCTCGGGATAGGGCATGGCGCGGCCCGGAGGTGGGGGTGGAGCGGCGTCGCCACTCTGGCCGCCCGGTCGCGGGCCGGGTGGCGGACCACCGGGCGGAGGGCCGCCAGCGCCACCGGGGCCGCCGCCAGGACCACCACGGCCATGCCGACGTTCGCCCTGCCCTTCCTGCCGCGGGGTGCGCTGATGGCCCAGCATCTGTTGCATGGCTTCGGCCGAGATCGCCCCATCGCCATCCGAATCCATCGCCGAAAAGCGGCGGTCGAGCCAGGCGTGCATCTCGTCCCGCGTGATCCGGCCATCACCGTCGGCATCGGCTGCCCAGGGCCCCTCGGGCCGTGTCCCGCCGTCATGCGGACCTTCCGTCCGCGCAGACAGGTCGGCTGGCTGCTGGGCGAACAGCGGCACCGGCAGCAACAGGGTCGACAAGAGCAGCATCGTGGGAAGGCGCATCGGGGTTCCTGGATTTGCGTTGCCCCAATGTCTCGCACCGCCGCATTGCCCCGATATGTCCCGAGGCAACGCGAATATTTCAGGCGCACCGCATTCCTGAAAATTGATGTTGCAACATATCATATTTTGATGTTGTATCATTTCATGGCCGTCGGAGAGACGGCGCCACGAGAGGAGGGTGCAGTCCATGTATATGACGATGCAACCGACACAGGATGCGACCCGGTCGGGCTATGCCGCGCGGCGCAAATCACCGATCGGGATCGGCGGGGCAATTGCGGTCCATGCCGTGGTGGTCGGCGCCTTCCTGCTGATGCCCAAGGAGGTCATCGACTGGGTGCGGCCGACGCCGCCGATCACCGGCTATCCGGTGCCGCTGCCCCCACCGCCTGAACCGGCGCCGCCGGAACCGACCACCCAGACGGTCCAGACCAATCCGCTGCCGCAAAAGCCGACGACCACCGATCCGATCGTACCGATGCCCGTTCCGGCCGGCCCGACGATCGAAACCGGCCCATCCTCGCCCTTTGACGGCTCTGGAACCGGGACAGTCATCGATCCCCCCCTGCCCCCGCCACATATCCCGGTCCTGATCGATGCGACGATAGCGCCAAACGCGCTGGGGTCTTTCCAACCCGATTATCCCGGCGCGATGATCCGCCAGGGGCTGGAGGGCAACGTCACCGTGCGCGTCACCATCAGTCCGGAAGGCCGCGTCAGCGACATCGTCAAGATTTCGGCGACCGACGAGAGCTTCTGGCTCGCCACCCAGAAGCATGCGCTGCGCAAATGGCGCTTCCGGCCGGCAACGCGCGACGGTGTTGCTGTGAGCAGCGTCAAGACGCTGACCGTGCGCTTCACCCTGACCGATCGCTGAGCAGAGGACGGGCGGGCATAGCCCGCCCGTTCCTTCATGGAGGGATGTTCGATGGATCATTTTGCATCCGCGCCCGCCCTGCCCTATAAGCGCGGCATGGCGATATTTCCCCGTCCCGTTTCTCCCAAGAGCGCCTTTGGTGATTTCTGGAGCTATTTCCGGCAGCAGCGCCAGCATAAATGGCCGCTGCTCGGCGTGTCCGCGGCCTTCACCTATGTGATCGTCTGGGCCTTCATCGTCGACGCGAACACAAACACGATGCCGACCCGCAACAAGATCATCTATGTCCAGAGCTGGGATGCGAACCGTTCCGACGCGGCGGTGATCCTGCAGCAGAAGATCGACTTCGCCAAGCGCGAGGCGGCCCTCGTCAAGCAGCAGAAGAAGATGCAGGGCTTTGCCGACGCATTCGGCATCGAATGGCGCGACGAAGAGGCCCGCAACACTGCGCGGCGCAAGGAAGCCGTCCGCCAGATCAATGGCTTGCTGGACCAGCGGCTGGCCAAGGCGGAGGCCGAACAGAAGGTCGACGCGGCGACCGCCAAACCCTGACCATGATCACCGACGTCGCCGCTGACCGTCGCTATATGGCGGCGGCGATCGCCCTGTCGGAACGTGGCCGGGGCCTGTCCACGCCCAATCCCAATGTCGGCTGCCTGATCGTGCGCGGTGGCCATGTCGTCGGCCGCGGCTGGACCCAGAAGGGCGGCCGCCCCCATGCCGAGGCGCAGGCGCTGGACGAGGCGATGGACCGGGCCGAAGGTGCCACCGCCTATGTCACGCTGGAACCCTGTTTTCACCTGAGTCCGCGCGGGCCGCGCTGCGCCGACCTGATGGCGCGCGCCGGCGTCGCCCGAGTCGTGATTGCGCTGCGTGATCCCGATCCGCGCACCGATGGCCAGGGCGCCGCCTGGCTGCGCGAACGTGGCGTGACGGTCGAGATGGGGCTAATGGCGGCCGAGGCCGCCGAGGCGATGCGCGGTTTCGTGCTGCGCCAGACTCTGGGGCGCCCGGCAGTGACGCTGAAGCTGGGCCTCTCGCTCGACGGGCGGATCGCGCTGGCTGACGGGTCGAGTCGCTGGATCACCGGGCCGGATGCTCGTGCCCATGCCCATCTGGAGCGGGCACGGCATGACGCCATATTGGTCGGCGGCGGCACGCTGCGCGCCGATGCGCCCAGTCTGGACGTGCGCCTGCCGGGGCTGAAGGAGCGATCGCCCCGCCGGCTGCTGCTGAGCCGGAGCGCCGCGCCCGAAGGCTGGAGCGCGATTGCCGATCCGGAGGATATCGCGACGCTCGACCGGGTCGATCATCTGATGATCGAGGGCGGGGCCGAGACCGCCGCCGCTTTCCTGCGTGCCGATCTGGTCGACCGGCTGCTGCTCTATCGCGCGCCGATCCTGATCGGGGCGGGCCTAGCCGGGATCGGCGACATCGGCCTGACCGACCTGGCTGATGCCCATGGGCGCTGGCGCCAGACCGACCAGCGTCAGTTCGGCCCGGACCGGCTGGAGGTTTACGCGCGGACGCGCAGCGCCTAGATCAGCGCAAATTTCTTTCCCAAGGATCTGGGCACCATGTTCACCGGCATCATCACCGACATCGGCACCATCCGCACCCATGAGCAGCGCGGCGACCTGCGCCTGGTCATCGAAAGCGGCTATGACATGGAGACGGTCGCGATCGGCGCATCGATCGCCTGTTCGGGCGCCTGCCTGACGGTGGTCGAAAAGGGGCCGGGCTGGTTCGCGGTCGACCTGTCGGCCGAGACTGTCGCCCGCACCGCGCCGGGCCTGTGGGTGCAGGGCGGCAAGCTCAACCTGGAACGCGCGTTGAAGGTCGGCGACGAGCTGGGCGGCCATATCGTCACCGGCCATGTCGACGGCATCGGCCATCTGGTGTCGGCCAGCCGCGAGGGCGATTCGATCCGCCTGGTCATCAGCGCACCGGCGGAACTGGCTGCCGCACTGGCCGCCAAGGGGTCGATCACATTGGACGGCATCTCGCTGACCGTGAACAGCGTCGAGGATCAGCCCGACGGCAGCGTGCATTTCGGCCTCAACATCATCCCGCACACCGCGATTGCTACCACGCTGGACAGCCTGCCCGACAGCCGGGCGTTCAATCTGGAGATCGATGTGCTGGCCCGCTATCTCGACCGGATGCAAAGTCTTCGCAGTAAATGATGTGATTTCACTCTTGAAGAAATCACATCACAGTGTGATATAACGCTCATCCCCGATCCGGGAAGGAGTGTTTATGTCGTCCTCGCTTATCGATTCCGTCCGCGCCCTCGTCACCGATGGCGGCATGTCCCGATCGGGTCTGGCGCGCGCCGCCGGTCTGCACGCCAACAGCTTGCGCAAGCTGGGCGAAGGCGACTGGAACCCGACCGCCGAGACGCTGGGCAAGCTGGAGGCCTATCTGCTCAAGCGCGAGGGCGGCACCGCACTTGCCAGCCCCGAGGAAATCATCAACGAGGCCCGCAACGGCCGCATGTTCATCCTGGTCGATGACGAGGATCGCGAGAATGAGGGCGATCTGGTCATCCCCGCCCAGATGGCGACCCCCGACGCGATCAATTTCATGGCCACCCATGGCCGCGGCCTCATCTGCCTGGCACTGACCAAGGATCGCGTCGACCAGCTGGGGCTCGACCTGATGAGCCGCAACAATGGCACCCGCCACGAAACGGCGTTCACCGTGTCGATCGAGGCGCGTGAAGGCGTCGACACCGGCATCAGCGCCGCCGACCGCGCCCGCACCGTATCCGTCGCCATCGACGCGTCCAAAACGCGCGCCGACATCGTGACGCCTGGCCATGTCTTCCCGCTGATCGCCCGTGACGGCGGCGTGCTTGTGCGGACCGGCCATACCGAGGCGGCGGTGGACGTCGCCCGCCTGGCCGGCCTCAATCCGTCCGGCGTCATTTGCGAAGTGATGAAGGACGACGGCACGATGGCGCGCCTCGACGACCTGATCGTCTTTGCCCAGAAGCACAAGATGAAGATCGGCACGATTCGCGACCTGATCGCCTATCGCCGCCGCCACGACCATGTGGTCGAGCGTCGCGCCGAAACCAGCTTCGAAAGCAAATGGGGCGGCGAGTGGAAGGCAATCACCTTCTTCAACCGCGCCACCCAGTCCGAGCAGCTGGTTTTGCAGAAGGGCCGCATCAGCCCCGACCAGCCGACCCTTGTGCGCATGCATCAATTGGCTCCGCTGAGCGACATTTTCGGTGCCGAAGGCCCGCGTGGCGACATGCTGGCCCGATCGATGGAAATCATCGACAAGGAAGGCGCCGGCGTGGTCGTGCTGCTGCGTGACGGCGAACCCGACATGCTGACCCGCATGATCCAGGCCCATGCCGGCAAGGCACCGGCGGGCATGGACGAACTGCGCGACTATGGCGTGGGCGCACAGATCCTGGCGGAACTGGGCGTGCATGACATGATCCTGCTCAGCAACACCCAGCACAGCCTGATCGCCCTTGACGGCTATGACCTGGCCGTGGTTGGGCAGCGTCCGATCGAGCTCTGAAGGATATTCACATGGCCAAGTTTCTCATCGTCGAAGCCCGCTTCTACGACCATCTCAACGACCTGCTGATCGAAGGCGCGAAGGCTGCGCTGGACGAAGCCGGCCACAAATATGAGGTGGTGACCGTTCCGGGCGCGCTGGAAATCCCCGGCGCGATCGCGCTGGCAGCCGAGACCGGCCGCTTTGACGGCTTCGTCGCGATCGGCGTGGTGATCCGCGGCGAAACCTATCATTTCGAAGTGGTGTCGAACGAAAGCGCGCGCGGCCTGATGGCACTGAGCATGGACGCGATCGCCATCGGCAACGGCATCCTGACCGTCGAGAATGAGGAGCAGGCCCTGGTCCGCGCCCGTCCCGACCAGAAGGACAAGGGCGGCGAAGCGGCCAAGGCAGCGATCGCCATGCTGGGCCTGCGCGAGCGTTTCGCGATCTGATCCCCGGCCTTTCGGCAGACACAAATAAGGGCGCGCTCCGCGAGGAACGCGCCCTTCTTCATGGGTGACGAGGGATCAGGCGGCCGCCTTTTTCTCGGCCAGGGTCGGATAGTCGGTATAACCCTCCGCACCCTGGCTGTAGAAGGTCGCCATCTGCGCCTGGGTCAGCGGCGCGCCTTCGCGCAGACGATCGACCAGATCGGGATTGGCGAGGAAGGGGCGACCGAAGCTGATCGCGTCGGCCAGGCCAGAGGCGAGATCGGCCTGGGCGCGACCCAGCCCATAATCGCTGTTGAGGACCAGCGGCCCCTTGAAATGCTGGCGGATCAGCGGCGACAGGCGCGGCACGTCGGTGGCGCCGAAGGTGCCGTCCGGGCCGGGCTCGCGCAGTTCGAGGAAGGCGATGCCGATCTGGTTCAGCACATCGGCGGCGGCGGCGAACAGCGGCTCGGGATTGCTGTCATTGACGCCCTGGGTATCGCCATTGGGCGACAGGCGCACGGACACGCGATCGGCACCGATCGCATCGACCACCGCCTGAGTCACTTCGCGCAGCAGGCGGACGCGATTCTCGATGCTGCCGCCATAGATGTCATCGCGAAAATTGCTGTTGTCGCGCAGGAACTGGTCGATCAGATAGCCATTCGCGGCGTGGATCTGGACCCCGTCGAAGCCGGCGGCGATCGCGTTTTTGGCTGCCTTCACATAGTCTGCGATAATACCGGGAATTTCGTCGATCGCGAGCGGACGGGCGACCTCATAGGGCTTCTTGCCCTCATAGGTATGGGCGTCACCCGGCGTCGCGGTGGCACTGGAGGAAACCGGCTGCTCGCCGGTGACGGCCGAATGGACGGCACGGCCCATATGCCAGAGCTGGGCGACGATCAGCCCGCCCTTGTCATGCACGGCCTGGGTGACCGGCTTCCAGGCCTCGACCTGTTCGTCGGACCAGAGGCCCGGCGCATAGGGCCAGCCCAGGCCCTGGTGCGAAATGCCGGTCGCCTCGCTGATGATAAGGCCGGCCGAGGCGCGCTGCGCATAATAATCGACCATGATCGGGGTCGGGACATGATCGCGGGTGGCGCGGCCGCGCGTCAGCGGCGCCATGATGGCGCGGTTGGCAGCGGTATCGGCGCCGAGCTTTATCGGATCGAAAATAGTGGTCATGAAACCTCCCTCATGAACGTTGCAATTTGCAACGGGACTTGATGCAGAAAGCCAGCTAGGGAGCCGCCATGGCCGCTTCAACCCCCATGGCGCATATCGCGACGCCCAGACTCGCTTTTCCGGCGCTGATCCTGGCCAATATCATTCTGGCGCTCGGACCGGTGCTGGTAAGGCTGGCCGATGTCGGGCCGGTAGCGGCCGCCTTCTGGCGATTGGCGATCGCCATGCCCTTCCTGTTCATCCTGGCATTGCCGAAGCTGCGCAAGAGCCGCTTGTCGCGCGGCCAGTGGACGATCGTGATTGTCGCTGGGGTCTGCTTTGCCGCCGACCTGGCCGCTTGGCATCTGGGCATCGGCCATACCAAGGTCGCCAATGCAACGCTGTTCGGCAATATGAGCGCGCTGATGCTGCCGCTCTGGGGGCTGATCGTGCTGCGGGAGCATGTATCGAAGCTGCAGATCGGCGCGCTGATCCTGGCCGCGATCGGCGCGGCCATATTGATGGGCAGCAGCTATGAGCTGTCGCCTGTCAACCTGAAGGGCGACCTGTTCTGCCTGCTCGCCGGGCTGCTCTACACTACCTATCTTCTGCTGATCCAGGGCGCGCGCAAGCGGCTGGACAGCTGGTCGGTGCTCGCGGTCGTCAGCGCGGCCGGGGCCTTGCCGCTGCTGCTCGCCGCCAATGCGATGGGCGAAACGGTGATGCCGCAAGACTGGACGCCGCTCATCATCCTTGCCCTGTCCAGCCAGATCGTTGGCCAGGGGTTGCTCACCTATGCGCTCGGCTGCTTTTCGCCGCTGGTGCTGGGGCTCAGCCTGTTGCTGCAACCCGCCGTCGCCGCGCTGGCCGGTTGGCTGCTGTTCGGCGAAACATTGAGCGCGACCGACATTGTCGGCGGCGTGGCCGTGACGATCGCACTGGTGCTTGTGCGCCTGCCGCGACGGGCCTAGATTGGCGCCATGACCGACCAGACCCAAGACCTGACCCTGGACGAGATCCGCGCATTGCTGGCGCCGATCCTGCCGCGCCACGCCGCCTTTGACGGCTGGCGGCCCGAAGCGGTGGCGATGGCGGCGGCGGAAAAGGGCATCGATGCCGATGTCGCCGCGCTGGCCTTCGACAATCGTGCCATGGGCATGATCGAGGCCTGGTTCGCCAGCATCGACACGCGGATGCTGGAGGCGTTGCCCCCCGAAAAGCTGGCCGCCATGTCGATCCGCAAGAAGATCAGCGCGCTGATCGAGACCCGCCTGGCCCTGTTGGCGCCCGACCGCGAAGCGCTGCGCCGGGCGCAGGCGATTCTGGCGATGCCGACCAATGCCGTGCGCGCCGCCAAGCTGGGCTGGCACGCCGCCGATATCATGTGGCGGGCAGCGGGCGACACCGCCACCGACCTCAACCATTATAGCAAGCGCGCGACGCTCGGCAGCATCTATGCCGCGACGCTGCTGACCTTCGTCAATGACGAGAGCGAGGATCATGCCGACAGCCGCGCCTTCGTCGGCCGGCGGATCGAGGGGATCATGCGTTTCGAGAAGATGAAGGCCCGTTTCAAGGGCGTGGGCGATGGCGAGCATCTCAGCCTGTCGCGCTTCATCGGCCGGCTGCGCTACCCGGCGGTGTGAAGTTCGGGCTGGCCTTCACCAGACGTAATTGATAGTCAGTCGCAAATCTGATTTCTGGTTAAGAGTCCATCCTCCTTGCGCCTGACCGATCTGCCCCTGCGCCAACCCGCTTTTGTTGAAACCATCGACTGGGAATCGCTGTCGTCCGTGGAAGGACAGCGCCTGCGCGAGTTCGGCCTGTGCGAAGGTGCCAGCGTCGAGGCACTGCATCATGGCGGCCTGCTGGGTCGTGGACCGCTGGCGGTGAAGATCGGGCGCATGACCATCGCCATGCGCCGCACTCATGCCGCCGCCGTGGAGGTCAGCACCGGCCCGCAGGAGGCGCAGGCATGAGCGGTCTTCCCCTCGTCGCGCTGGTCGGCAATCCCAATGCGGGCAAGTCCGCCCTGTTCAACGCGCTGACCGGTGCGCGGCAGAAGCTGGGCAATTATCCGGGCGTCACGGTGGAGCGCAAGGCGGGCCGCCTGTCGCTGGCCGACGGCCGGCCGGTCGAACTGGTCGATCTGCCCGGCACCTACAGCCTGTCGCCTGCCAGCCCCGACGAACAGGTGACGCGCGACTTCGTGCTAGGCAAACAGACCGGCGAGAAGCTGCCCGATGCACTGGTGATCGTGGTCGACGCGTCAAACCTCGACAATCATCTGCGCTTCGCGCTGGAGTTGATCGCGCTGGGACTGCCCACCGTCGTCGCACTCAACATGGTCGATCTGGCCACCCGCGACGGGCTGGAACTGGACGCCAATGTGCTGGCGCAGGAACTGGGCGTGCCGGTGGTGTCCACCGTGGCGGTGCGCAAGCGCGGCCTGGATCATCTCAGGACCGAGCTGGAAACGCTGCTCGGCGCCCAGACGGGCATGTTGCGCGCCTCCGCCGGTGAACCCGATTTCGACGCCGTGCGCCGCGAGGCCCGGCGCATCGCCCGCGCCGCAATCGTGCGCGAGACGCCATCGCGCCGGCTGACGGCAGCGGTCGACCGGGTTCTACTGCATCCGATAGGCGGCCTCATCGTTTTGGCAGCCCTATTGTTCGTCATGTTCCAGGCGGTCTTCACTTGGGCCAAACCGCCGTCCGATATTCTGGAAGGCTGGGTCACGGCACTCGGCGAAGCAGTAACTAGCACCCTGCCGCCCGGCATCATCCACGACTTCCTGTTGCAGGGCGTGGTCGGCGGCGTCGGCGCGGTGATCGTGTTCCTGCCGCAGATCCTGATCCTCTTCTTCTTCATCCTGATGCTGGAGGCGACCGGCTATATGGCCCGTGCCGCCTTCCTGATGGATGGCATCATGGCCAAGGTCGGCCTGTCGGGCCGGGCCTTCATCCCGCTGCTCTCCTCCTTCGCCTGCGCGGTGCCGGGGATCATGGCGACGCGCACGATCAGCGATCCCAAGGACCGGCTGACCACGATCCTGATCGCGCCGCTGATGACCTGTTCGGCGCGGCTGCCGGTCTATGGCCTGATCATCGCCGCCTTCATTCCGGCGCGCAGCGTGGGGCCGGGCATCGGCCTCCAGGGGCTGGTGCTGTTCCTGCTCTATGTCGCCGGCATCGTCGGTGCCATGCTGGCCGCCTGGGCACTGCGCCTGACCGTGGCCAAGGGCCGCAGCGGCGGGTTCCTGATGGAAATGCCGAAATATCAGTGGCCCCGGCCCCAGGATATCTTGATCGGCCTGTGGCAGCGCGGCGTCATCTTCCTCAAGCGCGCCGGCACCATCATCCTGGCCACCAATATCGTGCTGTGGGTGCTGGCCAGCTTCCCCCATGCGCCCGAGGGCGTGAAGCAGAGCGAATATTCGATCGCCGGGCGGATCGCGGGCGGCATCAACGTGCTGGTCGAGCCGATCGGCTTTAACCGCGACATTTCGCTCGCCCTGCTGCCCAGCATGGCGGCGCGCGAAGTCGCCGTGTCCGCCATCGCCACCGTCTATGCGATCGATGCCGAGGATGATGCCGAGGCGCTGGAACAGGGGCTGGGTGATCGGCTGGCCGGCCGCTGGAGCCTGGCTACCGCGCTCGCCTTCCTGGCCTGGTTCGTGTTCGCGCCGCAGTGCATCTCGACCATTGCCGTTACCCGGCGCGAGACCAATGGCTGGAAATGGCCGCTGTTCATGATCGGTTATCTGTTCGTGCTGGCCTATGCCGCGGCGGGCGTGACATATTGGGCAGCAATCGCGATGGGACTCGGCTGATCCCAAGCCCCGGACATTTGGCCTAGCTTTGTTCTTTACCGCCAAGGCGAGGCTTCTATAACGGCGCCTTTAGTGCTTTCGGAGGAATCATGGCAGGCTCGGTCAACAAGGTCATTCTCATCGGGAATCTGGGGGCCGACCCGGAAGTGAAGAGCTTCCAGAATGGCGGCAAGATCTGCAACCTGCGGATCGCGACCTCGGAAAGCTGGAAGGACCGCATGTCGGGGGAGCGCAAGGAGCGCACCGAATGGCATAGCGTCGTCATCAATTCCGAAGGCCTGGTCGGCGTCGCCGAGCGCTTCCTGCGCAAGGGATCGAAGATCTACATCGAAGGCCAGCTGCGCACCCGCAAGTGGCAGGACAATAATGGCAATGACCGCTACACCACCGAAGTCGCCCTGTCGGGCCCCGGCGCGGTGCTGACCATGCTGGACGGTGCGCCGGGTGGCGGTGGCGGTCAGGGCGGCGGCTATGGCGGTGGTCGCTCGTCGGGCGGCGGCAACCAGGGCGTCAGCGACTGGGGCGCAAGCAGCGGCGGCTTTGGCGGCGGCGATTATGACGATTTCGGCGGCGGCAACAGCGGCGGCGGCTTTGGTGGCGGACGCTCCTCGGGCGGCGGCAACCAGGGTGGCGGCTTTGGCGGCGGACGCTCCTCGGGTGGCGGCCAGGGCGGCCCGAACTTCGACAACGACCTGGACGACGAAGTGCCGTTCTGATCGATCCTTTCCACAGGGATTGACCTGACATGCATGTCCTGCTGACCGGATCGTCGGGCTGGCTGGGCCGTTTCCTGGCGCCGATGCTGCGCGCGGCGGGACATGCTGTGACCGGCCTGGACGTCGCGCCGGGCCGGGGCACCGACATCATCGGATCGGTCGCCGACCGGGCGCTGATCGACCGGGCCTTTGCCGAGCGCGGGATCGAAGCGGTGATCCATGGCGGCGCGTTGCACAAGCCGGACATCGCCCGCTACCCCGCCCAGGCCTTCATCGGCGTCAATGTCACCGGCACGCGCAACCTGCTGGAGGCTGCGGTCGCGGCGGGGCATGACCGCTTCGTCATGACATCCACCACGTCGCTGATGATCAGCCAGGCGGTGCGCGACGAGGCGGGCGACGCGGCGGTGTGGCTGGACGAGCAGAGCGGGCCGCTGGAGCCGCGCAACATCTATGGCGTGACCAAGCTGGCGGCCGAGGGGCTGTGCCGGGTGCAGCAACTGGAGCAGGGCATTGGCTGCACCATCTTGCGTACTGCCCGCTTCTTCCCGGAGGATGACGACACGGACGCCAGCCTGTCGGGGCAGAATCTGAAGGCCAATGAATTTCTCCATCGCCGGCTGACGGTCGAGGATGCGGCGCGAGCGCATCTGGTCGCGCTGGAACGGACGCCGCCGGCGCGCTGCGAAACCTATCTGGTGTCGGCACCGACGCCCTTCTGTCGGGAGGACGCCATCGAACTGAAACGCGATGCGGCAGCGGTGATCGCGCGGCATTTTCCGGAAGCCGCAGAGCTATATGCCCGGCGTGGCTGGCAACTGCCGGCGTCAATCGGCCGGGTCTATGACGCGGGGTTGGCGCAGCGCCAGATGGGGTTTCGCTGCGCGACGGCCTTTGCCGCGATCCTGACGGCGCTGGCGAATGATGCGGCGATGCCGTTCATCCACGACGCCGATTATGTGTCGCCGGCGGTGCAAAGTTGACAGTGAAGCTGACAGTTTGAGCCCATTGTTGCGTTACTGATTTGAAAGCAGCCATTCCGATCATTCGTTACTTTTAATCACGAATGATGATCGATCCGCTGCATCAGTGTGAGTGGAGAGATGGATGTGACTCTCCGCTCGCATTATGCGATAATGATTTGCATGAGCAAGATTGAAGCTGCCATCGGTGTGCCAATCCGGCAGATAGTCCGCCCGCTGCAACTGGCAATCGGTGGCACCATCACCCTGTCGGGCATCGGGATTTTGCTGGCACAGGCCGTCCGCCTGCTCTGACGGTCAGCAGGGGCGACCAGCGGCCACCCCTGCGGATCGAAGCCTAGTTGGCCAGTTCGGCCTTCGCGAAGTCGCGGATATGGGCGCCGATATCCTCGCGCTCCAGCGCCAGGGCGAGGTTCGCCTCGATATAGCCGGCCTTGGAGCCGCAGTCGAAACGGCGACCGTCGAAGGTGACACCGTGGAAGGGCTGCTTGCCGATCAGCGAGGCCATGGCATCGGTCAGCTGGATCTCGCCGCCCGCGCCCTTTTCCTGGGTTTCCAGGATCGTCATGACGTCGGGCTGCAGGATATAGCGGCCGGGCAGGATGAGGTTGGAGGGGGCGGTGCCGAGCTTGGGCTTTTCCACCAGGCCCTTCACCTCGGTCAGGGCGCCGTCGCGCGCGCCCGGATCGATCACGCCATAGCTGGGCGTCTGGTCCATCGGGATTTCGAGCGCGCAGACCAGATTGCCGCCGACCTTTTCATAGGCCTCGACCATCTGCTTCATGCAGCCATTGCCGGGCGCGCCCTTCATGAACTCGTCGGGCAGGATGATGGCGAACGGTTCGTCACCGACGATGTCGCGGGCACACCAGATGGCGTGGCCAAGGCCCAGCGGCTCCTGCTGGCGCAGGAACACTGCATCACCGGGCGCCAGGCGCGTCCCTTCGAGTGCCGACAGATCCTTGCCGCGCTCGCGCTGGGTGATCTCGCATTCGAAGGCGATGTCGAAATAATCCTCGATCGCGCCCTTGCCGCGTCCGGTGACGAAGATCATCTGCTCGATCCCCGCTTCGCGCGCTTCATCCACCGCATATTGGATCAGCGGACGATCGACCACGGGCAGCAATTCCTTGGGCACCGACTTGGTGGCGGGCAGGAAACGCGTGCCAAGACCGGCGACAGGAAAGACGGCTTTGCGAATCGGTTTGTTCGACATGGGACTCCGTTCTCGATGAGTGCCGGCTCGCTTGGGGGGATCGCGAACCGGGAGAAAAAGGTCAAGCGCTACGGCAACTTGTCTTTATGGGTCAGATCGTCAGAAGACGCTGTGCAACCTGTTCCAGCGCCGCAATTTCATTATCCAAATGCTCCAGGCTTACATATTGAGCATTGTTACGTAAGTCGCGGCACAGAAAGCCTTCAGGTGACGGCTGCTGAAAGCCGCCGATGATGAGGGTACGGAAACGGTCGATCCGCTGGAGATCGCGCTCGACCTCCGCAATTTCGGTCAGCCCGGCCGCGTTGCGCCGATCCCGCATGGCGACGGTCGTGCGCAATTCGGTCATCAGCTTGGTCATGGTCGGCCGCGTGCGGGCCCCCACGGTGCGGACGTCGCCCATGGTTTCCCGCAGTTCGGCCAGCCGCGCCTCCAGACTATGTTCCAGCATCGTCCAGGCGCAGACCAGCCGACCGATACCGCACAATAATGCCGCATCTTCCGGCGCATAGGCCGCAACCGGCTTCGTCACCTTGTCGTCCTGCGCCAATTCCGCGCTCACGCCCCGCATACTCCTCATGCCCCTGAATCTGCGCAGACCCGGCCGGAAAGGCCAGAGCAACGGGTCGCGCTCGCCCGCTAGCCGGGCACGGGCCAGCGGAATATGTGCTGAAACGTCGGCAAGCCGAACAAGTTGCGTTCAGCGGTGGCCGATCGGAAGGCGCCAGATCAGAAGTCGATGGCGATGCCCTTGCGCTCCCAGTCGCCATAGCGGACCGGGCTCAGCTCCTCGTCCAGCACCAACTGCTGGTCGACCGGGTCAGGCTGGGGCACGGGCGGGCTCTTGGAGAGATGCTCGGGCGCCTTCACATGCGCCGGGCGCTTGCCGTTGAAATGTCCCATGGCGGGCCTTTCGATTGCGGAGCGCGCGCGGCAACCCCATATTCAGTGTCAGGCCCGCTATCTGGGCCGCAAAGGAGCGATGTGCAAGTGAGTGGTTTTCGCACGGTGATGCTGTTGTCGGCGCTGACGGCGCTGTTCATGGCGCTGGGCTATACGCTGGGCGGCAGCGGCGGCGCGGTGATTGCCCTGCTGGTGGCGGCGGGGATGAACCTGTTCACCTTCTGGAATGCCGACAAGATCGTGCTCTCCATGCACAATGCGCGCGAGGTGGATGCGCAGAGCGCGCCCGAATTTTACGGCATGGTCCAGGCGCTGAGCCAGCGCGCAGGCCTGCCGATGCCGCGCGTCTATGTGATCGACCAGGATGCGCCCAACGCCTTTGCCACTGGCCGCAACCCCGAAAATGCTGCCGTGGCGGCGACCACCGGCCTGCTCAACATGCTGACCCGCGACGAGGTGGCGGGCGTGATGGCGCATGAACTGGGCCATGTGAAGAATCGCGACACCCTGATCATGACGATGGTGGCGACCATTGCCGGTGCCATTTCGATGCTGGCCAATTTCGGCCTCTTCTTCCGCGGCGGCAATGAGGAGAATGGCCATAGCAACATGATCGCGACCTTGCTGGCGGTGATCGTCGCCCCCTTTGCCGCGATGATCGTGCAGATGGCGATCAGCCGCACCCGCGAATATGGCGCCGACCAGGCCGGGGCGGAGATCAGCGGCAATCCGCGCGCGCTCGCCTCCGCCCTCGCCAAGATTTCCGGCCGGGCCGAGCTGATCCCCAACCCGGTGGCCGAGCGCAATCCCGCCGCCGCGCAGCTCTATATCGTGCCGGTACATGTGAGCGAGTTGTTCTCGACCCATCCGGCGACCGAGAAGCGCATCGCCGCGCTGGAGGAGATTGCGCAGGATATGGGGCAGAGCGGTAGCCCACCGCCCGTGAGCATGTCGGGGCAAGAACGAGCGACGCAGGCATCGGCGCTGTCTCCGGTGGCGCCGCCGGTGGCATCGCCCAAGCCGCGCCGCAGCGCCCTTGACCCGCACGGGCGCGACTGAGTTTTTGCGCGCGGAGCGGAAAGCGCGTAGGGGCCGCTGATGTCCCGTCGTCCTAACGCCCGTTCCGGTGCCCCGCGCGCCGATGATGTTCCCGGCCTGCCCGCACGCCGCGCGGCCCTGAAGCTGCTGGACGCCGTCTTGCGTCGGGGCGATCCGCTGGAAATCGCGCTGCATGGCGCGACCCAGGGGCTGGCCGACCGGGCCGACCGCGCGCTGGTCCATGCCATCGTCGCCGAGACGTTGCGCCATTTGCCCGATCTCGACGCGCTGATCGACGGCGCGACCAAGCAGCCGCTGCCCGATGATGCCAAGGCGCGGATGGTGCTGCGCATCGCGCTGATCCAGGTGCTGGCGCTGGGCACCGCGCCCCATGCGGCGATCGCCACCGCGCTGCCGCTGGTCGATGGCGGGCCGCGCAAGCTGGTCCATGGCGTGTTCGGCACCGTGACCCGCGCCGAGCCGAGCCTGCCCGTGCCGCCCACCCTGCCCGCCGACGTCGCCGAACGCTGGACCGGGCAATGGGGCAAGGCGATGCCGCTGGCCGCCGCCCACGCCTATGCCGTGCGCCCGCCGGTCGACATCAGCCTGCGCGATCCGGCCGAGACCGGCAAATGGGTCGAGGCGCTGGGCGGCACCAGCTTTGCGTCCGGCCATGTCCGCCTGCCCGAGGGGGCGGTCGTGCCCGAATTGCCCGGTTTTGCCGAGGGGGCCTGGTGGGTGCAGGATATCGCTGCCTCCTGCCCGGCCCGGCTGCTGGGCGCGGGCGAAGGCCGGACCGTGCTGGACCTGTGCGCCGCGCCGGGCGGCAAGACGATGCAGTTGGCGGCGGCCGGATGGGCCGTGACCGCGGTCGACCAGTCGAAGAAGCGGCTGGAGCGGCTGAGCGAAAATCTGGCCCGCACCGGCCTGTCGGCCGATGTCGTGCAGGCGGACCTGCGCCAATGGGCACCCGAGGCGCCGGTCGATGCGCTGCTGCTCGACGCGCCCTGCACCGCCACCGGCATCTATCGCCGTCATCCCGACGTTTTGCACCGCATCGGCCCGCGCCAGATCGCGGAACTGGCCGAACTGCAGGGCGAACTGCTGGCCCGCGTCGCTGACTGGGTGAAGCCGGGCGGGACGCTGATCTACGCCACCTGCTCGCTGGAGCAGGCCGAGGGCGAGGCGCAGATGAGCCGCTTCCTGGCGGCGCTTCCCGATTTCCAGGTCCAGCCAGCGCAGGCAGACGAACTGCCCATCGGCATGGCGCCCAGCGCCGACGGCTGGCTGCGCACCCTGCCCGACACGCTGGCGGAGCAGGGCGGCACCGACGGCTTTTTCGTTGCAAGGATCGTGCGCATCGGGAACTAAGGCTTAACCATGAGGGGCTTAAGGTGAGGTCCTTCGCTGGAAAGGCCCGCCTTGCGTCCGACCGAACCCCTGCCCCTGCATCATAGCTGGCCGCTTTACGACCTGCGCGAGCATCTCGCGCCGGTGGTGCTGGACCAGGATATTGCGGGGAATGAGGCGGCGCTGGCCGATCGGGGGCTGGGCCTGTGGCATTGCAATCTGGCCGACAACAGCATCAGCTGGACCCAGGGCGTCTATGACATATTCGGGCTGGAGCCGGGCAGCATCGTGCCCCGGCCGCTGTCGGTGTCGCTCTATGCCCATGACAGCCGCGAGGCGATGGAACGGCTGCGCGCCTATGCCATCCGCCACCAGCGCGGCTTCACCCTGGACGTCGATATTCGCCGCCCGGACGGTAGCGATTGCGCGATGCGGCTGATCGCCGCGCCGGTGCTGCTGGACGGCGAAACGGTGGCGCTGCACGGGGTCAAGCAATGGCTGCCCAAGGATGTCGGCGCGCCGGTCAGACTGGAACCCACGACCTTCTTCATCCCCTGATGCGACTCATCGCCGCACGGCGCAAATCATGCGTTGCCCTCGCCCCAAGGGAGGGCTAATGCGAGCGGTCAAATGACCCATCCCATTCTCATCTCTCCGTCCATCCTGTCCGCCGATTTCGCACGGCTGGGCGAGGAAGTCCGCGCCATCGACGAAGCCGGTTGCGACTGGATCCATATCGACGTGATGGACGGCCATTTCGTGCCCAACATCACCATCGGTCCAGCCGTGGTGAAGGCGCTGCGCCCGCACACGAAAAAGCCGTTCGACGTGCATCTGATGATCTCGCCGGTGGACCAGTATCTCGACGCCTTCGCCCAGGCCGGCGCCGACATCATCACCGTCCATCCCGAGGCCGGCCCGCACATCCACCGCACCGTGCAGCATATCAAGTCGCTGGGCGTACAGGCGGGCGTGGTGCTGAACCCCGGCACCCCGGCCAAGATGCTGGACTATCTGATCGACGATATCGACCTGATCCTGGTGATGAGCGTCAATCCCGGCTTTGGCGGCCAGAGCTTCATCGAGAATCAGCTGCGCAAGATCGAGGCGTGCCGCAAGATGATCGAGAAGAGCGGCCGTGACATCCGCCTGCAGGTCGATGGCGGCATCGACATCAACACCGCGCCCAAGGCGATCGCGGCGGGCGCCGACGTGCTGGTGGCCGGCACCGCGACCTTCCGTGGCGGCCCGGCCGCCTATGCCGACAATATCAGGACGCTGCGGGGCGGGTGACGAACCAGCGGCGCCAGTCCTCCCCTGTCGCGGTCGACGCCGGTCATGAACCGGCCGACGACGGCATCGAACAGGGCAAGCGGCTCATCCGCGTCGCGGATGACAAGGGCCTGTCGCTGGCCGAGCGGATCGCCAATCATTTCTATCGGCTGAGCTGGAAGACGCCGCTGCACAGCCGGCGGCTGAAGGGCAAATATCCGCTCAAACTGCTGGCGGTGCCGGACGATGTCGTGCCCGGCGACCCGCGCGCCGGCCAGGCGATCCGCGCCGGCTATTTCCTGTTCCGGGGCCAGAAGCTGGCGATCGACACGGTCGATTTCGGCAAATTGGCGGTCGGCCCGGCCTTCACCGACTATCTGCACAGCTTCCGCTGGCTGCGCGACCTGTCGACCGCCGCGACGCGCGAGCAGGGCGCGCCGGTGGCCGAGGCGCTGATGCGCAAATGGCTGGCCGCCCATGCCGAAACGCCGAGCGACCCGGCCTGGCGCGCCGACAATGCGGCCTGGCGGCTGCTGTTCTGGACCGCCCATGCGCCGCTGATCCTGTCGTCGAGCGACCTTGTCTATCGGTCGCTGGTGCTCAACTGCATCGCCCGCACCGCGCGCCATCTGGACCAGAGCGCGGACAAGGCCGCGCCGGGCCTGCCGCGTCTGGTCGCCTGGGGCGGGATCGTCGCGGCGTCGATGCTGATGCCCGGCGGCAATCCGCGCAAGCTGTTCGGCGAAGCGGGCCTGAAGCGCGCGATCGACAGCGCCTTCCATGCCGATGGCGGCATCATTTCCCGGTCGCCGCTGGCGCAGCTGGAAGGCGTGATGCTGCTGGCGATGGTGGTCGCGGTCTATGAGGTGCGACGCGAACAGGTGCCCGGCTTCCTGATCGACGGGCTGAGCCGCGCGGTGCCGGCCTTGCTGGGCCTGACCCATGGCGATGGGGGTCTGGGCAACTGGCAGGGCGCTGGCGCGGTCGACCCCGACATGGTCGAGGCGCTGGTGCAGGCCAGCCGGGTGCGGACCCGGCCGCTGCGCCAGGCGCGCGACTGGGGCTATCAGCGGATCAGCGCCGGCAATACGGTGGTGCAGATCGATGCGGCGCCGCCGCCGGTCGCGCGCCTGGCCGCCGCCGGCTGCGCCTCCACCGGCGCGATCGAGATCAGCGACGGGCGGCTGCGGCTGGTCATCAATTGCGGCGGCGCGGCGCTGGAAGGCGCCTATATCCCGCGCGATCTGGCCCAGGCGCTGCGCTCCACCGCGGCGCACAGCACATTGGTGCTGGACGACAGCAATTCGACCGCGCTGATGCCCGACGGCACGCTGGGCAAGGGCGTGACCGAGGTCGAGCTGAACCGGCAGGAGCTGGACAATGGCAGCCGGGTGGAGCTGAGCCATGACGGCTATGTCCGCCGCATGGGCTATGTCCACCGCCGCCTGCTGATGATGAGCGGCGACGGCAAGGAAGTGCGCGGCGAGGATATGCTGACCCCGGCGACGCGCGGCAAGAAGCCGGTCAAGCGGCCGGTGCAGCTGCGCTTTCATCTGGCGCCCGGCGTGGAACCGACCCTGACCGCCGACAGCCAGGGCGCGCTGTTGCGGATCGAGCTGGGCGCGCTGTGGCAGTTCCGGACCGGGGCCGGCGTGCTGAGCGTCGAGGATAGCCTGTGGGTCGATGGCGACGGCCGCCCCCACCCCACAAGGCAGCTGGTGGTGACGAGCGAGGCACTGCCGGGCGGCTCCAGCATCGGCTGGCTGTTCAAGCGGGTCGGCTGACCCGCATCGCACCGGCGCAATGTTGCACCATCGTGACAATGTCCGTTTTTTCCTATGAACAGCCCGGACAAGGGCGCATGCAAGAGGGGCGACCCGAGGCCCGTTTGCTACCAATCAACGACCTCGCTCTCAGGCCCGGCCACTTTCAGCGGCCGGGCCGCTAGAGCCTTTCACCGGACAGGCGACGGCTTGAGATAGGTATCGAACCAGGCGACGGTGCGGGTCAGCGAGTCGAGCTGATTCTCCTTCTTCTGGAAGCCATGGCCCTCGGCCGGGTAGAAGATCGTCTCCACCACATTGCCCTTCGCCTTGAGGATGTCATGCACCTCCTGCGCCTGGCCGCGCGGCACGCGAATGTCGTTCTCGCCCTGGATGGTCAGCAACGGCGCCTTCGCCGCGCGGATATAGGTGAGCGGCGAGGCCGCATCATAGACCTGCGGATCGCTTTCGGGCGTGCCGAGCAGGCTGCGCTGATAGGCCTTCAGCTCCTCATCCTGGTCGCGATACATGGTGCGCCAGTTGATGATGCCGAACCACTGGACGGCGGCGGCGAACTCGTCGGGCGCCCGGCCGATCGCCATCAGGGTCATGAAGCCGCCATAGCTGCCGCCGAAGATGCCGACCCGCTTGGCATCGACATAGCCGCTATCGACCAGGAAATGCTTGGCCGCGACCGTGTCCTTGAGGTCGGCACCGCCCAGATCCTTGACATTGCCGTCCTGGAACGCCTTGCCATAGCCGGTCGAGCCGCGGAAATTGGGCTGGATCACGACATAGCCGCGGCTGGCAAAGGCGGTGGCGTAGCGGCTGTAGCCGTCCTGCGCCTGACCGGTGGGGCCGCCATGGGGCAGCACGATGGCGGGGTTGCTGCCGTTGCGCTTCAGATTGGCGGGCATGGTCACGATCGCGCTGATCAGCGTGCCGTCGAAGCTCTTGTAGGTGACGACATCCGACTTGGGCAGCGCGGCAGGCTGAAGGCTGGCGATGGCGAGTTGCGTCGCGGGACGCGCAGTGCCGGCCGCGAGGTCATAAAGATAGAGATTGGCCGGCGAGTCGGCGCCCGAATGATTGAGCATCAGCATGGTGCCATCGGGTGAGCGCGGCTCGCTGCCGACCAGATAATTGACGCCCGGCGGGATGGCGAGCGGGGTTTCGGCGCCACTCGCGAGGTCGAAGCGATAGAGCGTGCTGCGCGCGTCGGCGTTGATGCGGAAGATGAGCGCCCTGCCGTCGCGGGTGAAGCTGGCCGGCACCTGTTCCCAGGGCGTGGATTTGAGCCAGCGCAATTTGCCGGTAGCGGCTTCGAGCAGGCCGCCATGAATCTGGCCGCTGCCCTCATCGGTGGAGACGGCGATCCATTGGCCGTCCGCACTCGCATCGGTCGCGGCATAGACGGTGTCGGCCTTGCCGAGCAATTTCGCCGACTTGCCGCTGGCGACGTCGATGCGCCAGATTTCGCTGACCTTGGAATCGATCCGCACGCGGTTGGCGATCAGCGCCTTGCCATCCGCGATCCAGGCGACCGGTGACCAGCTGAACTGCGGGTCGGCCTCCCGCGTCAGGTCGCGCACCCTGCCCGCCCCGTCCATCACCGCGACATTGGACTGGCCCTGCGTCTTCAATTTGGTGACGAGCGCGACCAGGCCACTGCTCGGCCCCACCAGCAGGTCGCTTTCGCGCCGGTCGGGGGTGTTGGTGAGATTCTCGACCACGCCGCCGTTCACCGGCACGCGATAGATGTCGCTATATTCATTGCCGCCGACATCCTGCTGGAACAGCAGGTAGCGGCCGTCGGCCGAAGCGGCGAGGCCGGTCTGGGCATCGTCCGACTGGGTCAGCTGCACCGGCCAGCTGCCGGCGGTGTCGGTGCGCCAGATATTGGTGCGGCCAGTAAGGTTGGTGGCGACGAAAATCTGTTTGCCGTCGGCGCTCCACGCCGCGCTCGACAGGCTGCGCGAGGCGCCGATATCGGCGAGCGGCACGGCGCGGGCGTCGGGATTGACCGGCGAGGTCAGGCTCTTGGGATCGGTAACTGCCCGTTCCGGCGTCGGAATTTGCGCCAGCGCCGGGAAGGCGACGAGCAAGGGCAAGGCGGTGGCGGCGAGCAGATAGCGCATGTCAGATCCCCCAACTGTTATGCAATCACAATACAGTAGCGGCAAAAGCCCGCAAGATCGGGAAATTCCCTGCGCTTGAGGACTGTATTTTTGCGCCGCGCGCGACTAGAGGGCTGCGGCAAGCCTGAAGCGGCATCCCGAACAGCAGGAAGCATCCCCATGACCACCGACGTCACCATCAAGCGCGCCCTCCTTTCCGTATCGGACAAGACTGGCCTCATCGAACTGGGCCAGGCACTGGGCCAGCATGGCGTCGAACTGGTATCGACCGGTGGCACCGCCAAGGCGCTGCGCGAGGCGGGGCTGGACGTGAAGGATATTTCCGAGCTGACCGGCTTCCCCGAGATGATGGACGGCCGCGTCAAGACGCTGCACCCCAAGGTCCATGGCGGCCTGCTGGCGGTGCGCAACAATCCGGAACATGTCGCGTCGATGGACGAGCATGCAATCGGCGCGATCGACCTGGTGATCGTCAATCTCTATCCCTTTGCCGCGACGGTGGCCAAGGGCGCCGACCGCGACGAGATCATCGAGAATATCGACATTGGTGGCCCGTCGATGGTCCGTTCCGCCGCGAAGAATCATGAGAGCGTCGCGATCGTCACCGATCCGACCGACTATGCCCGCCTGATCGCCGAAATGGCGGAGAAGGGCGGCGCCACCAGCTATGATTTCCGCCGGATGCTGGCGGCCAAGGCCTATGCCGCCACCGCCGCCTATGATTCGATGATCGCTAGCTGGTTCGCCTTTGCCGACCAGGGCGTCGCCTTCCCCGAGAGCCTGTCGCTGTCGAGCAAGCTCAGCACCACGTTGCGCTATGGCGAGAATCCGCACCAGTCGGCGGCGCTCTATTTGCCCAACGGCCCGACCGCGAACGGCATCGCCCAGGCCAGGCAGATCCAGGGCAAGGACCTGAGCTACAACAACTATAACGACGCCGATGCGGCGCTGGAGCTGGTCAGCGAATTCCGCGACGGTCCGCCGACCGTGGTGATCGTGAAGCACGCCAATCCCTGTGGCGTGGCCACCGGCGAAACGCTGATCGAAGCCTATGAAGCCGCGCTCGCCTGCGACAGCGTATCGGCATTCGGCGGCATCATCGCCGTCAACCGCCCGCTCGACGGCCCGACCGCCGAGGCGATCAGCGGCATCTTCACCGAAGTCGTCGCCGCGCCCGACGCCGATGACGAAGCCAAGGCGATCTTTGCCAAGAAGAAGAATCTGCGCCTGCTGCTGACCGGCGAACTGCCCGATCCGGCCCGCCCCGGCCTGATGGTCAAGAGCATCGCCGGCGGCCTGCTGGTCCAGAGCCGCGACAATGGCAAGGTTGACCTGGACGCGCTGAAGGTCGTGACCAAGCGCGCGCCGACCGAGCAGGAGTTGAAGGATTGCCTGTTCGCCTGGACCGTGGCCAAGCATGTGAAGTCGAACGCGATCGTCTATGCCAAGGGCGGCAGCACCGCCGGTGTCGGCGCGGGCCAGATGAACCGTCTGGAATCGGCCCGCATCGCCGCCTGGAAGGCGAAGGACGCCGCCGAGAAGGCCGGCTGGAGCGAACCGCGTACCATCGGTTCGGCGGTCGCCTCCGACGCCTTCTTCCCCTTTGCCGACGGCCTGCTGGCGGCAGTGGAAGCCGGCGCGACGGCGGTGATCCAGCCTGGCGGCTCGATCCGTGACGAGGAAGTCATTGCCGCAGCAGACGAAGCGGGCCTGGCGATGGTCTTCACCGGCATGCGCCACTTCCGCCATTAAGGCTTGTTTCCCAACGCGCTAGATAGCGCGTCGGGACGATATCGCGATCAGGTTTATGCGGGTGCGAAACGATCCTGTTCGCACCCGCAAAATCGCAGAAAACTGCCATTTTTTGGCAATTGGCCTCTTTTCAATGTCACCGGGCAATCCTATTTAGGATGACGACCCCGCACCCACGTCAGGCGTTGGGCACGACATAAGAAAAAGCATGTTCGACAGGAGAATAGGATGACCAAGAAGACGCTGGTGGCGATGGCCGCCACCCTGGCCCTTGCGCTGCCTGGCATGGCTATCGCCGGCAACAGCAGCAACGAAGTCGTCGTTGACGGCACCACCGGCCTCACCACCCGCACCATCGCCGTATCGGTCGCTGACCTGAACCTGGCCAGCAACAATGGCCTGCGCCGCGCCGATTATCGTATCAGCCGCGCCGCCAAGCAGGTGTGCGGCTGGGTCAACGGATCGATCCTGCCGGCGACGCCCGACTATCGCGACTGTGTCGGCAGCGCGCTCGACGGCGCACGCAGCGACCTCAACGCGCTGGCCCAGCGCCAGGGCTGATCTTCACCCATCCCGCAAGGGAAGCCTTCCCCGTCACGGGGACTGCAGGGGGCCGTTCCGCACATGCGGGGCGGCCCTTTCCTGTCGGCGGCTCATTCATGCTTACCGGCGATTAACCACTCCTTAGAGGATTTCCTTCACTCAGCGTGACACGAAGGACCATCCAGGGGACAAAATCGCATGTCGCGGATTGATCAGAACGTAGACGTTGCCATCATCGGTGCAGGACCCGCAGGCTTGACTGCCGCCTATCTACTGACAAAGCAGGGACTTAGCGCAACCGTGATCGAAAAGGATCCGGTCTATGTCGGCGGCATCAGCCGCACGGTCGAGCTGGATGGCTTCCGATTCGACATTGGCGGACATCGTTTCTTTTCGAAGTCTCAACAGGTTGTAGATCTGTGGAACGAAATCCTGCCGGACGACTTCATCCAGCGCCCGCGCATGAGCCGCATCTATTATGAGGGGAAATTCTACTCCTATCCCCTTCGCGCGTTCGAGGCGCTGTGGAATCTGGGTGTGTGGCGTTCGACCCTGTGCATGGCGAGTTTCGCCAAGGCCAGGCTGTTCCCGAACCGCAATGTCCGCTCCTTCCAGGACTGGACCGTCAACGCATTCGGCCACAAGCTGTTCTCGATCTTCTTCAAGACCTATACCGAGAAGGTCTGGGGCATGCCGTGCGACGAGATGTCGGCCGACTGGGCGGCGCAGCGGATCAAGGGCCTGTCGCTCTGGGGCGCAGTGACGGACGGCCTCAAGCGCTCGCTCGGCCTCAACAAGAAGCCCAATGACGGCATGGCGACCAAGACGCTGCTCGAAACCTTCCGCTATCCGCGCCTTGGCCCCGGCATGATGTGGGAAGCCGCACGCGATCGGGTGATCGAGGGCGGCAACCGCGTGCTGATGGGCCACAGTTTCAAGCGTCTCGAAGAAGATCAGGCGACCGGACGCTGGCGTCTGGTGACCGAAGGACCGGACGGTGATGTGGTCATCAATGCCGCCCATGTCATCAGTTCCGCGCCGATGCGCGAACTGGCGGGCCGCATCCATCCGCTTCCCGCGACGCTGCCGGAGGCCATGGACCTCAAATATCGCGACTTCCTGACCGTCGCACTGATGGTGAAGGGCGAAGACATCTTCCCCGACAACTGGATCTACATCCATGATTCGAAGGTGCAGGTCGGCCGCATCCAGAATTTCCGCAGCTGGTCGCCGGAAATGGTTCCGGATCCCAGCCTGGCTTGCGTGGGCCTTGAATATTTCTGCTTCGAGGGGGATGGCCTGTGGGCATCCGCCGATGCCGACCTGATCGCGCTCGCCACCAAGGAAATGGCGACGCTGGGCCTGTGCGATCCCAAGGATGTGGTCGGCGGCGCGGTGGTGCGACAGGAAAAGGCCTATCCGGTCTATGACGACGCCTACGCTGCCAATGTGCTGGCGATGCGCACCGAATTGGAAGAGCGCTATCCTACGCTCCACATGGTCGGCCGCAACGGCATGCACCGCTACAATAATCAGGACCACGCGATGATGACGGCGATGCTGACGGTGCGCAACATCATCGCCGGCGCGCGCGTTCATGACGTGTGGCAGGTCAATGAAGATGCCGAATATCATGAGGCGGGCGATGAAGGACAGGATGCCGATACCCAGGCCGCTCTGTCCAGCGTCCGCGCCGTGCCGGCACGGCTGAAGGCCGCCTGAGCCGATGCCAGGGCGAGCGGTCGCGATGGCGGGGCGATTGGGACAACTGGCCGCCCGCCTGATGCTGGCGCGCTATCTGATCGTCAGCATCGTATCGCTTTGGGCTGACACCGCCTTGTTCCTGGCGCTGTCCCACTGGGTCATGCCGGCCAGCTGGGCCGCCTTTGTCGCCTATGCCGCGGGCATGGTGGTGCATTGGGTGTTGTCTGTGCGCTTCGTGTTCACAGACAGCGATCGACGCCCCAGCCATGTCCAGCGCGCCAGCTTCGTGCTCAGCGGGCTGATCGGCCTCGCCATCACCGTTGGCCTGGTTTCCGCGCTGGGAGCCATTGGCACGCCGCTTCTGCTGGCCAAGGGGGCCGCCGTCCTGGTGAGCTTCACCGCCGTCTATCTGGTGCGCAAATATGTCGTCTTCGCTCGCCGCTGACCCTGCCTTTCCCTTGCGCAAGCCCGGCCTGGCTACGCCGGGTTCCTGGCTGACACTGGCCGCCCTGTGGGCGCTCTGCGCCGCAGTGATGCTGTTCCAGTTCCGCGCAGAAATCGCGCAGATGATGTTCATGGACACCGACGACGCGATGCGCCTGCAGCAGGTGCGCGACTGGATCGGCGGACAGGGCTGGTTCGACGTCAGCCAGCATCGCATCAATCCGCCAATCGGCGGGCCGATGCACTGGTCGCGACTGGTCGACCTGCCAATCGCGACGATCATCCTGCTGGCGCGGCCGTTGATCGGCCAGCATGCCGCCGAAATCCTGGCCTGCGCCACCGTCCCGCTGCTGACACTGGCGGCCCTGGTCGCTGCCCTGTTCCGCGCGGCCCGACTGATGACGACGGAGCGGCTGGCCCTATTGTCCGTAGCGCTGCTGCTGGTGACCCCGACCATCCTGATCCAGTTCACCCCGACCCGCATCGACCATCATGGCTGGCAGATTCTGATGGCGACGATCGCGCTGGGCGGCGCGCTCGATCCACGCCGGGTGCGGGGCGGCGCGCTGGCCGGCCTGGCGCTCGCCATCTGGCTGCAGATTTCGACCGAAGGCCTGCCTTATGCCGCCCTGTTCGGCGGGCTGTTCGTCCTGCGTCATGCAATCGACATGACGGAAAGCCCACGCCTGACCTCTTTCGCTGCGATGCTGGGGATGGCCGCACTGGGCCTGCTGGTTGCCACCCATGGCGGTGGCGCGCTGGCACAGACCCAGTGCGATGCGCTGTCCGCCGTCTATGCGTGGCCGCTGGCGCTGTTCGCGCTCATCATCGTGGCTGGTTCCCGGCTATCGCAGGGCCGCACCTTCCTGCGCCGCCTGCTCATACCGGTGATCGGCGGGATGGCCGCGCTGGCTGCATCATTGTGGATCGGTGCGGACTGCCTGACCGCCGGCCCATTTCACGAACTGACGCCGCTGGCCTATCAGCAATGGTATATGCGGGTGATGGAGGGCCGGCCGGTCTGGGAACAGACTCTGCCGCTGGCGGGCGTGAGTCTGTTGCCGGCGCTGGTGGGCCTTACGGCCACCATTGCGGCTGCGTGGAATGCGCGCGACGGGCAGAGCCGGACCAACTGGTTGGTCATCGCGATCCTGCTATTTGGCGCAACCGGCGTCGCTGCGCTGGTATTACGCGCAATGAGCGTCGCCCATGTCTTCGCCCTGCCTGGCATTGCCTGGCTGCTCGCCACGCTGTTCCAGCGCATTCAAAAATTGGACGCGGCGGCCGCGCGTGTGCTGTTGTCGGTGCTGCTCGCGCTGCTGACGCCGGTCGGGACGGCATCAGCATGGGCCAGCCTGGCCGAAACAGCAGATCCGACGCTGCCGATCAAAAAGGAAAACTGCCGCACGCCGTCCGCGCTGGCACCGCTCGACGCGCTGCCACCATCCCTGCTGTTCGCTCCGCTCGACATCGGACCAGACATTCTGGTCCACACCCATCATTCGGTGATAGGCACTGGCCATCATCGCAACGTCATCGGCATCAATGCCGTAACCCACGCCTTCCTCGCATCCCCAGACGCCGCCCGCGCCGATGTGATGGCGGCGAAGGCGGGTCATGGCGCGGACTATCTGGTGATGTGCGCGCGGATGAACGAAATGCTGCTCTACGCCCAGAGCGCACCGAACGGGCTGGCAGCGCAGTTGTCGCGGGGAAGGATACCCGGCTGGCTGCAGCCGCTGCCCACCAAGGGGCCGCTGCGCATCTACAAGGTCAGGCGGGACTGAAGGCCAGCGCCACGCCGTTCATGCAGTAGCGCAGGCCCGTGGGCTTTGGCCCGTCGTCGAACACATGGCCGAGATGCCCGCCGCAGCGGGCGCAATGGACTTCGGTCCGGGGCACGCCCAGGCTGAAGTCGCGCGACGTGCCGATGGCGCGGGGCAAGGGCGCATAGAAGCTGGGCCAGCCGGTGCCACTGTCGAACTTGGTCTTGGAACTGAACAGATTCTGGGCGCAGCCGGCGCAGGTGAAGGTGCCGGCACGATGTTCGCGGTTGAGCGGGCTGCTGTCGGGAAATTCGGTCGCGCCCTGGCGCAGCACCTTATAGGCCCAGGGGCTGAGCCTGCTGCGCCATTGCGCGTCGGTCAGGCGATAGGGATAGGCGGCTTCCGCCGCGTCGGGGCGGAATTGCCACAGGGCCAGTGCAGAGGCGCCGGTCGCGACGCCATAGAGAAAATGCCGCCGGTTCATTGTCCCTCCCTAGCCTGTTCAGCCTGTCGAGCTCCTGAACAACTGCTTCCACCAGCGGCCGCCCGATTTGAGCACATGGCGGCGGAACAGCAGCACGCCGATGCGGATGATGAGGGCCACCCAGACGCCCTGCCACAGGATCGCCACCAGATGCGGCCAGAGCGCCGCATCCTGGGCCGCCCGCGCGATCATCGCGAAGGGCGAGGAAAAGGGAAAGACCACTGACGCCACTTCGAGCGGCGATCCCATATGGTCGACCGTGTAGGAGACGAAGAAGAAGATCATCATCTGGCCCATGGTGATCGGCATGTTGAGCGTCTGCACCTCGCGCACGGTCGCCGCCTGCGCGCCGATGCCCAGGAACAGCGAGCCGAGCAGCGTATAGGCCATGGCGAAATAGATGATGCCGAGCGCGATGAAGGCAGGCCAGCCCACCGCCGGATCGGGCAGGACCGTGCCGGGCGCCTTCAACGCCATGAAGATGGTGAAGGCGGTGGCGCCCCAGAAGGCGATGCCGACGAAGCTCATCCCCAGCATGGCGATCAGCTTGCCGAGGAAGATCGCGTCCACCGGTACGGCGGCGGCCAATATCTCAATGATCTTATTCGTCTTTTCCTCGACCAGATTGGACAGGATCATGCCCGCCAGCAAAATGGTGAGGAAGAAGATGACGATCTGGCCGGTGCGGCCGATCAGCAGACGGGCCTGAGATTGGGCACCGAGACTGGTCGCCACTTCCTGCCGTTCGACCTTGACCATGTGCAGCACCTTTTCGGCCTGCGCCGCGCTGGCAATCAGGCTGAGATCGCCCTGCAACCGGTCCAGATCCTCGGGCTTGCCGGTCAGGACCGGGCGGGAGACCGTGCCCGATAGGATGGCGACGACGTCGGAATCGGGCCGGGCCAATTGGGTGCGCGGCGGGGTGCCGAGCGGCACGGCGTGGAGGCGCGGCAGCGCCTGCGGCCCCATGCGTTCGGTGAGGCGCGCATGCGCCCGTTCGAGCGCGCCGACATCGGCCGGCGCCATGGCGATGCCCACGACCGGGCGCAGGTCGGTGCTGGAAATCTTCTGGGTGAAACCAGCGAAGACCATGCCGATGACGATCGGCACCAAAGGCCCGATCAGGAACAGGATGAAGGTGCGTGACAGGACGACGGCGGTGAAATCCCGCCGGGCGATCACGCTGGCGGCGCGCAGCAATTCCTTCATGCCCCGGCCTCCTGCGTGGCGTCATCGCGCATCTGGCGCGCAGCAGCCTCCCCCGCGATCGCGACGAAGGCATCATGCAGGCCCGGCCGTTCGATCGACAGGCTTTCGATGCCGGCCTGTCCATCGAGCAAGGCGCGCAGCAGCGGTTCGATGCCATCATCGGGCAGCGCGAAATGCCAGGCGCCATCCTGCGCCAGCGTATCGGTCGGCAAGGCGCGGCGCCAGGCGCCGTCACTCAGCCGCGTGCGCAATGTCACCTGGGGCGGCAGACGGTCGCGCGCATCGCTGACCGATCCTTCGAACCGGATGCGGCCGCCAGCGACGATGGCGATGCGTTCGCACAATCGTTCGGCATGGGCGATGACATGGGTGGAAAAGAGGATGGTGACACCCTTGCGCGCCTGATCGCGGATCAGCGCCTCCAGCTTTTCCTGATTCATCGCATCGAGGCCGGAGAAGGGCTCGTCGAGGACGATGAGACGCGGTTCATGGACGATGGTGCCGAATAGCTGCACCGTCTGGGCCATGCCCTTGGAGAGCTGGCGGATCGGCTTTTCGACCGAGGCGCCCATGCCATAGTCCTGGAGCATGGCGCGAGCCCGTTCGCGCCCGACATGGAGCGGCAGGCCGCGCAGCGCGCCCATGAAGGCGATCGCCTCGAACGCCTTCATCGAGGGATAGAGGCCGCGTTCCTCGGGCAGATAACCGACCTGCTTGGCCATGCGCAGCGGCGCGCCATCGCCCAGCAGGGTGCGGTGGCCCTCGTCAGGGTCGATGATGCCGAGCAGGGTGCGCAGCAAGGTGGTCTTGCCCGCGCCGTTCGGCCCCAAAATGCCATAGATGGTGCCGGCGGGCACGGCGATGTCGACGCCATCCACCGCGCGAAAATCGCCGAACGCCTTGACAAGAGCATGGCCTTCGACGGCATAGGGGGCGGCAGGAGCCGGAGTGTCACCGATCATCCGCCCCTGATAATCCCGGACCATGCCAGTGCAAAACGAAACATTGGAGCAGCGCCTGAAAGCGCAGGCCGCGCAGTTGGGCTTTGCCGCCTGCGCGATCGCGCGCGCCGATGCCGCGCCGCGCACGGCCGAGCGGCTGCGCCAATGGCTGGAGGCCGGCCATCATGGCGACATGCTGTGGATGGAGGAGCGGGCCGAGCAGCGCGGATCGCCCACGGGCCTGTGGCCCGAGGCGCGGAGCGTCATCATGCTGGGGATGAGCTATGCCCCCGGCCGTGATCCGCTGGCGCTGGCCGAGGTCGGCGATCGCGGCCGCATTTCCGTCTATGCGCAGGGCCGCGACTATCATGATGTGGTCAAGAAGGCGCTGAAGGCGTTGGCCCGCTGGCTGGTGGATCAGCAGCCGACCGCGCTCAAGGTGTTCGTCGATACGGCGCCCGTGATGGAAAAGCCGCTGGCGCAGGGCGCCGGGCTGGGCTGGCAAGGCAAGCACAGCAATCTGGTGAGCCGCCAACATGGCAGCTGGCTGTTCCTGGGCGCCATCTATACCGAGATCGCGCTGGAGCCCGATGCGCCGGAAGTGGACCATTGCGGCAGTTGCACCGCCTGCCTGTCATCCTGCCCGACCGACGCCTTTCCCGCGCCCTATATCGTCGATGCGCGGCGCTGCATCTCATACCTGACGATCGAGCATAAGGGGCCGATCCCCGAGGAATTCCGGGCACGGATGGGTAATCGCATCTATGGCTGCGACGATTGCCTGGCGGCCTGCCCCTGGAACAAGTTTGCGCAGGGGGCAGCGGCCAACCGGGCCTTTATCGGCCGGGCGGAGCTGGCGGCGCCGGCGCTGGGCGACCTGCTCGACCTCGACGATACGGGCTTTCGCGAGATTTTTTCCGGATCGCCGATCAAGCGGATCGGGCGCGACCGGATGGTGCGCAATGCGGCGATCGCGGCGGGCAATAGCGGCGACCTGGGGCTGGTCGACCGGCTGCGGCCGCTGACCTCCGATCCCGATCCGGTGGTGGCGGAAGCGGCCCAATGGGCGCTAGGCCAGTTGCTCAGCGCTGCTGGAGTGTAGCCGCACAGGAGGCATGGTCGACATCGGTGCCGGCGGGCGTGCGGGCATCGACATGGGTCACCACCGGCTCCTTCCCCTTGCCGGGCGAATAGAGATAGGCGTCGAGCACGCAGCGGCCATTGGCGAATTGCAGCTTGCGCACGGTCGTTTCGCGAATGTCGAGGCGCGGCGTGCCGAACATCTGGGTCAGGCGCTTGGCGTCCATGCCCATCAGCGGTCCGGTCTTGGTGAAGGCGCTGGCCGGCGGACCGGCGGGCGGCGGAGTGTAACTGGTGGCGGGCGGGACGACGCCGCCACAGGCCGCAAGCGGCAGCGACAGGAGCGCGGCGAGCGCGAAACGGGGCGACATCAGACCGGCTTCCTCCTGGACCCTAGCAACATGTGGACCGCCATAGCCGCGCTCCAGATCGGCGCAAGCAGGTTGACCAGGGGAATGAGGAAGAGAAGCGCCGAAACGAGGCCCATGAGCCACCGGTTGCCACGGCTGATCGGCGGCAGGCCGGGGTGGCGCGGCTCGACCATGTCGGCAAGGTCACGGCCGAGCAGATAGGCGTTCACCGCCAGGAACAGCCCGATCGTGCCGATCCCCGTGACCAGCAGCAGCACATAGCCGGGCAGCGCCAGCAGGTTCCAGCCGAGCGTACGGCCGACCGATCGCAGCGCATAATGGAGGCTGCGCGCATAGCCGACCGGCCGGCCCACAGCCTGTGGATAAGTATCGCGCTCCACCGCTTCGATCACATCATCGGCGAACAGGCCCATGACCAGCATGGCGATGGTGCGGAACAGCAGCCAACTGGCCGCGATCATGGCAAGGCCGGTGGCAGCCGCCTCCGCCATGCCGCCCCAGCCATCCCCCTCGCCCCAGCCGAAATGCAGGCGCGTGGCGTGAAAGGCCGCCCATAGGCCGACGCCCAACAAAGCGAAGAGCAGCAGCGTCAGCGCCAGCGTCTTGACCAGCAGCCGGCGGGCGGCGGCGTGGAAGATCAGGGGGAAGGCGCGCAGTGCCGCGGTGATGATCATGGCCCGATATCCTGCGCCCCGGCGCCTCCGTCAATCAGCAGCGTTGCGCCAGCGCCCCCGGACCGGTAGAGACGGCCCAATTTACCGCTATTTTCCCATCATCTTTCACAGGAGCCCGCGTGACTTCTTCCCCCACGCTTGACGTTGTCGCGATCGGCAATGCCATTGTCGACGTTCTGGCCCGCAGCGACGACGCCTTCCTGGCGCAGCATGCGCTGACCAAGGGCGGCATGCAGCTGATCGACGCCGAAATGGCCGAGACCCTCTATGCCGACATGCCCCAGGCCAAGGAAATCAGCGGCGGTTCGGCCGCCAACACGCTGGCCGGCCTTGCCGCGCTGGGCGCCAAGTGCGGCTTCATCGGTCAGGTCAATGACGACCAGCTGGGCGCAGTCTTCGCCCATGACGTGCGCGCGCTGGGCATCAAGTTCGACACGCCGGTGATGCAGGGCGACATCCCGACCGCCCGCTGCCTGATCCTGGTGACGCCCGACGCGCAGCGCACCATGAACACCTTCCTGGGCGCATCCCAGTTCCTGCCCGAAGCGGCGCTGGACCTGGACCTGATCCAGTCGGCCCGCATCCTGTATCTGGAAGGCTATCTGTGGGATCCCGAGCAGCCGCGTGCCGCGATGCGCGCCGCGATCGACGCCGCCCGCAATGCCGGCCGCAAGGTCGCCTTCACCCTGTCCGACAATTTCGTGATCGACCGCCATCGCGCCGACTTCATCGACCTGATCGAACAGGGGCTGATCGACATCCTCTTCTCGAACGAGGGCGAGATCCAGTCGCTGGCGCAGGTCGATGATTTCGACAAGGCGCTGGCCCGCTTCGCCGACAAGGTGCCGGTGCTGGTATCGACCCGCAGCGAAAAGGGCGCGGTCGCCATCGTCGATGGCGTGCGTCACGAGGCGCCGGCTGCGCCCGTCAGCCAGATCATCGACACCACCGGTGCGGGCGACCTGTTCGCCGCCGGCTATCTGGCCGCGCATCTGGAAGAGCGTAGCGTCGAGGATTGCCTGGCGCTGGGCGCTGCGGCGGCCGCCGAAGTCATTTCGCACTGGGGCGCGCGTCCCGAGGAAGATCTGAACCTGATCCGCGCCAAGCTGTTCGCCTGATCGCGACAGACACTGACAAAAAAGCCCGCCTCTCCGGTCGAGAGGCGGGCTTTTTATTGGGTGGATCAGGCCGGGGCCTTCTGCTTGCGGAACAGGGCGCGGTCGTCCGGGCCGAAGCCCCAGCGCCAGATGACGAAGCCATAGGCGCCCAGGATCGCCCAGACGCCGACCGCCAGCTCGACCCATTCGAAGCGCGCCGGCAGGGCGACGAAGGCCGCGCCAACAATGCAGGCGACGCCCGAGGCGCTGAGCAGCGGCCAGCGCCAGGCATTGACGCGGGCGTGGAGTAGGCTGGAGAGCAGGCGCGCCTTGACGAAGGCGCCGGCGCCGAGCGCGATGCACAGGCCCAGAGCGGGCGCGGCCGCCAGTTCCTGCGGCGTGAGGCCGAACCGCTTGCCAAGCAGAATCAAACCGAAGCTGAGCGCCGCCTGCAGCGCGATCATGCTGAGCGAGATCATCAGATTGCGGTGGCGGGCGATATAGACGAGCGCGGATTCGCTGACCACGGCGGTCGCCGCGACCACTTCGGCCAGCAGTAGGAAGGCGAGCGCGCCGGTGCCGCCGACGAAATGCGGACCAACCAGCCCCATGACGGCCTCGCCCGGAATGCCGAGCGCAAGCGCGATGCCGGCCTGCGCGGCAATGATCCAGAAGCCGACCTGACTGACCTGACGCGCGATCGCCGCCAGATTGCCTTCGGCCAGGTTGCGGGTGATGACCGGGCCAAGGATCGGGTCGAAGCTGGTCTTCAATTTCTGCGGCAGCGAGGCGACCTGCTGCGCGACATAATAGATGCCGACGATCGCCGGGCTGACGAAGAGGCCGAGGATCGCCATGTCGAGCCGGCGCGAGCCCCATTCGACGCCGTCCGCCGCGGCGAGCGGCAGGTTGCGACGGGCAAGCCGCCAGAGCCGCCCGGCATCGGGACGCCAGCCATGCGGCCGGCCATAATGGCGCCACATCGGGATGATCGAGGCGACCATCGCCGCGACCATCGACACGACATAGGAGAGGATCAGGCCGTCGCGCAGCGAATAAAAAGCAAAACCGAAGGCGCCGATGCTGATCGCCCAGGGTTCGATGATCGAGCGCGCGCGGACCGTGGCGCCGATGTCGAAGCGATAGGCGCAGGCGGCCAGCGCAACGTCAGAGGTGGCCACGGCGATGACGATCAGCGCCAGCAATCGGTCGAGTCCGTTGATGCCGCTGTTGGGGAACATCGCCTGAGGAAAGGCGATCAACAGGCCGGCTCCCAGCAGCGATGCGATCAGCGTCACCACCATTGCGTCGGTCACGACATGGCTGTGCGGCCGTTCGGTCTGGCTAAGCGCACCGGCAAGGCCCCGCTTCAACCCCAGCGTCGCGATCTGGGCGACGAATTCCACCACCAGCACGGCATAGGCGAAGCGCCCCAGCGCATCGGCGCCATACCAGCGGCCGGCGATGAACAGGAAAGGCAGGCGCGCAGCCAAGCGCAGCAGAAAGCCGAAGACGTTGGTCCGTCCGCCCTTGGCCAGGGCGGCGATGTCATCCTTCTGTTCGGCAGGGGTCGCCTGCGCGGTCACAGGACCCTGGTCCCCCTCGATTGTCATGCTCATGTCTATAGGCGATCTATTGTGTCGCGGCGATGCTTATTCAGGCCGCAGCGGACGCGCCAGCAGCGCGTCGATGACCTGTGCCAGCGGTGCGGCGTCGGCAAGCAGGGCACAGACGGCTTCCACCACCGGCATTTCGACGCCGGCCGCGCGGGCCGCATCGCGCAGCACCGGTGCGGTGTGCGCCCCTTCGGCCACGGTGCGACGGTTGGAGAGGAGGTCGGCTGCGCTCTGCCCCTCGCCCAGCCCCTTGCCGAGCGAGAAGTTGCGCGAATTGGTGGAGGAACAGGTGAGGACAAGGTCGCCCAGGCCCGACAGGCCGCCCAGCGTTTCGGCGCGGGCGCCGCGGGCGAGACCGAAGCGGGTCATTTCGGCAAAACCCCGGCTGATGAGCGAGGCGCGCGCATTGAGGCCGAGGCCGGCCCCTTCCGACACGCCGCAGGCGATGGCGAGCACATTCTTGACCGCGCCGCCGATTTCCGCGCCGACGACATCATCCGACAGATAGGGGCGGAAGGTCGGGCGGGCGATGCGCGCCGCCAGCTTTTCGGCCAGCGCCTGGTCGGCGCAGGCGAAGGTGACGGCAGTCGGCAGCCCCTTGGCGACTTCATGGGCGAAGGTGGGACCAGAGAGGACGGCGATCGGCGAGGTCGGCTGCGCCTGCGCCGCGACTTCCGACATCAACAGGCCGGTGCCCGCCTCTATCCCCTTTGAACAGAGGACCAACGGCACGCCGGCCGGCGCCTGCGCCACGACGCTGCGCAGATGCTGGGCCGGGCTGACCACCAGGATCAGGTCGCGATCGGCCAGGTCCGCCATCGCGCCGGTCGCGCGGATCGAGGGCGAAAGCGGCAGGCCGGGCAGATAGAGCGGATTTTCATGGGCGCCGTTGATCGCATCGACCACGTCGGCTTCCAGCGCCCAGAGGCGCACATCCTGCCCGTCGGCCGCCAGCAACTGCGCCAGCGCGGTGCCCCAGGCGCCTGCTCCGATGACTCCCGCCTTCATGCCTTCACTCCTGCTCCACGCGCCTTTTCCGCCGTCGGATCGAGCGGCCAGCGCGGCCGGGCGGGGATGGTGAGATCATCGGTCATGCCCGCAGCATAGCGCTCCGCGCCGGCCCAGGCGATCATCGCCGCATTATCGGTGCAGAGCCACAGCGGCGGCGCGACGAAGGGCAGGCCATGATCCTGCGCCAGCGTGGTCAATGCGCCACGCACCGACTGATTGGCGGCGACCCCGCCGGCCACGACCAGCGCGGTCACGCCTTCACTGGCGGCCAGCGCGCGGCGGGTCCGATCGAGCAGGCAGTCGATCACCGCCTGCTGGAAACTCGCCGCGATATCCTCGACCGTATATTGGCCGGACTGGGCGGCGCGCATCACCGCGCTCTTGAGGCCGGCGAAGGAGAAATGAGGCTCGTCCGTGCCGACCAGCGGGCGCGGCAGCGGCACGGCGCGCGGATTGCCCTTGGCCGCCGCCTTTTCTACCGCCGGACCGCCGGGGAAGCCGAGGCCGAGCAGCTTGGCGGTCTTGTCGAAGGCTTCGCCTGCGGCATCGTCGATCGTGGTGGCGAGCCGGCGATACTGGCCGACGCCCTCCACCCTGAGCAGCTGGCAATGGCCGCCCGACACGAGCAGCAGCAGATAGGGGAATTGCAGATTCTGGTCGGCGAGGCGCGGCGAGAGCGCATGCCCCTCCAGATGATTGACCGCGACCAGCGGCTTGCCGGCGGCATGGGCGAGCGCCTTGCCGGTGACGAGGCCGACCATCACGCCGCCGATCAGGCCGGGGCCGGCGGTGGCGGCGATGACATCGACATCGGCCAAAGTCATCTTTGCGTCGGTCAGGGCCGCTTCGACCAGCGGGGCCAATGCCTCGACATGGGCGCGGGCCGCGATTTCGGGCACGACGCCGCCATAGGGACGGTGCGCGTCTTCCTGCGTGGCGAGGCGATGGGCCAATATCTGCCCGTCGGCCGTCACCAGCGCCGCCGCGGTTTCGTCGCAGCTTGATTCCAGGCCGAGGATGATGGTCATTGCCGCTTCCATCTAGTGCCCGTGGCCATTAGAGCAAGCCGCTTATGAAAAGACCCGAACGACCGTTGCGCCTTGGCACCAGGGGATCGCCGCTTGCGCTGGCCCAGGCCCATATGACCGCGCAGGCGCTGCGCGACGCCCATGGCTGGGATCAGGACGCCATCACCACCGTCATCGTCCAGACCAGCGGCGACCGGATCCAGGACCGGGCGCTGGCGGAAATCGGCGGAAAAGCGCTATGGACCAAGGAACTGGACCGGGCGCTGGCAGAGGGCGAGATCGACTGCGCCGTCCACAGCATGAAGGATGTCGAGACGATCCGACCCGACGCGATTCGCATTGCCGCGATGCTGCCGCGCGCCGATGTGCGCGACCGGCTGGTCGGCGTGGAAAATTTTGCCGACCTGCCGCCGCAGCCGATAGTCGGCACCAGTTCGCCGCGCCGCGCCGCGCAAGTCAAGCGGTTGCGCCCCGATGCGCAGATCATATTGTTCCGGGGGAACGTCGCCACCCGGCTGGCCAAGCTGGAGGCGGGCGAGGCCCATGCGACGTTACTCGCGGCTGCCGGGCTCGACCGGCTGGGCCAGGCCGATATCGGTGCGACGATCGAGATCGACACCATGTTGCCGGCGCCGTCGCAGGGGGCGGTCGGCATCGAGACGCTGGCCGACAATGACTCCATGCTGGGCTGGCTGGCGGCGATCAACCATCGCGACACGTTCGATTGCGTGATGGCCGAGCGCGCGGTGCTGCGCGGCCTGGGCGGCACATGCCATTCGCCGATCGCCGCGCTGGCGCTGCTGGAAGGCGGTCAGATCCACCTGCGCGCCGAGATCATCAGCCCGGAAGGGGACGAGACGGTGCGGGACGAGGCACGGCTGGCGCGCGGCGATCTCGACGCGGCCGAGGCGATCGGCCGGGGCATGCTGGAGCGGGCGAGCCCGGCGCTGCGCAGCCTGTTCGAGGGGTGAAGCCGCTCATCATCCTGCGGCCCGCGCCCGGCGCCGGCAGGACGGCGGACAAGGCGATGGCCATGGGGCTGGCGGTGCGGCTGTGCCCGCTGTTCGCGGCCGAGGCGCTGGCCTGCACACCGCCGCCCGCCGGGGATTTTGACGCGCTGCTAGTTACGAGCGCGCAGACGGTGCGATTCGGCGGAGCCGCGCTTCGGGCCTATCGCACCTTGCCGACCTATGCCGTGGGCGCGGCGACCGCCGAGGCGCTGCGAGAAGAGGGATTTGCCGATCCGGTCGCGGGGGACGGCGATGCCAGCGCGATCGCCGCGCGGATCGCGGCCGACGGGCACCGAGCACTGCTGCATCTGTCGGGCGAGGCGGTGGCGCCGATGGACGCCGGGCCGCTGCGGGTGACGCGCATCCCGATCTATCGGATGATGCCCCTGTCCTGCGATCCGCTGGACCTGAGCGGCGGCGTGCTGCTGGTCCATTCTGCGGTGGCCGGCGCCCGGCTGGCGGAGATTGTTCCGGAGAATCAGCGCGCAACGTGCGACGTCGTGGCGATAAGTCCGGCCGCGCTTGCCGCCTGCGGTAGCGGATGGGGCAGCGCCCAGGCCGCCGACGCACCCAATGATGCGGCGGTACTGGCCCTCGCCCGTCGATTGTGCGAATGAAACCGCGGTCGCAAACGAGAGAGACTTGATGAACGAGCAGGAGAGTGTGGAAATTCAGCAGGAAACGCCGCCGCCCGCGCGCCGACGCACATCCTGGCTGACGCCCGTGCTGCTGCTGTTCGCGTTTCTGATCGGCATCGGCGTCACCATCTGGGCGATGCCGCAGATCGAACGGCGCTGGGGCAAGGACGAGGCAGCGACGCCCGCCCTGCCCGCGCCGCTGCTGGGCAGCAATACCATCCCGTCGGGCCGTCCGCTGACGGCGGATGCCGCGCAGATGCTCGACGCCCGCGTGATCCAGCTGGAGGAGCGGCTCAACCGCATCACCGTCGAGGCGCAGGCCGCGTCGGGCAATGCCGCGCGCGCCGAAGGGCTGCTGGTCGCCTTTGCCGCGCGCCGCGCACTCGATACCGGCGCCCCGCTCGGCTATGTCGAGGGGCAGTTGCGGCTGCGTTTCGGCCAGGCCCAGCCCCGCGCCGTCGCCACCATCATCAACGCCGCGCGCGAGCCGGTGACGCTGGCCGACCTGCGCGCGGGCCTTGTCGATGTCGCCGATCGCGTCACCTCGCCGCCGGCCGATGCCAGCTGGTGGGACAGTTTCGAGCATGAGGCGCGCGAGCTGATCATCATCCGCAAATCCTCCACCCCTTCGCCCCGGCCACAAATGGCGATGCAGCGGGCGCTGCGCTATATCGACGCCAGCCGCGTCGGTGCGGCGCTGGCCGAGGTGGAGCGCATGCCCGATCGCGCGGCGGCCGATCGCTGGATGCAATATGCCCGCCGCTATCTGGAAGCGCGCCGGGCGCTCGACCTGATCGAGACGGCGGCGATATTGGAGCCGCGCCAGCTGCGCACGACCGAGGGCGCCAGTGTCGCCCAGACATCCCCCCTCGCCCCCTGATCCGCTTTTCCTGAGACGTACCGTTCATCGCTTGCGATGAAACCCATGGACGCACCCTGCGTTTGTCACGAGAATGTCACCTTTTCCGCCCGGTTCAGGACAATATCTCTCGTGCCACCCTATGCCGATGCCATTGCCAGCTTCTGGAAGGGCCGCCTTGCCAGCGGTCCGCGCGCGTCCGCGCGCCCGTCGCTGTCGCATCTGCTGGGCAATGCGTCGGTGCCGTTCGACATCAGCCGCACCAGGGCGCAGGCCGAGACACTGAGCCGCGCGATTCGCGGTGACGGGCGGCATATATTGCTGGTGCCCGGCCTGATGGCGTCGGAACATCGGATGGAGCCGCTGCGCGCCATCCTGAACGCGGCGGGCTATCAGGCGCATGGTTGGGACATGGGCCGCAATTTCGGCCCACGCGCCGATACGCTGGAGAAGATCGACGCCCGCGTCGACGCGATCCGCCGGACAAGCGGCAAGCCGGTGACGCTGGTCGGCTGGAGCCTGGGCGGCCTCTATGCGCGCGAATATGCCAAGTTCGCGCAGTCCAAGGTCGGCGGCGTGGTGACCATGGGCACGCCCTTTTCCGGCGACCCACGCGCCAACCATGCCTGGCGCCTCTATCAACTGGTGTCGGGCTTCCCGGTCGATACGCCCCCTTTCCCCTGCACCCGCGAGGAAAAGCCGCCGGTGCCGACCGTCGCGCTCTGGTCGCCGCGCGACGGCGTGATCCTGCCCGAATGCGCCCGAGGCCGTGCCGGCGAGCGCGACCGCGCGATCGAGGTCGATTGCACCCATATGGGCTTCGCCGCCGCGCCGGAGGGGATCCTGGCCGTCGGCAAGGCGCTGGAGATGATGGCCGCCTGAGCGGTCAATAACGGACTGGTTCGCCCTCCACCGTCAGCAGGCTGGGATCGGTCAGCCGCACATGGGTTTGGTAATAATATTTTTCGGTCGGCCGGCCATCCGCCAGAAAATGAATTTTCACCCGCTTCGCTTCGCCACGGACCGCGATGGTCTTGCCCGTCAGATATTGATCGAGTTCCGCGCCGAAACGCTGTGCCAGTGCGTCGGCCATGGCGCCGGGAATGGCGATCGTCAGGTTGCGGGGATCGCGATAATCCTGTTGAGAATTAAGATAGACCCAGCCGCCCTGGCGCCCGGTGGCGCGGACGGGCAGCTCGAACACCCCCTTCACCCCATCGGGGGCGACAGCCGCGGCATTCATCACCGCCTGTTCGGGAAAGATATTATAGGAAGCAGACGGCGCTGCGGCTCCCATGAGCAGCAGGCCGGACGACAGGACGAGAGCATAACGCATCAGGCTGGCCTCCAGGATGGTCCGGTGCAGCCAGCCTAACCCGATCAACCGGCCACTGCCAGCCTCTTCAACGCCTCTTCCCGGCCGATCAGCGGCAGGAGCTGGCCCATGTCGGGGCCGTGGTCCAGGCCGGTGAGGGCGCGGCGCAGGGGGTGGAACAGGGTCTTGCCCTTGCGGCCGGTTTCTTCCTTGAGCGCGCCGGTCAGCGTGCGCCAGATGTCGGCGTCGAAGGCGGCATCGGACAGGATGCGATGGGCGGCGGCGAGGAAATCGCGGTCCTCTTCCGCCGCTTCAGATGCCGCGATCGGGCCGGTGACGATCTGCCACCAGTCGGCGGCGCCCGCCACCGTTTCCAGATTGGGGCGGATCGCGGCCCAGGCGACGGCGTCCATGCCGGCGGGCAGGCGGTCGGCGACCGCCTCATAGGGCAGTTGATGGACGATCTTCTGGTTGAGGCTGGCCAGTTCGGCTTCGTCGAAGCGGGCGGGAGCGCGGCCGAAATGGGCGAAGTCGAACGTCTCGATCAGCGGCGCACGGTCGGCGAAGGGCTCGATCGGCTGCGAGCTGCCGAGGCGGGCGAGCAGCGACGCGATCGCAGCGGGCTCCAGCCCGATCTCGCGGAAATGGGCGACGCCGAGCGAGCCGAGGCGCTTGGACAGCTTGCCCTCGCTGCCGGTCAGCAGCGCTTCGTGCGCGAACTGGGGCAGCGGCGCGCCGAGCGCGCTGAACATCTGGATTTGGGTCGCGGTGTTGGAGACATGATCCTCGCCGCGCAGCACATGGGTAACGCCCATGTCGACGTCGTCGATCACCGAGGGGAGCATGTAGAGCCATGAGCCGTCGGCGCGGCGGATCACCGGGTCGGACAGCAATTTGGGGTCGAAGCGCTGTTCGCCACGAATGAGGTCGGTCCAGACGATCGGCTGCTCATGGTCGAGCTTGAAGCGCCAGTGTGGCGTGCGCCCTTCGGCTTCATAAGCGGCGATCTGGTCCGGGGTCAGCGCCAGGGCGGCGCGATCATAGACCGGCGGCAGGCCGCGGCCGAGCAGCACCTTGCGGCGCAGTTCCAGTTCCTGGCTGGTTTCATAGGCCGGATAGACATGGCCCGAAGCCTTGAGCGCCGCGAACCGCGCTTCATAGAGGGCGAAGCGCTCGGACTGTTTTTCCTCGCCGTCCCAGTCGAGGCCGAGCCACTTCAGGTCGGCTTTGATCGATTCCGCATATTCGGGGCGTGAACGCTCCAGATCGGTGTCGTCGAGACGCAGCAGGAAACGGCCGCCGGACTTGCGCGCCCACAGCCAGTTATGGAGCGCGGCGCGGATATTGCCGACATGGAGATGGCCGGTCGGCGACGGGGCGAAGCGGGTGATGACAGTCATAAATCCAACCCGTTCGTGCTGAGTGGGGCTGAGCCTGCCGAAGCCCCGTATCGAAGCATCCTTCGATACGCCATTTCGACTTCGCTCAATGGCTACTCAGGACGAACGGCCTTTTCCATTAATTACACGCTGCGGAAGGCGTTGGTGATCGGGTAGCGGCGGTCGCGGCCGAAATTGCGGATGCCCAGCTTCACGCCGGGGGGTGCCTGGCGGCGCTTATATTCGGCGATGTAGAGCAGATGCTCGATCCGGGTGACCACCGCCTTGTCGAAACCGCGCTCGACCAGCTGGGCCACCGACAATTCCTCTTCGACCAGGCCATAGAGGATCGGGTCCAGCACCTCATAGGGCGGCAGGCTGTCCTCATCCTTCTGATTGTCGCGCAGTTCGGCGCTGGGCGGCTTGGTGATGACGCGTTCGGGCATCACCGGGCCAGCCGGGCCAAAGCCTTCGCCAAGCGAGGGCATATTGTCGTTGCGCCAGCGACAGAGGTCGAACACCGTCGTCTTGTACGCATCCTTCAGCACCGAATAGCCGCCCGCCATGTCGCCATAGATGGTGGCATAGCCGACCGACATCTCGCTCTTGTTGCCGGTGGTCAGCAGCATATGGCCATATTTGTTGGAGAGCGCCATCAGGGTGAGGCCGCGAATGCGCGACTGGATATTCTCTTCGGTGAGGTCGCGCGCCTTGCCCTCGAACACCGGGGCCAGCATCGTGTCGAAGGCGGAAACGGCCGGTTCGATCGGGATGGTGTCATAGCGAACGCCGAGCAGACGGGCGCATTCGACTGCGTCATCCAGGCTTTCCTGGCTGGTGAAGCGAGAGGGCATCATCACGCACCAGACCCGGTCGGCGCCCAGCGCATCGACCGCGACGGCGGCGGACAAGGCGGAATCGATGCCGCCCGACAGGCCGAGGACGACGCCGGGGAAGCGGTTGCGGTTCACATAGTCGCGCAGGCCCAGCACCATCGCATTATAGATGTCGGCCGGGCGCGGATCGAGTTCATGACGCTCGCCGGGCAGGCAGACCCACTGGCCGTCCCATTTTTCCCACTGCGTCAGCACCAGCTTTTCCTCCCAGTCGGGCAGTTGCTGGGCGATGGAGAGGTCGCCGTTCATGACGAAGGAGGCGCCGTCGAACACCAGTTCGTCCTGGCCGCCGACGCGGTTCAAATAGACGAGCGGCAGGCCGGTTTCGCGCACGCGGGTGCCGGCGACGACGTTCAGGCGGCGATCATCCTTGTCGACCTCGAACGGGCTGCCATTGGGGCTGATCAGGATTTCCGCGCCCTCGGCCCGCAGATGGGCGGTGACGAAGGGGAACCAGATATCCTCGCAGATCGGCACGCCGATCTGCACGCCGCGAAACTCGATCGGCGCGGGCAGCGGGCCGGGGGCGAACAGGCGCTTTTCATCGAACGTGCCGTAATTGGGCAGTTCGCGCTTCTGGCGGATCGCGGTGACGGCGCCATTTTCGATCAGGGCGACGACATTGAACAGCACGCCCTGCGAGGCGACGACGGTGCCGACCAGCATCGCCGGACCGCCATCGGCGCTTTCCTGCGCCAGCCGGTCGAGATGATAATTGGCCTGGTCGAGCAGCGCGGGCTTGAGCACCAGATCCTCGGGCGGATAGCCGATCAGTTGCAGTTCGGGAAAGACGATCAGGTCCGCGCCCTTGGCGCGCGCGCGCCATTCCAGCATGGCGTCGGCATTGGCCCTGGGGTCGCCCATGGTCTGGGTCATCTGGGCGAGCGCGATCACGAGTTTGTCGGTCATGCACCGCGCACTAGAGCATTTTGCCTATTTGCGAAAATGCTCTGTTTTCCGATGCCGCATTTTCGAACCGAATACCCGCTTCGCGCATGTTCTGAAAATGCGGGGGCCATTTTGTCGCAGGGCGCAAAAGCGCCTTTCCACATGGGACATGCGCCGCTAAAGGGGCCGCGTTTCGCGCATCGTCATCAATTCGTCACGCCAATTAGCCTGGGGATTTTCGCCATGAAACTCATGACCGGCAATTCGAACAAGCCGCTTGCGGCCGCCATCGCCGACTATATCGAAATCCCCCTGACCGAGGCCAGCGTCCGCCGCTTCGCCGACGAAGAAGTTTTCGTGGAAATTCATGAGAATGTCCGCGGCGAAGACGTGTTCGTGATCCAGTCGACGGCCTATCCGACCAACGACAATCTGATGGAATTGCTGATCATGATCGATGCGCTCAAGCGCGCGTCGGCCAAGCGAATCACTGCCGTCGTCCCCTATTTCGGCTATGCCCGCCAGGACCGTAAGCCCGGCCCGCGCACGCCGATCAGCGCCAAGCTGGTCGCCAACCTGATCACCACCGCCGGCGCCGATCGCGTCCTGTCGGTCGATCTCCATGCCGGGCAGATCCAGGGCTTCTTCGACATCCCGACCGACAATCTGTTCGGTGCGCCGGTGATGTCGGCCGATATCCAGGCCCGTTTCGGCGACAAGAATATCATGGTCGTATCGCCCGACGTCGGCGGCGTGGTGCGCGCCCGTGCGCTCGCCAAGCGGCTCGACAACGCTCCGCTGGCGATCGTCGACAAGCGCCGCGAGCGCGCCGGCGAGTCGGAAGTGATGAACATCATCGGCGACGTGAAGGGCCGTTTCTGCATCCTGATCGACGATATCGTCGATTCGGCCGGCACGCTGTGCAACGCCGCCGCCGCGCTGAAGGCGCAGGGCGCCGAGGAAGTCGTCGCCTATGTCAGCCATGGCGTGCTGTCGGGCGGTGCGGTCGCCCGCGTCGAGGCGTCGGAACTGCTGGAGCTGGTCATCACCGACTCGATCCAGGGCACCGATGCGGTGAACAATGCCAAGCGCATCCGCCACCTGCCGATCGCCCCGCTGCTGGGCGAAGCGATCAAGCGCATCGCGGACGAAAGCTCCGTTTCCAGCCTGTTCGACTGATCGCGCGCGGGCTGACCGGTCGTCAGCCCGTTTGATGATGTCATGATATCGCCGGTCGAGCGTCGCTCGGCCGGCGTTGTCGTATCTGACGTCAGTGCGTCGGGAACAGGATGATCGGCAGGGCGAAGACCAGCGCCAGGCCGGAGACGATGCGCTGGCCGCGCGAGACGCCCAGCGGCAGTTCGCGCCACACCATCGAGCAGGCGAGCAGGGCGAAGACGACGAGGATGTTGGAGATCGCCACCGACCCACCGATCGGCATGTCCTGCCGCAGCGCGAGGCCCGCGAACAGGCAGATGAAGCTCAAGATCCAGCCAACCAGCGCCATGACGGCCCCCTTTCTTCCGGGAGGCTAGAACGGCACGGTTTCCAAAAGCTTAATCACCGTCTTCGGGGATAGGCTCCCAGGGATCATAGCTGCCGAAGCTCCACACATTCCCCTCGGGATCGAGCGCGGTATAGCCGCGCCCCGGATAGCCCGGATTGTCATGCGGTTCATCCACCACCACCGCGCCTTCGTTGCGGGCATGGAGGCAATGGGCATCGACATCGGGCACGACCATATAGACGCAGGCGGTGATGCCGCCGAGGTCCCGCACCGTCGACCAGGTGTAGAGCGATTCGCCCTCCATATCCTTGACACTGCCCAGCATTACCATGCCTTCGCCCAGGACAAGCTGGGCATGATGGATGATGCTGTTGTCGAGATCATCGGGATAGACGGCGTGCCGTTCGAAACCGAAGGCGGCGCACAGGAAATCGATGGCGGCGGGCGCATCGGCATAGCGCAGGCACGGGATGACGGGTGAACCGGGCATCTTTCCTCTCTCCTTCGGTGAATCGGGTCGCTCCTGTCTAGCCTATAGCGCCCCAAGCGGCTAGGCGAAGGGGCATGACGACCCGCGATGACCTGGCCCTTGCCAACCGCCTTGCCGACGCCGCCGGCGCCGCCATCCGCCCCTTTTTCCGCGCGCGCTACGATCTGGAGATCAAGGCCGACAAGTCGCCGGTGACGGAGGCCGACCGCGCCGCCGAAGCCGCGATCCGCGCGATCCTGGAAAAGGAACGGCCGAACGACGGCATCATCGGCGAGGAATATGGATCGGTCCGCACCGATGCCGAGCGGGTATGGATCCTGGATCCGATCGACGGCACGCGCAGCTTCATCGCCGGGCGGCCGATCTTCGGCACGCTGATCGCGCTGACGCAGGCCGGCTGGCCGACGATCGGCATCATCGACCAGCCGATCGCGCAGGAACGCTGGGCCGGGATGAGCGGCCAGCCCACCACCTTCAACGGCAAGCCGGTGCGCACCCGCGCCTGCAAGGCGCTGGAGGGCGCCGGCATCGCCACCACCAGCCCGCATCTGTTCGCCGAGGGTGACGTGGCCCATTATATGGCGCTGGTCGGCGCGGTGTCGGGCGGATCGCCCCGCCAGGGGCCGGTCTATGGCGGCGACTGCTATAATTATGGCCTGCTGGCGTCGGGCTTCCTCGACATCGTCATCGAATCCGGGCTGCAAAGCTATGACTTCGCCGCGCTGGTGCCCGTGGTCGAGGGCGCGGGCGGCCTGATGTGCGACTGGAATGGCGAACCGCTGACGGCGGACAGCGAAGGCCATGTACTGGCGCTGGGCGATCCGGCGCGGCTGGAGGATGTGCTGGAGGCGATTCATGGCGCGGGCGATGGGCATGACCATGGGCATCATCACGATCATTGAGGGTGGAGGTGGATGGTCTAAAACCCGCCATTCTTGTTGTTTAGGAGGGCGACGCTTGCCGATCGCGGACATTGCGCCCTTCTGGAACAAAGGCCGCTAACGAATTGGGGAAGCTATGAAGTGAAGTGGTCGGACCTGACCACGACGCCAGATAGCGATGCGATGACGAGATTTCGGTCGAATTGGCACTGGCTTCTTGATGCCAAATGAACGGGCAGGTGCAGTGGCTTAACACGGGCACTGGCGAGATCATTCCCGTCGCTAACGATCGAGGCGAATTTCAGCACAAGCTTGGCGGCGATGACGCAAATGACTGGTAATGCCAGAGTTGGTGGCAGCCCTTCACGATGCCGGCAATTAGCTGACCGAAGGCCAGTGCTTCACCTACGCAATCCCCGCCGCTTTTTTTTCAGAAGGAAAATATGACGTCGGCAACTTTGCGGCGGTGCCGATGAAGGAGCATTTTGGATTATCCGACGACCTGCACCGTCAGATTGCCAGCCTGCCGGAAGGCGCAACCCCTTCGGTTGCAAATGGAGCCATGACGTCCGCTTTTTTTGTAGCGCTCGCCGCAAGCGGAATGTCGACAAACCACCCACCCCGGCCATTTGGCGGGCGCTGAATTTACCCGTGCGGTCTGGGACCAATAAACGGCCTATCAGTGGCAGCTTTATATAGGCTGCGTTGAAACGAGGTGCGTGACTCGTTTCGAGGGTTATGGACAGCCATCATTGTCGCCACATCGACATTCGAATGGCGATCGCCTCCAAGCACATGGCCCCAAATGCGTTCGGGCGGAGCCTGTTGCCAGACCCCGCCCGATACGCATGTTCTTCGATGTCGCGGCGCCGCTTATTTCGGCGACAGCACCATCAGCATCTGGCGGCCTTCCATGCGCGGATAGGCTTCGACCTTGGCGATCTCGGCGACATTTTCCGCCACGCGCTGCAGCAGGTTCATGCCCAGCTGCTGGTGGCTGAGTTCGCGGCCGCGAAAGCGCAGGGTGATCTTCACCTTGTCGCCGTCGCCGATGAAATCATGGACCTTCTTCATCTTCGTATCATAATCATGATCGTCGATGTTCGGACGCATCTTGATCTCTTTGAGTTCCTGCGTCTTCTGGGTCTTGCGGGCGATATTCGCCTTCTTCTGGGCTTCGTACTTGAACTTGCCGATGTCCAGGAACTTGCAGACTGGCGGATCGGCGTTGGGCGACACTTCGACCAGGTCCAGACCAACGTCGGCAGCCTGTTCGATCGCCTCCTGCGTAAACATCACGCCCAGATTCTCGCCTTCGTCGTCGATCACCCGCACCTTGGGTACGGTGATGAACTCATTATACCGGGGACCGGACTTCGGCGGCGGCGCCAGCGGGCGGCGCATCATTGGGGGACGTATAGCGGCTTCTCCTGTGACTGTGACAACAAACGGCTCTTCGCGGCCCTTTAGCGCAAAGCCGAAAAGGGCGGCAAGCCCGTCGTAACGGAATCGCCAGCCCATGTGGCATTGCTGCCGCACCCACTATATCGGGTGAATGCGGGCTTTTTGCAAGGGGCTGAGAGTCCGTTGGAGAAAGCCGGTTCCAGCCCGCGCCCCGCCCAACCACCCGATCCAATGTCATCCCGTCGGGTGGTTGGGCGGGCGCGCGGGCCGGAACCGTATTGGAAATCGTCCCCTCGCGATTTTTCAAACAGGCTCTGAGCGCCGTCACAGCACGCGCAGCATGCTCTTGGCCGGAGCGAAGAAATATTCGCCGCCCTTATGGACGACAAATTCGGCCAGACCGGCCGGCGTCGTGCCGGCGGTTGCGTCGTTCCAGCCATTGGGCATGGCCAGTTTGACGAGGGGTTCGCCGCCGCGCTGGCCGATGATCGGGTCGCGGCCGACCGGATCGCCGGGCGCCCCATTGATGCGGGCGACGAAGGGCGGCGAATTGGCCCAGCTTTTCTGGGTGAACTCGAACTGCGCCTCGATGCTGCTCTGGAACGCCATGAACATGAGGCCCACGCCGCCTTCCGGCTGGTCGCTGGGGTCGGTCACCTGGTTGCGGATGCCATAGGGCATGCCGCGCCGGGCCATGATGACGCGGCGTTCGCCGTCATCCAATTCGCGGATGCGATCGAAATCGGCCGCGCTCTGTGGGTTCGGCACCAATGTCCGGCCGACATCGCCGCGCGGATTGGTCTTGCGGATATGGGCGAAGAAGGGACAGCGGGCGCCGGCGCTGTCGGCGGCATAGCTGAAATTGTTCGGCACCGGATGGTCGAGCCCTTCCGTGCCCTGCAGCGTGACCGGCGTGCCATCCTCGAACCGGCCGACCAGGAAGGCGCCGGCCAGTTCGCCGATCCCCAGTTGCTCACCCAATTCCTCTTCCCGCGCCTTGAAGGCCTTCACCTGCTGTTCCAGCTTGCGGAAGACGAAATAGCTGCCGAAGGCGGTGCCGGTGTCGGGTGATCCCGGATCGGACACCAGCACCTGCGACAGGGGGAAGGCGGCATTCCACCGGTCGATGCCGCCACCGGCCGCCTCGCGATCGACCAGTTCCTGCAGCAGCAGCGGCTGGCTGCGCCCGTCGACATAGCCGAAATGCTCGATCCCCTCGGCCTCGCCCGCGCTGTTGCTGCGGAAGATCGCCCGGCCGCTCTCGGCGGTGATCAGGCTGACGGCACTGCCCAATCCGCTCATGATCATATCGGCCAGATCCTGCGCCGCCTGTGACGTCCACTGGTCCGGCCCGTCGGGATCGGCGCCGATCAGGATCATCGCGTCGATGCGGTCCTGATAGGCGGCTTCCAGGTCCGGCGCGGCGGGATCGTTGAGAATGGCGCTGCGGGCGAGCATGCCGCTGGCAAAGGCGCCGTCGACCGGGCCTTCGGGCATGCGGTCGGCGATGCCCAGTCGCGCATAGCCGGAAGAGGAGAGGAGCAGGCCGACAAAGGGGCCGCCCGACTGGCCAGTGTTGCGATAGGCACGGGCCGCTTCCAGCTGGGCGAGGGCGGATGTCACCTGCGGTTCCAGCGCGCGCAGTGCCGCGCGCGCGGCGGCCGCATCCGCGCCGAAGCGCAGCATCAGGTGCAAGGTCGCCTTGCGCCCATGACCATCGAGGATATTGCCCTGCAGATCTTCCAGCAGGGCGGTTTCATCAGCGTCGGCGCTGGTCCAGCGCAGCGGTTCGGACAGGTTGATCGGCATTGCGGCTCTCCCCCGGTCAGGTGATGCCGCCATGCTATCAGGGTCGGGTCAGGCCCGGTGGGGAGATGGCTCCATAACGGTGCCATCTCCCCCTATGTCAGGCCAGATCGGGCGCCAGTGCGTCCTTCGCCAGCCGGGCGATCAACTCGCTCACCGACAACATGGTCTGGCCATCCTTGCCCAGTTCGCGCAGCGCCACCGTGCCTTCTTCCGCCTCGCGGCGGCCGACGACCAGCAGGTTGGGCACCTTGCCCAGCGAATGTTCGCGCACCTTGTAGTTGATCTTCTCGTTGCGCACGTCGGCCTCGGCGCGGATGCCGGCGGCGCGCAACTTCTCGACCACGTCCAGTGCATAATTGTCCGCATCCGACACGATCGTCGCGACCACCGCCTGCACCGGCGCCAGCCACAGCGGGAACTTGCCGGCATAATGTTCGATCAGGATGCCGATGAAGCGCTCATAGCTGCCGAAGATCGCGCGGTGCAGCATCACCGGCCGGTGGCGCTCGCCATCCTCGGCGATGTAGCTGGCGTCGAGCCGCTCGGGCAGCACCCGGTCCGACTGGATCGTGCCGACCTGCCAGGTGCGGCCGATCGCGTCAGTCAGGTGCCATTCCAGCTTGGGCGCATAGAAGGCGCCTTCGCCGGGCAGTTCTTCCCAGCCATATTCGGGCGTGTTGAGGCCGGCGGCGGCGACCGCGTTGCGCAGTTCCTCTTCCGCCTTGTCCCACATCTCCTCGGTACCGAAGCGCTTTTCCGGGCGCAGCGCCAGCTTGATCGAGTAGGTGAAGCCGAAATCCCGGTAGATCCGGTCGGCCAGCGCGCAGAAGGCGCGCACTTCCTCGACGATCTGGTCCTCGCGGCAGAAGATATGGGCGTCGTCCTGGGTGAACTGGCGCACGCGCATCAGGCCGTGCAGCGCGCCATGCGGCTCATTGCGGTGGCAGCAGCCATTTTCGTAGAAGCGCAGCGGCAGGTCGCGATAGCTCTTGATCCCCTGCTTGAAGATCAGAATGTGCGCCGGGCAGTTCATCGGCTTCAAGGCCATCCAGTCGACTTCTTCCGACACCAGCGGGCCTTCGTCCGCCACATTCGGCACTTCGTCGGGGATGACGAACATATTCTCGCGATATTTGCCCCAATGGCCGGACTGCTCCCACTGGCGCGCGTCCATCACCTGCGGCGTCTTGACCTCGCGATAGCCGGCATCGTCGATCGCGCGGCGCATATAGGCTTCCAGTTCGCGCCAGATCAGATAGCCCTTGGGGTGCCAGAAGACGCTGCCATGCGCTTCCTGCTGCAGGTGGAACAGGTCCATCTCCGCGCCCAGCTTGCGATGGTCGCGCTTGCCCGCTTCCTCCAGCCGCGTCAGATGCTCGTTGAGCTGCTTCTTGTTCAGCCAGCCGGTGCCATAGATGCGGCTCAGCATCGCATTCTTCTGGTCGCCGCGCCAGTAAGCGCCCGACACGCGCGTCAGCTTGAACGCGGCCGGGTCCAGCTTGCCGGTCGAGGCCAGATGCGGGCCGCGGCACATGTCGTACCAGCCGTCGCCCGAATGATAGACGGTCAGTTCCTCGCCCTGCGGCAGTTCGGCGGCCCATTGTGCCTTGAACGTCTCGCCGGCCGCTTCCCACTGGGCGATCAGCGTGTCGCGGGCGATCACTTCGCGGCGCAGCGGCTTGTTGGCGGCGATGATCTTGCGCATCTCCGCCTCGATCGCGGGCAGGTCTTCCTCGGTGAAGGGGCGATCCTTGGGCGCGAAGTCATAATAGAAACCGTCGTCGGTCGCCGGGCCGAAGGTGATCTGCGTGCCGGGGAACAGCGCCTGCACCGCTTCGGCCAGCACATGGGCGAAATCGTGGCGCGCCAGTTCCAGCGCGTCGGCCTCGTCCTTCGCCGTCACCAGCGCCAGCTGCGAATCCTGTTCCAGCGGCCGCATGATGTCGCGCAGCTCGCCGTCGACTTTCGCGGCGATCGCCGCCTTGGCCAGGCCCGGCCCGATCGCCGCTGCAATGTCCGCCGGAGTAGTGCCGGGCGCGACTTCACGCACGGAACCATCGGGCAGGGTGATCTTGAGCATGGCGGACACGGGGGGTCTTTCTGTGAAATGTTCAGGTTGCGCGGCCCAAAAAGCCGCGCCTTCCCCATAAATGGGCGGTCTGCCCTGTCAATAGAAGCCCTCTTGCCAAGAGTCACCCAGGGGCGCATGTTTTATGTGCTGATATATCATTATCAGCACAGGAGGGACTTATAGCTTTGAGCTTTGCAAAATCCCGTGGCGCATGAAGCGCGACAAAAGCTTCCGGAGTGCGAGACAAGAGCTTCTGTAGCACCAAAACCTAGCCCAGGCTTTCTTGCCCATGGGCCACCAAGCGTTCCTGCGCTAACCCAAACGCCTTTACCCTCTCGAACTGTTGGGCGAGCGACGACAGATCACGATTGTGGTCAAGCCGTTGGAGCGTCTGGATCAGTTCTTCCATCGTGTTCGCGGCTGGCGGCGCTAAAATCGACGCAACAGCGCGTATGCCCTTTAATCTATCTGCGGCCACGCGGTAGCGCTCGTCAAAAGCCGAGTTCTCTTGATCGCTCAGCTTACCCATGTCTCGCTTGACCCTCTGCTCGATGGTCACTTCTGCCATCTCGCTCACCAGCGCGATCGCGTCGGTGTAGATGCCTAAAACCCGGTCATAGATTTTCTCAGATTTATAACGGGAAAGAGCAAAGAAGATCGCGACCCACGAGACAAAAGCCGCCACGACCCCTTGGCCCAATATTTTCAGCAATTCTGTCAGCATAATGTCCTCCGCCAATGGCGGTGGTAGCATCCAAACCAGACTGTTCAAAGAGCGGTGAGAGGCTTCTAAGCCGCCTCTCAAAGGTCGTTTATGCGGCGCCGATCGCCGTCAGGAAGGTGTTTAGTCGGTCGTGGATCGCGGCGGCCTTCGCACCGACGATCGCGCCGTCGCCGGACCAGAGCGCCGCGAGGCGATCGGGCGCAAAGCTGGTGTTGGAGCGGAGGCCGACCATAGGCAGGCTGGAAAGGCCCGTCGACGCCGTCGTCACCGCCGCGACCTGCGCGCCGGCATAGAAGCCAAGCTTGCTCGTAGGACCGGAGCGCGCGATCGACCGGTGCCCCGTGCGGCTAGTGCCGGCGCGCAAGGTGTCACCCGTGGAGTCCGCGAGCCTGAAGCTGTCGTTGCCGGCGGAGTGCGCGAAGATCGAGGTGCGATAGGTCCCGGCGGCCTGCCCCAGATGCGCGATCAGTCCGGCCGTCCCGCCGGCAAGATTGCACCAGGCGCCGGCCGAGCAGCTGTCGCGCCAAGCGAACTGGCCCGCTGCCCCATGCGCTTCGCCCAGGTTCAGATAGCCGGTCGCGCCGTCACCCGTGAAACCCCTGTCCGCCGTGAAGGTCACCGTGCCTGCCAGGCTGGGCGAGATGAACACGACGCCGCTGATCGACGTCATGCTCGTGCTGCTGATCATGTTCATCATCACCATCCCGATCCAGACCCACAGCGTGGGCATCAACCTGCCCCAGGCGCCGGTCGATACCAGCCTGCCCCAACCCGATCCGATCAAGAACAAGGTGACGATCGACGCATCGGGCGTCGTCCGCTGGAACGGTAATGCGGTCGATGCCCTGACACTGCGCCGCTATCTCGCCCAGACGCTCGCCATGCCGGTTGAACCGGAACTGCAATTCCAGCCCGACGCTGCCGCCCGCTATCTGGTGGTCGACCAGACCCTGGCCGACATCCGCCGTTCCGGCGTCACCAAGCTCGGCTTTGTCGGCAATGAGCGCTATGGCCAGTTCTGACAAGCATGCACGATAAAATGTAAAGGTTCATTGACTCATCACTTCTCGCTTCTGTAAAGGACACTTGACCCTTTCAGAGCAGGAGGCACGAGTCATGATCGCCCCGGAACCCATCCACCCCTTTCCCTGGCGCATTTGCGCGGCCGCCGCGCTGTTCACGGTGCTGATGGTGGCCGCTGCCGTCGCCGCCAACATCTTCACCATCAGCGGCAACGGCAAATTGCCGCTGATGGTGCCGGGCCTGCTGGCGCTGGGCTGGCTGATCTGGGAAGCGATGCGGCTGGCGCGCGGCGTGCCCGGATCGGCGATCGCCCGCTATATCGGCCGGGTCGTGCCGCTGATGATCGCCAATATCGTCACCGTGGTCGCGGCCATCACCATCCAGCGCGAATGGCATCCGGCGGGCATCTGGGCCGTGCTCGTCGCCTTGCTGCCGGCGCCGCCGCTGATCGGCTTCATCTGGGCGATGGGACGCCTTCTGGTAGAGGAGAGCGACGAATATCTGCGCATGGTCCATGCCCGACGTGCGCTGATCGCGGCCGGTTTCATGCTGGTCATCACCACCGTCTGGGGCCTGCTCGAAGGATCGGGTCTTGCCCCCCATGCGCCTGCCTATGCCGCCTTCATCCTGTGGAATCTGGGCCTGTTGCTGGCGCCGATCCTGCCCGGCGGCCGCGCATGAAGAACCGGCTCAAGATATTGCGGGCGGAACGCGACTGGAACCAGAGCGATCTCGCCGCCCAGCTCGGCATCTCGCGCCAGAGCGTCAACGCGATCGAGACGGGCAAATATGATCCCTCGCTCCCGCTCGCCTTCCGCATCGCCGACCTGTTCGGCCTGAAGATCGAGGATATCTTCCTGCGCGACTGAGGCTGGGGCGCAGGCGTCGTGCAGATGCCATGGCGCCCATCCCGCGCCTTATGGCCGGCAGCAACCAGAAGCGTAGAGAGGGAATGATAGCCAAACACTCTAATCCGCCGCGACAGCATCCCTGACGGCCGCGTCGTAGAGGGCGCGATTCTCTTGGTCGAAGCAGATGAAGAGAATATGGTCGAAGGCGTCGGGGTCGCGGCGCAGCGCTTCCGCCACGGCGCGGGCGGCGACCTTGGCGGCTTGCGCCCTGGGATAGCCATAGACGCCGGTCGAGATCGCCGGGAAGGCGACCGCGCGCAGGCCATGATGGCGGGCGAGCGACAGGCTGTGGCTGTAGCAGCTGGCGAGCAGGTCGCGCTCGCCCTGATTGCCGCCCTGCCAGACCGGGCCGACGCTGTGGATGACATAGCGGGCCGGCAACCGATAGCCGCGCGTGATCCGCGCCTCTCCGGTCGGGCAGCAGCCGATGCCCCGGCACTCCTCCAGCAATTCCGGCCCGGCGGCGCGATGGATCGCGCCATCCACGCCGCCGCCGCCGAGCAGGCTGTTATTGGCGGCATTGACGATCGCGTCGACCGCGCAACGGGTGATGTCGCCCGTCACCACGTCCCAGCGCGTCGTCCCGACCATCATAGCCTCAATCCCTGATCGGCCCGCCGATCGACCAGACATGGCCGAAGGGATCGGTGAGCTGGCCATAGCGGGCGCCCCAGAACTGGTTGTCGATCGGGAAGCGGATTGCCGCGCCGGCGGCCACCGCCCGGTCCCACCAGCGATCGGCATCGTCCACTTCCAGATGCAGCGTCACAGCCGCCGGCTTTTCCGCCGGGGCGCCGCCGCACATTTCGGGAAAATGATCGTTCAGCATCAGCCCGCCATCATTGACCGTCAGATGGGCGTGCATGATGCGCGCGCCACCCTCTTCCAGATGGCGGCTCTGTTCGGTCGCGCCGAAGGCAGTCGTATAGAAGGCGATGGCGTCGGCGGCCTTGCCGTCGGCGATGGTCAGATGGGGCGTGACCCCCGGCAGGACGAACGGCGTGTCGCTCATGATCCTCTCCTTCGCGTCGACTCATGGGTCGAGTCGGCCAGGCCACAGGATAAGCCCGGCGCGTGTCGTTCAGAAGATGCCGAGGAACTTCTTGTCCTGCGCCTTCTTCTCGGCCTTGCTGCCCTTGCCCGCTTCATCCTTTGCGGTGGTGCCGCGGCCGACATCGTCGCGCGGCTTGCCGCCACGGGTGCGCTGGGCGGCAGCATCGGCGCCGGCCAGCACCGGACCACAGGCCGCTGCCTTGGCATCGCCGATATCGACAAAGGCCAGTGTCGCGGCGATCGGCGTGGCGACGATGCCCAGCGCCGCCGCCGCGCCGCCGCGCGCGATCAGGTCCGGGCTGATGACATTGATCGACGGCCGGGCGAAATAGCCGCCAATGCCGACCGGCGACTGGCCGGACAGAAGGCTGATCTTCTTGCCGTCGGCGCGGAAGGCGAGGTCGAGGCTTTCATTCCTGAAAGAGAAGCCGCCCCGGCCGATCATCACATTCTTGCGCGTGTCGATCAGGATCGGGTCGGCCGCCGCCACGCCGTTGCGCACGGTGAAGGCAATGAGGCCGCAATTGATCTGCACAGGGTCCTTCAGCTTCTTCTCGAACATCTTGGTGATGAAGGTGCCGACATCGATTTCGGAGAGCTGGACGTTGCGCGCCCACATGCTGCCCGCCGGCAGGATGACGGCAATGCGGCCATTGGCGGTGGCGAGCGAGTCATGGACGGTATCACCCAGGCCCGTCATCTGCATCCGCCCCTTGACCATGCCGGTCGTGCCCGATTGCTCGACGCCCCAGCGGGCGAGCAGCGTGCCCATCGGCGTGGGTGCCAGGCGGACGTCGTAGCTCGTGCGCACCGGCTGGTTGCGGGCATTGATCTCTATGTCTGACGCGACATGGCCGCCCGCCATGTCGAAGGTCAAAGGCGAGAGCGTCAGCAGGCTATGGTCGAGCTTCAGCGTCACCGCCGCATTGGCGATCGGCACGTTGGGCGCGCGGATGGTCTTTACGCTGTAGCGGACATTGGCATCGAAATTGCGGATCGCCTCGATCCGCAGCGGCGCGTCGGGCAGCAGGCGCGGCCTGCCCTGCACGGTCGTGATCGCGCCCGCCCCGCCCTGCGCATCCAGCCTCTGCGGATCATAGCCGATGAAGGGGCCGACATCGATAATGTCGAGCCGCTGGGTCGCCAGATCGGCGTCGAGCAGCAGGCGATTGTTCGGCAACGACACGGTGAAGCGCCCGGCAAGGTCGGAATCGCCGAACCGGCCCTTCAAATGCGTGAAGCGCCACTCCTCGCCCGCCTTGGTCAGGGCCGAGGTGAAGCGATAATGGCGGGTGCCGGGAATGGCGACGCCCAGGAAATCGAACAAATGGCTGAGATTGGGCCCTTGCGCCACGACGCGCAGGTCGCTGCCCTCCAGCTCGGTCGCGCCGGGCAGCGTGCCGGTCACCTCCAGCACGGTCGCGCCCGCCTGTGCCCGCAGCGCCAGGCTGTTCTTGCCGCCGGTGACGGTGGCGTTGGGCGACAGCAGCCCGCCCTTCAAGGTAAAGGGCTTGCCGCGCATCGTGCCGGTGCCCGACAGGCGGACATCGCTGGCAAAGCGGGTGTCCTGCGCCTTCACCGTCTCAAAGCCGATATCGGTCGACAGCATCAGCACCGGATCGCGATAGCGCATGGTCGTGCCGGCGAGCAGCGCGCGGCGGACGAGCGGCATGTTCATCGGCTCGCCCTTCCGATCCGGGTCGCCCAGCGTCCATGTATTATGCTGCCGGTCGCGCGACCATTCGAGATCGACGGCGGCGCCCCGCAGCTCTAGCCAGGGGACGCGGTATCTGCTGCCGAAGATCAGGCTCAAGGGTGCGATCCGCGTGTCGATCAGGTCGGCGCGAAACAGGTCAGGCCGGCTGGCCCAGGGCAGGTTGGCGATGCGCATGTCTTCGGCCCGGAACTTGATGGTGATCGGGGCGAAATAGAGCTGGAAGTCACCGCCGACCTGTACCTGCCGCTCCAGCCGGGCGGACAGGATGCGCTCGAACGGTCCCTTGAGGAAGCGCCCCTTGGTGATGAAGAGGATCAGCCACAGGGCAAGGATGATGCCGATGATCCACAACAGGATGCGGGCCAGCAGCGGCAGGCGCCGCCAACGGTCGCGCGCGCGGCGCAGATGCACAGCCGCGCCGCCGGGCTGGATGGGCTTGGACGCGCTGGGCGGCACAGGTTCGACATCGGCCATGGCGGGGTCAACGCGGACATGCCGCCTTTGGGTCCGAATCGCTTGCTTTTGCGGGCGCGGCCGACTATGGGCCGCCCTTCGCGATATTCAGTGAGACCGCCCGGCTAACTAGGGCTGCCGTGGCTGTCTGTAATCGTCGCGCCAAACAAGGAGACGAAAATGCCCAAGCTCAAGACCAAGAGCGGTGTGAAGAAGCGCTTCAAGTTCACCGCTTCCGGCAAGGTCAAGCACGGCGTCGCTGGCAAGCGTCACCGCCTGATCTCGCACAACGCCAAGTATATTCGCCAGAACCGTGGCACTTCCGTGCTGTCCGATGCCGACGTGGCTCACGTCCGCCTCTGGGCACCCTACGGCCTGAAGTAAGGAGTAGAGGACAATGGCACGCGTAAAACGTGGTGTAACCACCAAGGCGAAGCATAAGAGGATTTTGGTTCAGGCGAAGGGCTATTATGGCCGTCGCAAGAACACGATCCGTGTCGCTCGCCAGGCTGTCGAAAAGGCCGGCCAGTACGCTTATCGCGACCGCAAGGTCAAGAAGCGCACCTTCCGTGGCCTGTGGATCCAGCGCATCAACGCGGGTGTCCGCGCTGAAGGCCTGACCTATTCGCAGTTCATGCATGGCCTGAAGCTGGCCGGCGTCGAGCTGGACCGCAAGGTTCTGGCCGACATCGCGATGCACGAAGGCGAGGCGTTCAGCGCCATCATCGCCCAGGCCAAGGCTGCGCTGCCCGCAGCCTGAAGCTGATCGATCGTAAAGATCGTCAAAGGGGCGCCGGGGCAGATGCCTTCGGCGCCCTTTTTGTTTTTCCGGTTTTACCCCGTTCGTCCTGAGCGAAGTCGAAGTGCCTTCGCTGCGCTCTGGCGGGGCTTCGACAGGCTCAGCCCGAACGGATTTCAGGGGGCAGCCTGACATTTGAGGAACCATCCCATGTCGCTGCATCTCTGGTGGTTATATGTCACGGCGGTCTTCCTGATCTCGGCCACGCCCGGCCCCAACATGCTGCATGTGATGACGCAGAGCATCGCCCATGGGCCGCGCAAGGCGCTGGTGACGATGGCGGGGCTGATGAGCGCCGTGCTGCTGTGCCTGATCGCGTCGGCGCTGGGCCTTGGCGCGCTGCTGAAAGCCTCGCCGCGCCTGTTCGACATATTGCGCTATGCCGGTGTCGCCTATCTCATCTGGCTGGGGATCAAGGCCTGGCGCGCACCGGTCGGGTCCGCCGACGGCAGCGATGCCGGCCCGGTCCGCTCGGCCCGCGCACTTTATGCGACCGGGCTGCTGACCGGCCTGTCCAACCCCAAGCTCATCATCTTCGCCGCCGCGCTCTTCCCCCAGTTCATCGACCTAGCCCGCCCCTTCTGGCTGCAGCTGGCGATCCTGATCGTCAGCTTCGTGGTGATCGAAAGCTTCTGGTATTCGGTCTACGCTCTGGGCGGCCTGCGCCTCGCCCGCTGGCTGGCGCCGGCCAACCGGCAGAAACTGTTCAACCGCGGCACCGGCCTGATGTTCATCGGCTTTGGCGGCGCGCTGCTGGGCGCGCGCGCCTAACCCCCAACTCCGTCATTCCCGCGAAAGCGGGAACCCATCTCCCGAGGCATCGATGACGCGCGAGATCAGCCCCACCGTCTACATGCTCGCCAGCCGCCGCAACGGTACATTATATGTCGGCGTCACATCCGATCTCATAAAGCGCCTCTACGAGCATCGAAACGGCTTGATCGAAGGCTTCACGAAAGACTACGGCGTCAAGCGCCTGGTCTGGTTTGAACCACATGACAGCATGGACAGCGCCATCCTGCGGGAAAAGCGGATCAAGAAATGGAACAGGCAGTGGAAGATTGAGCTGATCGAGGCCGGCAATCCCGATTGGGACGATCTGGCGCTGGGCTTTGGCTTCGCGCCTTTACCCCGCGACTGATCGAGAGGTCGGGAGATGGGTTCCCGCTTTCGCGGGAATGACGATGAGATTGATGGATAGAGAGTCATGACCGAAATTAGCGCACTGAAAGCCGGCCTGATCGCCGACATCGAGGCTGCCGACACGCTGGACGCGCTGGAAGGGCTGCGCGTGGGCGCGCTGGGCAAGAATGGGGTCGTCACCGGCCTGTTGAAGACGCTGGGCGGCATGTCGCCCGAGGAGCGTCTGGAAAAAGGCCCGCCGATCCAGGATCTGCGCGAAAGCGTGACCGCCGCGATCGCCGACCGCAAAGCCGCGCTGGAGCAGGCCGCGCTCGACGCCCGCCTCGCCTCGGAAAAGGTCGACATGACCCTGCCCGCCGATCTGGGGCCGCAGGGCAGCGTCCATGCCGTCAGCCAGGTGATGGACGAACTGGCGGAAATCTTCGCGGACCTCGGCTTCTCGGTCGCGACCGGCCCGGAGATCGAGGACGACTGGCATAATTTCACCGCGCTCAACATTCCCGAGACGCATCCGGCGCGCGCGATGCACGACACCTTCTACTTCCCGGACGAGGAAGGGCAGAAGAAGATGCTGCTGCGCACCCATACGTCGCCGGTGCAGATCCGCACCATGATGACGCAGGAACCGCCGATCCGCATCATCGCGCCCGGCCGCGTCTATCGCAGCGACAGCGACGCGACCCACACGCCGATGTTCCACCAGATCGAGGGGCTGGTGATCGACAAGGGCATCACGCTGGGTCACCTCAAATGGACGCTGGAGACCTTCCTCAAGGCCTTCTTCGAGCGCGAGGATATCGTCCTGCGCCTGCGCCCGAGCTATTTCCCGTTCACCGAGCCGTCGGTCGAAGTCGATGTCGGCTATACGCTGACCAATGGCCAGCGCGTCATCGGCGGCGACGGCGATGCGCCCGGTGGCGGCTGGCTGGAAGTGCTGGGAAGCGGCATGGTCAACCGCCGCGTGATCGAGGCCTGCGGCCTTGATCCCGACGAGTGGCAGGGCTTTGCCTTCGGCACCGGCGTCGACCGCCTCGCCATGCTGAAATATGGCATGAACGACCTGCGCGCCTTCTTCGACGGCGATCTGCGCTGGCTGAAACATTATGGATTCTCGGCACTCGACGTGCCCACGCTGTCGGGAGGAGTCGGCGCATGAAGTTCACCCTGAGCTGGCTCAAGACGCACCTCAAGACCGACGCCGACCTGGCGACGATCCTCAAGACGCTGAACGCCATCGGGCTGGAGGTCGAGGATGTGGAGAACCCGGCGGAGAAGCTGGGGGCGTTCAAGATCGCCAAGATCCTGACCGCCGAGCGCCACCCGCAGGCCGACAAGCTGCAGGTGCTGAGCGTCGACCATGGCGACGGCAACCCGCTGCAGGTCGTGTGCGGCGCGCCCAATGCCCGCGCCGGCCTGATCGGCGTGTTCGGGGTCGAGGGCGCGGTGGTGCCGGTCAACGGCATGGTGCTCAAGAAGACCGCCATTCGCGGCGTCGAATCCAACGGCATGATGTGCTCCACCCGTGAACTGGAGCTGGGTGACGATCATGACGGCATCATCGAACTGGCCGGCGACGCGCCGGTGGGTGAGGTCTATGCCAACTGGGCCGGCCTCAACGATCCGGTCATCGACGTGTCGATCACGCCGAACCGTCAGGACTGCATGGGCGTACGCGGCATCGCCCGCGACCTCGCCGCCGCTGGCCTGGGTACGCTCAACGCCATCATCGTGCCCGAGATAGCCGGCGTGGGCCCCGGCCCGGACGTGCGCACCGACGATGTCGACGGCTGCCCCGCCTTCTTCGCCCGATCGGTCAAGGGCGTGACCAACGGCGCCTCGCCCGAATGGATGGCGCGCAGGCTCAAGGCGATCGGCCAGAAGCCGATCAGCGCGCTGGTGGACATCACCAACTATATCATGATCGACCTCGGCCGGCCGCTCCATGTCTATGACATGGCGACGCTCAAGGGCGGACTGGTTGCGCGCAAGGGCAAGGCCGGCGAGCAGGTGCTCGCGCTCAATGGCAAGACCTATGCCATCGACGAGACGATGACCGTCATCGCCGACGACGAGGCCGTGCATGACATTGGCGGCATCATGGGCGGCGAACATTCGGGCGCGCAGGACGGCACCACCGACGTGCTGATCGAATGCGCCTATTTCACGCCGGAGCGGATCGCGGTGACCGGCCAGAAGCTGGCGCTGACCTCAGATGCGCGCGGCCGGTTCGAGCGCGGCGTCGATCCCGCCTTCCTGGACGATGGCCTGTCAATCGCGACCAGCCTGGTCATGACCCTGTGCGGCGGCACCGCGTCGGAAGCGACCCGCGCCGGCACCCCGCCCGCCACGCCCAAGACGGTCGCCTATGCGCCCGACCAGTGCCTGGCGCTGGCCGGCGTCGATGTGCCGTTCGACACCCAGCGGCGCATCCTCGAAAGCCTGGGCTTCGGGGTCGAAGGCGAATCCTCGGGGATCGAGTATCAGGACGGCGTGCCGGTTTCGGTGCCCGTCAGCTGGACCATCACCGTGCCGACCTGGCGCCGCGACGTCGATGGCTGGCCTGACATCGTCGAGGAAGTGGTGCGCATCGTCGGCCTGGACCATGTGCCGTCCACCCCGCTGCCGCGCGTGCCGGGCGTCGCCCGTCCGACCGCCACGCCCGAGCAGCTGGTCGAGCGCCGCGTGCGCCGCACCGCCGCCGCCCGCGGCCTCGCCGAAGCGATCAACTGGTCCTTCATTTCCGAGAAGGAAGCCGCGAGCGTCGGCGGTGGCGACTGGACGCTGGCCAATCCGATCTCCGAAGATCTGAAGGTCATGCGGCCCTCGCTGCTGCCCGGTTTGCTGTCCGCGACCAAGCGCAATGTCGATCGCAGCGCCACGTCGATCCGGCTGTTTGAACTCGGCCGGCGCTATTTCAAGCAGGGCGAGCGCGCCACGGTCGGCTTCGTCTTGGCCGGCGAGAAGACCGCGCGCGGCTGGCAGGGCGGCAAGGCCCAGCCCTTCGACGCGTTCGACGCCAAGGGCGAAGTGATCGCGCTGCTGGCGGCTGCCGGCGCGCCGGTCGGCAATCTGCAGAGCATGGGCGAGGCATCGGCGGCCTATCATCCGGGCCAGTCGGGCACGCTGCGCCTTGGCCCCAAGGTGGTGCTGGCCGAATATGGCGTGCTGCACCCGAGCCTGGCCAAGCAGTTCGGCCTGTCGGGCACCGTGGTCGCGGGCGAGATCTTCCTCGATGCGATCCCGGCCAAGCGCAAGAGCGGCTTCATGCGCGCGCCTTACGCCCCGCCGGCGTTGCAGGCGGTGAAGCGCGACTTCGCCTTCCTGGTGCCGGAGACGGTCGAGGCGGATGCGCTGGTGCGCGCGGTCAAGGGCGCGGACAAGAAGGCGATCGTCGACGCCCGCCTGTTCGACGTCTTCACCGGCCCCGGCGTGGATGAAGGCCACAAGTCGCTGGCGGTCGAGATCACGCTGCAGCCGGGCGAGAAGAGCTTCGCCCAGGAAGAGCTGGATGTGATCAGCGCCGCCGTGGTCAAGGCCGCCCAGAAGCTGGGCGCGAGCCTGCGCGGCTAAGACGGGAAAGGCCGGCGATGGACGGGAAGGCTGAACGACTTCAGGCCCGCCTCGCCGGCCTCTTCTACATCGGCACCATTGGCTGCGGCATGTTTGCCGAGGCGGTGGTGCGCGCAGCCCTGATCGTGCCGGGCAACGGACGCGAGACGATGCGCAACATCGCGGACTATCCCTGGCTCTATCGGGCCGGCGGGGCGAGCGATGTCGCGATGCTCTGCTGCTATCTGGCGGTGACCGCCCTGCTCTATGGCCTTTTCGCGCCGACCGGGCGGGTGCTGGCGCGCACCGCCGCCCTGTTCAGCCTTACCGGCATTGCCGTGCTGGCGGGCAACAGCCTGCTCCATCTGCTGCCGCTTGCGCTGATCGATGGCGCGCCGCATCCCGGCATCCCGATGGCGGAGGTGCAGTCGCTGGTGCGGATCAGCCTCAGCCTCCACAACGACCTCTATGGCATCAGCCTGCTCTTCTTCGGCATTTATTGCCTGCTGACCGGCTGGCTGGCGATCCGATCGCGGCGGTTGCCTGTGGCGGTCGGTGCGCTGCTGATGGCGGGCGGCGCGGTCCACTTGGTCGCGCGCAGCCTGGCGCTGCTGTCGCCGGCGATCGGCGAGGCGATCCCCGGCCAGCTCGATTTCGTGCCGTTGCTGGGCGAAGGCGCCTTCGCCATATGGCTGCTGCTGTTCGGGGCGCCGCGTCCGGCGGCGCCGGAAATCAGCCCGTAATCTTGCAGCCCTTGGCCGATGCCATGCCGCGCAGATAGCCGCGCCGGGCGAGACCGGCGGCGATGGCGGCGCGCAGTCGACGTTCCGCCGGGGCGGCGCCGCTGATTTCCCGCACCACGCCGCGGAAGGGGATCAGCGAATTGACCAGCGACTTGCCCACACCCTCGGCGATCTTGCTGGTACGATCCTCATTGGCTTCGCGGCCGATGGTGAAATCGGGACCAAGCACCTTGTTGAGCGCCGCCATGTCGCCATTCAGCGCCTTGCAGGTCTTGCCCGATGGCGCAGCATAGGGATTTTCCTCGGCCGCGACGAGGATCGGCGGCACCTGCGTCTTTTCGATGCCGACATCGCGCGCCGGCTGGGACGCGATTTCGCCCGCCTTGTCGAGCGTGTCGTCCCTCTTCTTGCCCTGTTCTTGGGCGAGCGCCGACGTGCCGAGCAGCAGCAGGATCGTGGCGGTCGATACGGCAATTTTCATCATTGGTCCTCCCGCTGGCTCAACCCGCCAGCCCCCATGTCGGTTCCGCAACGTAACGATTGCGCGGCGGGCGAGACAGTCGGGATTTGCCGCATCGGACCTTGGAATAGAGCCTGATTCACGTCATCTGTGGACGCCCAAGGCGCTTCCACAGATGACGATCCGGCTCTATGCCGCTGGGCAAACAGGAGTGTTTCGCCATGAACGACCGCATCGCCATCGCTTCCGACAATCTGTCCGCCAGCATATCGCCGCTGGGCGCCGAACTCTGGTCGCTGACCGATGCGCAGGGCCGCGAGCTGATGACCGATGCCGACCCGCAATGGTGGACCGGCCATGCCCCCCTGCTCTTCCCGTTCGTCGGCCGATCGCGCGGCGACGTCTATCGGCTGAACGATGTCGCCTATCCGATCGGCCAGCATGGCTTTGCCCGCACCAGCCCCTTCACCCTGGTCCATCGCAACGAGGAAGCCGCGCTGTTCCGGCTGGAGGCGGACAGGGAGACGCGCACCGTCTATCCGTTCGATTTCCGCCTCGACATGGGGTTCGTGCTGGAGGGGCCAAGCCTGCGCATGACCGCCACCGTCATGAACCGGGGCGAGACGGCGATGCCCTTCTGCTTTGGCTATCACCCCGCCTTCGCCTGGCCTTTGCCCTATGGCGGCAGCGTCGAGGACCATCGCATCCTGTTCGCGCAGGCCGAACCCGCGCCGATCCGCAAGGTCGGCAGCGAGCCGGGGCTGATCGCGCTGGAGAGCGTGCCCTCCCCGGTCGAGGGCCATGAGCTGGCGCCGACCCATGTCATGTTCGCGGGCGATGCCCTCATCTGGGACGATCTCGCCAGCCGGTCACTGACCTGGGGCGTGCCCGGCAAGCCGCACCTGAAGATCGATTTCCCCGACACGCCCTGGCTCGGCCTGTGGCAGAAGCCGGGCGCCCATTATCTGTGCGTCGAACCCTGGGCCGGCATGGCCGACCCGGTCGGCTTCACCGGCGATGTCTGGGACAAGCAGGGTGTCATGACCCTGCTGCCGGGCGACAGCCGATCCTTCCGCATGGACGTGACGCTGGTCGGGGCTGAGGGCGAGGCCTAACGTGCGACTCGCTTTGGGCGCAAAAATCCCTATATGGGCGCCCCATGAGCATCCCATCCCGCCGTACCTTCGCGATCATTTCCCACCCGGACGCCGGTAAGACCACGCTGACCGAAAAGCTGCTGCTGGAAGGCGGCGCGATTCACCTGGCCGGCGAGGTCAAGGCGCGCGGCGCGAACCGGCGCGCCCGGTCGGACTGGATGAAGATCGAACAGCAGCGCGGCATCTCCGTCACATCCTCGGTCATGACGTTCGAGCGGACGCGCGATGGCGAGACCATCACCTTCAACCTGCTCGATACGCCCGGCCACGAGGATTTCAGCGAGGATACCTATCGCACCCTGACCGCCGTGGACTCGGCGGTGATGGTGATCGACGCGGCCAAGGGCATCGAGCCGCAGACGCGCAAGCTGTTCGAGGTCTGCCGCCTGCGCAACGTGCCGATCATCACCTTCGTCAACAAGGTCGACCGCGAGGGACGCGAACTGTTCGGCCTGCTCGACGAGGTGGCGGACCAGTTGCAGCTCGACGTCTGCCCGATGAGCTGGCCGGTCGGCATGGGCGGCGAGTTCGAGGGTATCTACGACTTCGCCACCAACCGGCTGATGCAGCCCACTGGCCCGTCCAAGGAATTTGACGGCACCCGCCACCAGTTCAGCGGCCTGGATGATCCCAAACTGGCCGATTATCTGTCCGAGCGGGGCCTCGCAAAGCTGCGCGAGGAGGCCGAGCTGGCCCAGGGTGGCTATGCCGAGTTCGACCTGGAACGCTATCGCCATGGCGACCTGACCCCGGTCTATTTCGGATCGGCACTCAAGCTGTTCGGCGTGACCGAGCTGATCGACGCGCTGTCCGCGCATGCGCCGCCGCCGCGCGCCCAGCCGGCCGAGCCGGCCCCGGTCGAGCCCGAGGGCAGCGAAGTCACCGGCTTCATCTTCAAGGTGCAGGCGAACATGGACCCGATGCACCGCGACCGCATCGCCTTCATGCGGCTGGTGTCGGGCAAGTTCCGCCGCGGCATGAAGCTGACCCCGTCGGGCAGCGGCAAGGCGCTGGCCGTCCATTCGCCGATCCTGTTCTTCGCCCAGGACCGCGAGCTGGCGGACGAGGCCTTCCCCGGCGACATCATCGGCATCCCCAACCATGGCGCGCTGCGCGTGGGCGACACGCTGAGCGAGAAGCCCGGCCTGCGCTTTACCGGCCTGCCCAATTTCGCGCCGGAAATCCTGCGCCGCGTCCAGCTGAAAGACCCGACCAAGACCAAGCAGCTGCGCAAGGCGCTGGACGACCTGAGCGAAGAGGGCGTGATCCAGGTCTTCTATCCCGAGATCGGCAGCAACTGGATCGTCGGCGTGGTCGGCCAGCTGCAGCTGGAAGTGCTGATCAGCCGGCTGGAGGCCGAATATAAGGTCGCCGCGGTGCTGGAGCCCTCACCCTTCGACACGGCCCGCTGGATCAGCGGCGACGATCAGGCGATCAAGGATCTGGTTGCCTATAATGGCGCGAACATGGCCAAGGACCGCGACGGCAATCTGGTGTTCATGGCGCGCAGCGCCTGGGACATCGGTTACCAGCAGGAGCGCCATCCCAAGGTGAAGTTCAGCGCCACCAAGGAGCGCTAAGCGGACAGCGAAAGTGACAGGGCAATGCCCTGTCACTTCATGGGTCAGGCCGTCACCCAATCCTTGCGCAGCGCCTTGCCGGCGAGCGCCATGAACAGGCCGGCGAGCAGGTAGAAGCCGAGCGCCGCGACGATGGCGTAGCGCAGCGCTTCATTGCCATAGGTCGGGGTCAGCGCGTCGGACAGGGCGCCCACGCTCCAGCTGCCAAGACCAAGCCCGACCAGATTGTTGATCAGCAGGAAGGTCGCCGAGGCGCTGGCCCGCATATGCGGCGGCACCAGGTGCTGCACGGCGGTCAATACCGGGCCGAGCCAGACATAGACCAAGGCCTGCGGGATCAGGAACAGGGCGAAGGCGAAGGATACGCTGGACGACAGCACGCCGACCACGAACAAGGGCATGCCGATCACATAGCTGATCGCCGGCACCCAGGCGAACCAGGCCTTGTCCCGATTGCCCATGGCGTCGCCCAGGAAGCCGCCGAGCAGCACGCCCGCAACCCCGCCCAGCAGCAGCAGGCCGCCCAGGAACTGGCCCGCGCCCAGAAGGTCGAGGCCGAAGCTGCGCATCAACAGGCTGGGCAGCCAGAAGGCGACGCCATAGCCGCACATCGAACTGCTCGCCGCGCCCAATGCCAGGAACCAGAAGCTGCGCTTGGCGGCGAGGATGCCGAACACAGCGCTAACCGGCACGGGCGTGCCCGACTGCACCGGCCGGGCGGGTTCGCGCACCACCAGGCGGAAGAGCGGTGCGATGAGGATACCCATGATGCCGACCGCGATGAAGGCGGTGCGCCATTCGACGGTCTGGGCGATATAGCCGCCCAGCAGCACGCCGCCGGCCGAGCCCAGCGGAATGCCGAGCGAATAGATGGAGAGGGCGCGGGCGCGCTGATGCTGCGGGAAATAGTCGGAGATGACCGCATAGGAAGGTGCGACGCCGCCCGCCTCCCCCACGCCGACGCCGATGCGGAACAGGAACATCTGCATGAAATTGCCTGCCATGCCGCACAGCGCGGTGAAGCCGCTCCAGACGGCGAGGCTGACGGTGATGACCCAGGTGCGGCTGGTCCGGTCGGCGAGCAGCGCCAGCGGGATCGCCAGCGTCGAATAGAGGAGCGCAAAGGCGATGCCGCCCAGCGCGCCAAGCTGGGTATCGGTCAGCCCCAGCTCCGCCTTGATCGGCCCGGCGAGGATGCCCAGGATCTGCCGGTCGAGGAAGTTGAAGGTATAGACCAACAGCAGCATCGCCAGCACGACGCCGCGATAGGCGGGGGAGGTTTGGGGCTTCATCTGCGCTTCCTAGACCGATTTCATACGTCATTGCGAGCGAAGCGAAGCAATCCACACAGCGCCCATGGATTGCTTCGCTCCGCTCGCAATGACGGCCTTTGGATCAGAACTTGACCGAGCCGGTCACGAACACCTGGCGCGGGTTGCCGTAGAAGGCGGTCAGCGTGCCTTCCTTGCCCAGCGAGGGGGTGGGATAGCCGGCCGCATTGTTGATGATCGCGCCGGTCACCGGATTGGCTGCGACGAAGGTATAGCCCGAGGTCTTATATTCCTTGTCGAGCAGGTTCTTGCCATGGACGCCGATGCTCCAGCGATCACTGGGCGCGGTATAGACCAGGCTGGCATCCCACAGCGCATAGCCCTTCTGATCGATATAGGGGTTGGGGATTTCGAACTGATAGGTCTTGGAGCGCCAGGAGACGGTGCTGCCGAAATAGAGGCTGCCATCGCCCACCGGGACATTATAGCTGAGCGTGCCGCTGGCGGTCCATTTCGGCGTGTTCTGGACCCGGCGATAGTCGGCGACGTCGGTCGGCACGCTGGCGATATTGGCGATATATTCGCGATAATCGGCATCGATGAAGCCGATCGCGGTCTGCAGGTTCAGACGGTCGCCGCCGCTGAAGATGTCGCGGCCAAGGCGCGCATTGCTTTCGAACTCCAGCCCCTTGAAGCGCGCCTTGCCGGCATTCGACACGACACCGCAGAAGGAGGGCGTCGCCACGCCGCCGACATTGACGGTACAGGCGACCGAGCCGGGGATCTGCACATCCTTGTAATCGGCATAGAAGCCGGCGACCGCGACATAGAGGGCGCCGTCCATCAGATTGCCCTTGTAGCCGACTTCATAGCTGTCGACCTGTTCGGGCGCGAAGCTGAGGAAGGAGGCGATTTCGCTGTCCTGGCGGATGCCGTCGCCATTGAGGTCAGGCGCGTTGGTGCCGACCCCGCGCGGGTCGAAGCCGCCGCCCTTGAAGCCCTTGGAATAGCTGGCATAGATATTGTGATCGGCGGTCGGCTTGTAGCTGACCGAGAAGCGCGGCGTGAACTTCTTGAACTCGCGCTCGCCACGGAAATTGGTGCTGGGCGCACCGAAGGGAATGCCCGCGCCGTCGAACACCGGCGAGCCGCCCCCCAGATAGCTTTGCCGCAGGATATTGGCCCGGCGCGTATCCCATGTGTAGCGACCGCCGGCCGACAGGCTGAGCTGATCGGTCAGGTCGAAGCTCATGTCGCCGAACACGGCATAGGTTTCGGTATCGACATTGGCCTGGGTGAAGGCGGTCAGCCCGGCCACGGTGGTGAAGATGCGGGTATCGAACTGGGTGTCGGCGCTGGCATCGAGATAATAGAAGCCGACCATGCCGTGCAGACGACCCTTGTCGTAGAGCAGCTGGAATTCCTGGCTGAGCTGTTCATTCTTGTAATAGGCCGGCACGTCGACATCGACGGCGGGCAGCGCGTCGAAGTCGATCGGCGAAGCGCTGTCATCCTTGCGCCAGGCGCTGATCGAGCGCAGCGTCACCGCATCATTGAGTTCGGCCGTCAGGTTCATCGACAGGCCGTAGGACTTCACATATTGCTTGGGATCGACCAGGCCGCCACGGGTGTCGAACACATCGTCCAGCACCGGCGCGCCCGATGCCTGGCCCGGAATCAGGCGGTGGCCGCCACGCGGGTTGCTGTTATCCTTGGTATAGTCGCCGGTGATGCGCATCAGCACCGGCGCGCCATAGCCGCCCATTTCGAAGGTGGCGCGGCCGGCCCAGATATCCTTGTTATAATTATCCTGCCCGGTGGTGAGATTCTTGCCGAAGCCGCCGCGCGACAGGCGGGCAAAGGCACCACCGACGCGCATCAGGTCGCCGATCGGCGCCGACACGCTGATGATGCCATCGGCCTGATCATAGCTGCCATAGCTGCCTTTGAGCTTGAGCGAAAAGTCCTGCGGCAGCATCTTCGTGACATATTTGACCGCGCCGCCGATCGTGTTGCGGCCATAGAGCGTGCCCTGCGGCCCGCGCAGCACCTCGATCCGTTCGACGTCATAGATGTCGAGCAGCGCGCCCTGCGGCCGGTTGAGATAGACATCGTCGAGATAGATGCCGACGCCCTGTTCGAAGCCGGAAACCGGATCCTGCTGACCGACGCCGCGGATGAAGGCGGTCAGCGTCGAATTGGTGCCGCGCGACGCCTCCAGCGTGGTGTTGGGGGTGACATTGGCAAGATCGCTGATGTCGATCGCCCCACCCCGTTCCAGATCAGCGCCGGAGAAGGCGCTGACCGCGATCGGCACCGACACCAGCGTTTCCTCACGCCGGCGGGCAGTGACGATGATCCCGGCCTCTTCGGTGTCGGCGGCGGGCACCGAAGCGTCCTGCGCGAAGGCGGGGAATGCCATCGCGCCGGTCCAGGCGGCGGATGCGAGGGCAAGGGCACGAATGCTGTGATGGGCCTTCATCGGCGTTTCCTCTCCTGAAGCGGCCCCCGGTCATCCGGGTAGCCAATCTGCTTGCCCTTTGAATAATGAAAGTTGAACCAGCTTTCAACTTCAAATATGAGGGACGGCGAACAAGGCCACCAGACGTCCTCAAATCATTGAAAAGGCGCGTATTGGCAGGCAGAGGGAGAGAGCATGACCGATCCGGCTTCCCCACGGGATGAGAGACGCGATGACAAGGCGCCGCGCACCGCGCGGGGCGAACGCACGCTGCGCGCGCTGCTGTCGGCGGCGGCCGAGGAATTTGGCGAAAAGGGTTTTCACGACGGGTCGGTGAGCGGCATCACCCGCCGGGCGGGCTGCGCCCTGGGCAGTTTCTACACCTATTTCGACAGCAAGGACGACATTTTCCGCGCGCTGGTCAACGACATGTCGGGCCAGGTGCGCGACTATGTCTCGCCCCGCATCGCCGATGCGCGCAACGGGATCGAGGCGGAACGGATCGGCCTGCTGAGCTTCCTGGAGTTCGCCCGCGCCCACAAGGAAATCTATCGCATCATCGACGAGGCCGAGTTCGTCGACCAGGCCGCCTATCGCGCCCATTATGAGAATACCGCCACCCGCATGGCCGCGCGCCTGAAAAAGGCCGCGCAGCAGGGCGACGTGCGCGCGGACGTGGAGGAAGTCCATGCCTGGGCGATCATGGGGATGAATGTGTTCCTGGGGCTGCGCTATGGCGTGTGGGACGACAGCCGCCCCGCGCAGGAGATTGCCGACATCGCCAACGCGTTGATCGAGAAGGGGATCGGCAAGCGCGCTTGAGGGTTGCACCGCTGCCGCCTATCGGGACAAGCACCGATGGTCGCGCCCTGCCCCTGCTGATAGGGCCGGGCGTCAGGCCCCAAAGCAAAAGGCGGACAGGCGATGCGCACACTCCATAAACAGACATTCCTTCTGGCATCGATACTGCTGGTCAGCGGCTGTGCGACCACCGCCACGCCGCCGTCGGCCAGCGCCCCGGTGCCGCCGACCACGATCGAGGCGGTCGGACAGCTGACCAAGGCCATCCCCTTCCCGCGCGGCTATCTCGACCCCGCCGCCCTGCCCAACAGCCTGACCCTGCTGCCGCCCCCGCCCGCCCCCGGCACCGCCGCCAAGGCGGCCGACGAGGAAGCCTATCGCGCCGCGCTCGCCGCGCCGGCCGATCGCCAGGCGCTGGCCGCGTCGGATGCGGACCTGGGCTGGCCGCACATGGTCCAGTCGTTCGAGCCGATCGCCGGCCTGTCGCTGTCGGACGGCACCCACCCGCACCTCACCATGTTGCTGCGCCGCGCTGCTGCGGATGCCGCCTTCTCCACCTCGCGCGCCAAGGGCCATTATCAGCGGGTGCGCCCGTTCGTGGAGCATGACGGCAATACCTGCCGCCCGCAGGACGAGCCCATGCTGCGCAAGGACGGCTCCTATCCGTCGGGCCATACCGCGATCGGCTGGATGCTGGCGCTGGTCCTGACCGACGTCATGCCCGACAAGCAGGATGCGCTGCTCAAGCGCGGCTATGAATTTGGCGAGAGCCGGGTCATCTGTCGCGCCCATTGGCTGAGCGACACGCTGGCAGGGCGGGTCGTGGCATCGGCCACCTATGCGCGGTTGCAGTCCGATCCGGTGTTCCGTGCCCAGCGCGAACTGGCGCGGCAGGAATTGGTAGCGCCGCGCTGATCCAGCCGCTTTGCCTTTGGCGTGGAAGCGGCTAAAGCCGCGATCCATGAACGACGCTGCAGCAAAACCCGCCCCCAAGGACTGGATTCTCGGCATTCATGCCTATGTGCCGGGCAAGTCCGCCGCCGATGACGGCCGGCCGCTGATCAAGCTGTCCGCCAACGAGAACCCGCTCGGCACTGGCGCGGCTGCCCGCGCGGCGCTGGTGGCGGCGACGGCGGACCTGGCCACCTATCCCGATCCCGGCGCGGCCAAGCTGCGCGAGGCGATCGGCGCGGTCCATGGCCTTGACCCCGCGCGCATCATTTATGGCACCGGGTCGGACGAACTGCTGCACATCGCCGCCAGCGCCTATGCCGGGCCGGGCGACGAAGTGCTTTATGTCCGCTACGGCTTTTCGGTCTATGACATCGCCGCCCGCCGCGTCGGCGCGACGCCGATCGAGGCGCCCGACGCCGATTACGCGACCGATGTCGACGCGCTGCTGGCCTGCGTGACGGAGAAGACCAAGGTCGTCTTCCTTGCCAACCCCAACAATCCCACCGGCACCATGACCAGCCGGGAGGAGATTGCGCGGCTGCACGCCGGGCTGCGCCCCGATATCCTGTTCGTGCTCGACCAGGCCTATGCCGAATATCTGGACGCGGACGAGGATGATGCGGGGCTGGAACTGGCCAAGACCGCGTCCAACGTGTTCGTCACCCGCACCTTCTCGAAAATCTATGGCCTGGCGGCCGAGCGGATCGGCTGGGGCTATGCCAGCCAGGACGTCATCGACATCCTCCACCGTATCCGCGCGCCGTTCAACGTGACCACCGCCGGCCAGGCCGCTGCGGTCGCCGCGATCCACGACCATGAATGGGTCGAGGCGAGCCGCGCCCATAATGCGCAATGGCGCGAATGGCTGGCGGGCGAGATCGCGTCCCTCTCCAACCATGGCCTGCGCGCGGTGCCGAGCCGCACCAATTTCCTGCTGATCCTGTTCGACGGCAAGCTGACCGCCGAGGCAGCGATGAAGGGGCTGTGGGACGAGGGCTATGCCACCCGCTGGCTGCCCGGTCAGGGCCTGCCCAACGGCCTGCGCATCACCATCGGCACCGAGGAACAGACCCGCGCCGTCGCCGCCAAGCTGCGCGCCATGGCGGAGGCGGCCTGAAGCGATGCTGCCCTTTTCCCGTGTCACCATCATCGGCCTTGGCCTGATCGGATCCTCGCTGGCGCGGGCGATCCGCGAATATATGCCGACCGTACGGGTCACCGGCCATGATGCCGATCCGGACGTGCGCGAGACCGCGCGGCGCATCGACCTGTGCGACGACATCACCGATACGGCCGGCGCATCCGTCACCGACGCCGAACTGGTGATCTTGTGCGTGCCGGTGCGCGCCATGGGCGCAGCGGCGGCGGAGATTGCCGACGAACTGCCGGCCGACGCGATCATCAGCGATGTCGGATCGTGCAAGGCCGACGTGCTGGCGCAACTCAACGCCGCCCTGCCCGGCCGCATCATCATCCCGGCGCACCCGGTGGCCGGCACCGAAAATAGCGGGCCGGAAGCGGGCTTTGCCACCCTGTTCAAGGGGCGCTGGTCGATCGTCACCCCGCCCGCCGATGCCGATCCGGCGGCGGTCGAGCGGGTGTCGGAACTGTGGCGCCGGGTCGGCGCCGATGTCGAGACGATGGACCCCGCGCATCATGACCTGGTGCTGGCGGTGACCAGCCATTTGCCGCATCTGATCGCCTATACGATCGTCGGCACGGCCAGTGATCTGGAGAATGTCACCCAGAGCGAGGTGATCAAATATTCGGCCGGCGGTTTCCGCGACTTCACCCGCATCGCCGCGTCAGACCCGACCATGTGGCGCGACGTGTTTCTGGCGAACAAGGAAGCCGTGCTGGAAATGCTGCAGCGTTTCTCGGAGGATCTGTCGACCCTACAGCGGGCGATCCGCTGGAATGACGGCGACACGCTGTTCAACCTGTTCACCCGCACCCGCGCGATCCGCCGGTCGATCATCGAACAGGGCCAGGACGACGCCAAGCCCGACTTCGGCCGCTCGCATTGATAGCAAGCTGCCATGATGCTTACGCATCAGCAGCTTGAAACGCTCAGGCGCCGCGCGGGCTTGGCAAAGCGCCAAGGGCGCTTTGCGAATCTGTTCAATTGAGCGCGTTGATCGCGGCGTGGACGCGGATCTCGGCCTCCTTGCGGTCGAGGCCGGTGGGGACGATTTCGCCCACCTTGTAGGTGATGGTGCCGGGGCGCTTCAGGAACTTGCCGCGCGGCGAGACGACGCCGCTGTCGATCGCGATCGGCACCACCGGCAGGCCGAGCAGGCTGTAGAGACCGGCAAAGCCGGACTTCAGCGGCGGCGCTTCGCCATGGGGGACGCGCGTCCCTTCGGGGAACAGGCAGACTGCCCGCCCCTGCGCCACGGCGTCCTTGGCGGAAGCGCGCAGGCTGCGCAGCGCACTGGCGCCGGCAGTCCGCTCGATCGGAATCAGGCCATAGCGCCGGGCGATGCCGCCCCAGAAGGGAATGTCGAGCAGTTCGCGCTTCGCGCCGATCACCGGCCGGTCGAACAGGCAGAGCAGGTCGATCGTCTCGAACATCGATTCATGTTTGACGATATAGAGATAGGGGCCGATCGGCAGGTCGCCATCGACCACGATCCGCTGCCCCAAAATCCAGCGCACGCAAAGACGATGAAAGCGGCTCCAGCCGGTCGCCGCCGACTGGACATGCGCGGGCTTGAACAGCCCGCCGATGACGGCCGCCAGCACGAAGAAGGCCGTGCCGACATAGAAGGTCAGCATGAAGATGAGCGAGCGAAGGGCAGTGAACAGGGTCATGGATCAGATACCAAAGAGCGCGGCCACGCGGCGCGCGAGATATTTATTATATTCCCGCACCAATATGGTGAGGCTGGGACGGCTGGGCACCGCGTCATAGACGAGGTTGATGCGGCCCGGAAGCGCCTGGCGCAGTTCGAGCGCGGAACGGCGCATATGCCAGTCGGTGGTGATGAGGCGGACGCTCTTATAATCGCGCCGCTCCAGCCAGCGGGCCGTCTCGATCGCGTTGGAACGAGTGTCGATCGCCTCGCGCCCCAGGGTGATGCAGCAGGTGAAGAGCGACAGGCGCGTCTTATATTCTGCCGCCAGTTCGACCGGGCGGACCGAGCGGTCGACGCCCGAAATCAGCATGCGCTTGGCCGCGCCCTCCTGCAGCAGGGCCAGCCCGCGGTCGATGCGGCCGGCACCGCCGGTCAGCACGACGATCGCGTCGGTCTGTCGCCCATCGAGCGGCTGGGGCAGGAACATCGCGAACCAGGCAAAGCCCAGCATCCAGCCGAGCAGCGTAACGGCGATCAGGCGGACGATCATAGCGAGCGTCCGAGCGCGCGCAGCACGGTCCAGCGACCGGTGAGCGTCGACAGGAGAATGCCGGCAATCGGCAGCGCCGCGAGCAGCGCCCAGCTGGTCCAGGGCAAGGCGACGGCGCCCATCAGCTGCGATCCGGTGGCCGACAGGCGCGCGCCGATCAGCAGGATCACCAGCACGGCGAAGGAAAAGCCCAATGCGCCGCCCATGGTGGCGTCGAGCGCGATCCGACGCTGGAACAGGCGAGCGATCTGTACATCGGTCGCGCCCATCAGGTGCAGCACCTCGATCGTCGTGCGATGGCTGTCATGCGCGCCACGCGCGGCCAGCACGACGGCGGCGCCGGTGGCAAGCCCCATCAGCAGCACCAGCCCGCCCGACAGCCAGCCCAGCGCGGTGAGCAGGCCGGCGAGCGGCGCGAGGAAGGCGGCATGGGGTTCGACCCGCAGGCTGGGCGACAGGGCCGCGAGCGACCGGCGCAACCCGTCGACCTTGGCCGCCGCATCGCCCGGCGTCAGGCTGACGTCGATCAGCGCCGGGATCGGCAGGTCGCCGCTGGTCACATCGGCGCCGAGCCAGGGACGCAGTTGCTGCGCCAGCGTCGCGGCCGGGACCGGTGCGACATGGCGCACATCGCGATTGCCGCGCAGCGCCTGTTGCACGCGGGCGGAGAGACGGTCGCGCTGCTGCGCATCGGCCTCCACCACCTGAACCGTGGCGCGGCCGGCCAGATCGGCGCTCATCGCGCGGACGGCGGTGCCAAGGCCCAGACCCGCAGCGGCGGCCAGCACCGTCAGGAACATCATGATCGCAATGATCCAGGGCATCGGCCCTGCCACCCGGCCGGCGGGCAGCAGGCGATGGCGCGCGGCCGCGGCGCTGCGACGATTGCCCCCGGCCATCAGGCGCCACCCTGCGGACGGGGCGGATAGCGCAGCGCGCCGGTCGGATCGGCCAGCCGGCCCTTGTCCAGCCGCATCATCTGCGCGCTCGCCACCTGGGCCATCAGCGGCAGGTCATGGGTCGCGACGACGATCGTGGTGCCAAGGCGGTTGAGCGCCTCGAACAGGGTCATCAGGCGGCGGGCCATGTCCGCGTCGACGTTACCGGTCGGTTCGTCGGCGACCAGAATCTCCGGCCGGCCGATCACCGCGCGGGCGATGGCGACGCGCTGCTGCTCCCCGCCCGACAGGGTGGCGGGGCGCGCCTGACCGCGATCGCCCAGCCCCACCCAGTTCAGCATTTCGCTGACCGGCGCGTCGATCTCGCTTTCCTCCATGCCCGCGACCCGCAGCGGCAGGGCGATATTGTCATAGGCGGACAGATGCGGGACCAGCCGAAAATCCTGGAACACGACGCCGATGCGGCGGCGGAAGCCGGGCAGGCGCTTGCGGGGGAGCGTCACCACATCCTCGCCGAACAGGCGGATCACGCCGCGACTGGGCCGCTGGGCGAGATAAAGGAGCTTGAGCAGGGATGTCTTGCCCGCGCCCGAGCTGCCGGTGAGAAAATAAAAATCGCCGCTATTGAGCGAGAAGCTGACGTCGGACAGGGTCTCGCTGTCCAGACCATAGCGCAGGCCGACATTTTCGAACTGGACGATGGCCGACATAAGTGACGTGTGGCGCCGATGCGCTCCCTGCTTCCCCGAAGCCCTGCCATGGCACAGGCGGCGGGGACGCGTAAAGGGCAGGCCGACAAACTATCCCGCGCAATGCCGCGAGTCGCGCCCATGAGCGGGTCTGTGTTTCAGACTCTTGCCCTAGAGTCCCTGCCATGCCTATGAAGCAGAATGATCCTGGTGTGCCCCAATTGCGCGACGCGCTACATCGTGCCCGACACCGCCGTCGGCCCGGACGGACGCCAGGTGCGGTGCGCCGCCTGCAAGCATAGCTGGTTCCAGGAAGGCCCCGCCCCCGCGCCGCGCGAAGAGGCGCCCGAACCGGTCGCTCCCGCGCCGGTCGCGCCGCCACCCGCTCCGCCTCCGCCACCGCCGCCGCCGCCCGTGGAAGCGGCGCCTGCCGAAGCGCCGATGCGATTCACGCCGGCGCCCGAGCCGGAACCGGTCACACCCGCGCAGCCGGAGGCCGCTGCCCCGCCGCCGGTCGAACCTGCGGCCGAACCGACACCCGCGATCGCGCCGGATTACCGGTTCGACGACATTTATGCCGGCGTGTCGCAGCCGGCCGAAGAGGTGCCACCGCCGCCGTCACTGCCGGCCAAGCGCCGGCGCAATGGCGCCAAGCTGCTGACCTGGGCCGCCGTTCTCTTCTTCCTGCTGGTCGCGGCCGCCGGCGCGGCGCTCCATTATTTCGGGCCACCGGCCTGGGCGGTGAATATGGGGCTGGTCGCCGAAGAGGGCGATCCGGACCTGCTCTTCTATCTTTCCAAGCCTGCCGAGCGGCGCAAGCTGCCGACCGGCGAGGAATATTTCGCTTTTGGCGCGCGGATCGTGAACAGCGGCAAGCAGGCGCTGCCGGTGCCGCCGGTGCTGGTGCAACTGCGCGACCGGCAGAACCGGCTGGTGTTCAGCTGGACCACCAAGGCGGACAAGGCCCGGCTGAAGCCCGGCGAGGAAGCGTCGATCAACGAAAGCCGGATCGACATTCCCAAGAATGCCGAGAATCTGTCGCTGACCTTCGTGGAATAAACCTGACCGTCAGGGATAACTGACGGTCTTGGGTCGGCCCTGCGGTATCGGGATATATTCCTGATCATCGCCCGGTATCAGCGGGAAGCGCATCGCTTCCCAATCCTCGCGCGCCTGCATCAGCCGCTCCTTGGTCGAGGACACGAAATTCCACCAGACATGGCGCGGGGTCGCGAACGCCTCGCCGCCGCACAGGACGAGATTGGCGCCATGGTCGCTGTGCAGGGTCGCGGGCACGCCAGGGCGCAGCACATAGAGGGTCTGGGGCAGCAGCTCGACGCCGTCGAGCGTGGCCGCCCCCTGCCAGAGATAGAGCGCCCGTTCTTCCGCGATCGCATCGACCGGGATCGAGCCGCCGGGACGCAGCTGGATGTCGGCATAGATGGTGTCGGCATAGGTCGAGACCTGTGCCGTCTCGCCCCAGAGCGTGCCCATGATGACCCGCGCCCAGGAGGCATGATCCTCCAGCACCGGCAGGCTGCCGCCCTCGACATGCTCGAAGGCCGGGTCGCATTCCTCGTCGCGGTCCGGCAAGGCGAGCCAGGTCTGGATCGCCAGCAATTTCTTGTCATGGCCGCGATCGGCGGGCGGGGTGCGTTCCGAATGGACGATGCCCTTGCCCGCGGTCATCAGATTGACCGCGCCGGGGCCGATCAACTGCTGCGTGCCGAGCGAATCGCGGTGGAGGAACGTCCCCTCCAGCATATAGGTGACGGTGGCGAGGTTGATATGCGGATGGGGGCGGACATCCACCCCCTGCCCCGTCGGCAACAGCGCCGGCCCCGCCTGGTCGAAGAAGATGAAGGGGCCGACCATGGTCCGCTCCTTCGCCGGGAGCGCGCGATGCACCTTGAAATCGCCCAGATCATGGGTCGTTGGCGTGATCGTCTGCAGCAGCAAATTGTCGCTCGACATGGGACGGCTCCTGTCGTTGGGGTCAGGCTTCTCCGGGTGCGCGGGCCTTGATCGCGAGGGCATGGACCTTGTCGCGCAGCAGGTCGGCGAGCGCGGCATTGACCAGGCGCTGGCGGGCGACGCGGCTCTGACCGACGAACCGTTCGGCGACGATCTCCACGGTGAAATGGCTTTCGCCCGAGCCGTCATGGCCGGCATGGCCGCGATGCTTTTCGCTGTCGTCGATGACGGCGAGATGGGCAGGAGTCAGGGCGGCGCGCAGCCGCGCCTCGATTTCGGTGGCGACAGGGCCTTTGAGGTCGGTGGTCATGCGCCCTATATAGGCTGCTTTGCCAGCCATTCCATCAGGACAATCTTGAGCAGCGATCCCTTCTCGACCCGTCGTTTCAACCGTTTTCACGGTCGCGTGGAAAGCGACCGCCCATGCGCCGTGCCCGGTTGCCCGGAACCCGGCGAATTTCGCGCGCCATTGCAGGATGGCCACCGGTCGCATCACGAGGGGCCGCAATGGCGCTGGCTGTGCCTGGACCATGTCCGCGCCTTCAACCAGGGCTATAATTTCTTCACCGGCATGAGCCCGGAGGAGATTGCCGCGGCCCAGCGCCCCTATGCCGGTTGGGAGCGGGAGACTCGCGCCTTTTCCAGCAATGCCGCCAGCCCGCCGCCCAAATGGTCGGACTTCCAGGATCCGCTCGACGCGATCGGCGCCAAGTTCAAGGAACGGGTGGCCAAGGCTCGGGCCGATGCGCAGGTGCGGCAGGATGGCCAGTTCCTGTCATCCGAGGATCGCAAGGCGCTGTCGGTGATGGGCCTGCCGATCGACGCCGACCGCAAGGCGCTGCGCACCCGCTATACCGAATTGCTGCGCCGCTATCATCCCGACCATAATGGCGGCGACCGCACCAAGGAGGGGCAGTTGCAGACTGTGATCGAGGCCTATGGCCATCTGCGCAAGGTGCCGCTGTTCGCCTGACTGGGTATATTTGCGTTCCATTCTGACCTGGCATCCCGCCCCGATGTAGGACAGGATGGCCTTGCCGGGTGGGAATGACGCTGCCATAGCGCCCGGCCCTCGATTTTCCCGGAGAGACCCCATGCAGGATCAGCCGCGCGCGCTGGGCCTTGATTTCGGCACGACCAACAGCGTCGCCGCCATCGCCGATGCCGGCCAGTCGGAACTGGTCGAATTTGCCGGCGCGCAGGCGAGCGGCGCGGTGTTCCGGTCTGCCCTGTGCTTCTGGCATGACAGCCATGTGAAGGGCGGCATGGCGCATGAGGCCGGCCCCTGGGCGATCGGTGAATATCTGGAGTTTCCAGAGGACAGCCGGTTCCTGCAATCCTTCAAGTCGGTCGCGGCCAGCCCGATCTTCGAGAGCGCCAGCATCTTCGAGAAACGCTATCGCTTCGAGGAACTGGGGCAGATGTTCCTGGGGCGTATGATCGGCCATGCCGGCGGGACACTGGACAAGCGCCCCGAGCGGATCGTCGTCGGCCGGCCGGTGGAATATGCCGGCGCCCGGCCCGACGAGGCGCTGGCGCGGCAGCGCTATGACGCGATGTTCGCCGGCTTCGGCAGCGAGATCCATTATGTCTATGAGCCGCTGGGCGCGGCGTTCAGCTATGCCAGCCGGCTCGACAGCGCGGCGACCATCCTGGTCGCGGATTTCGGCGGCGGCACCAGCGATTTTTCACTGGTGCGGGTCGAGGCGCCGGGCGCGGCGCGGCGCTGCGTGCCGCTGGGATCGGCGGGCATTGGCCTGGCCGGCGACCGGTTCGACTATCGCATCATGGACCAGCTGGTGCTGCCGATTCTGGGCAAGGGCGGCGCTTACACCTCCTTCGGCAAGGAACTGGAGATACCGCGCAGCTATTTCGCCGATTTCGCCGACTGGTCGCGCCTCGCCTTGATGCGCAACCGGCGGACGATGGACGAGCTGGCCAAATTGCAGAAGGCGGCGCGCGATCCCGCCGCGATCGGCCGGATGATCATCGTGATCGAGAAGGAGCTGGGCTATCCACTCTATGATGCGGTCGGCGCGCTGAAGCGGGCCTTGTCGGACGCCGACAATGCCACCTTCCGCTTCGAGGGCGGCGGCATCAGAATCGAGACCGAGGTCGCTCGCGGCGATTTCGAGCGCTGGATCGCGGCCGACATCGCCGCGATCGAGACGACCGTCGACAAGGCGCTGGCCAAGGCCAATGTCGCCCCGGAAAGCATCGATCGGGTGTTCCTGACCGGGGGATCGTCGCTGATCCCGGCGATCCGCGACATCTTCTTCCGCCGTTTCGGCCATGACCGGATCGCCACCGGCGGCGAGCTGACATCGATCGCCCATGGGCTGGCACTGGTCGGACAGGAGGCCAATCTGACCGAATGGGCCGCTTGATCGCCGGCCGCCGAGCCCCCACTGTCTCGACACACCCTTGCCCGATCGTTTAGGGCGAGAGTGACTCGCAGGAAGATGATGACGACATGACCGACATTTCCAACATCCAGCCCGATGCCCGTTCCGAGACGCTGATGGAGGCGCCCGACCGCGAAGTCGACGTGCGCGAGATGTTCGGCATCGACATCGACATGAAGGTTCCGGCCTTTTCCCAGGCCGATGAGCGCGTGCCCGACCTTGACCCCGCCTATGTGTTCGACCCGGACACCACGCTGGCGATCCTGGCCGGTTTCGCCTTCAATCGCCGCGTCATGGTGCAAGGCTATCATGGCACCGGCAAGTCTAGCCATATCGAACAGATCGCCGCGCGCCTGAAATGGCCGTGCATCCGCATCAACCTGGACGCGCATATCAGCCGCATCGACCTGGTCGGGCGCGACGCGATCGTGCTGAAGGACGGCCAGCAGGTCACCGAATTCAAGGAAGGCCTGCTGCCCTGGTCGCTGCAGCGCCCGGTCGCCCTGGTGTTCGACGAATATGATGCCGGCCGCCCGGACGTGATGTTCGTGATCCAGCGCGTGCTGGAAACCGACGGCAAGATGACCTTGCTGGACCAGAATCGCGTGATCCGGCCGAACCCGCATTTCCGCCTGTTCGCGACCGCCAACACGGTCGGCCTGGGCGACACGACCGGCCTTTATCATGGCACGCAGCAGATCAACCAGGGCCAGATGGACCGCTGGAACCTGGTGGTGGCATTGAACTACCTGCCCGCCGCGACCGAGGCGCAGGTGGTACTGGCCAAGTCCGGCGAGTACGACCATGAGGGCGGCCGCAAGGAGGTCGAGAGCATGATCAAGGTGGCGGAACTGACCCGCCAGGGCTTCATCAACGGCGATATCTCGACCGTAATGTCGCCCCGTACCGTGATCAGCTGGGCGCAGAATGCGCTGATCTTCAAGGATGTCGGCTTCGCCTTCCGCCTCTCCTTCCTCAACAAGTGCGATGAGGCGGAACGGCCGCTGGTGGCGGAATATTATCAGCGCGTCTTTGGCAAGGATCTGCCCGAGAGCGTGGCGAGCCGCGCGAACTGAACCTTCGCACGGCCCCTTGAACGAGAGGGCAGACCCATGATCGTCGTCGAACGGATCGACCCCAATGGCGGCAGTGCGCACCGGATCAGCATCCGGGGCCATGAGATCGTCGCCGATATGTCGGCACCCGATGGCCATGACGCCGGGCCGGACCCGCATGACCTGTATGATTCGGCATTGGGCGCGTGCAAGGCGATGACCATGCTCTGGTATGCACAGCGCAACGGCATTCCGGTCGAGAATATCCATGTCGGCGTGGTGCGCGATGCCAGCCAGGAGCGGGCCGGCATCTACAAGCTGACCACCCGCATCGCCCTGACCGGCCCGTTGAGCGACGAGCAGCATGACAGGCTGATCGCGGTCGCGGCCAAATGCCCGGTCCACAAGCTGATGAGCGAGGTCGAGACGCAGATCGAGACCGTCGCCGTGCCGCGCGTCGGCGACCCGGAGGGCCGGTGAACGCTGGCCCGCGCCCGCGCTTGGCATTATGATGGATATATGGACAGGAACACCGCCATCGATCGCCTGAAAGCCCATGAAGCCCAGTTGCGGGCCATGGGGGTGGTGAGCCTGTCCTTGTTCGGATCGACCGCGCGGGGCGAGCAACGGCCGGATTCCGATGTCGATGTCGCGGCAAAGCTGGTCGATGATGGCCGGATCGGCCTGTTCGAGGTGGCCGCGATCGGCGAAGCGGTGCGCGAGGCGCTGGGCGTCGCCGTCGACATGGTCACCGAACCGGCCCGCAAGGCACGACTGCAACACGAGATCGATCGGGATCGCGTCTGTGTCTTCTAGCCGCGAAGCCCAGAGGTTGCAGGATATTGTCGAGAATATCGACGCGGCCCGTTCCTATGTCGGCGACATGGCGATCGTGGCCTTCATCGCCGATCGCAAGACGGTGGATGCCTGCGAACGCTGCCTGCAACGGATAACCGAAGCGGTGATCAAGATCGGCGAGGACCGGATGGAGGAGATTGCGCCTGCAATCCCCGCCAGGGCCATTCGCGGCCTGGGCAATGTCCTGCGGCATGAGTATGATTCGATCGACCTCCGCTATATTCTCATCACGATCCAGCGTGACCTGCCGCCGCTGCGTGCGGCCTGCATCGCCGCGCTGAAGGACTTGCCATGACCGAACGTTCCCCCCTCGACGCCTTCAAGGATGTGCTGGCTGGTACTGCGCGGGCGATGACGCGCGACATGGAGGTGGAGGTGAGCTTCACCGCCGACACGCCGCACATGGTGGGCAAGGCGATCAAGGTGCCGACGCCCAGCCGCGCTTTGCCCGCCGATCAGGTGGCACTGGCGCGCGGTTTTGCCGACGCCAATGCGCTGAAGCTGCGCCACCATAATGCCAAACTGCACAATGCGATGGCGCCGGGCGAAGCGGTGGCGCGCGCGGTGTTCGACGCGGTCGAGCAGGCGCGGGTCGAGGCGATCGGTTCGCGGGCGCTGGATGGCGTGCGCGCGAACCTGAACGAGGCGCTGGCGATGCGCCTGAAGTCCGACCCGATCCGCCGGGCACGGGCGGCGGACGAGGTGCCGCTGTCGACCGCGCTGGCGCTGAAGGTGCGCGAGCGGCTGACCGGCCAGGCGGTGCCCGAGGAATTGCAGCCGGCGATGAAGCTGGTCGACCAGTGGATCGAGGACAAGGCCGGCACCGATCTGGATGCACTGGGGCTGGCGATCGACGATCAGCGCGCCTTCCAGAAGCTGACCCAGGCGATGCTGGAGCATCTGCAGCTGGTCGATGCCGACGTGCCGCCCGAAACCGACGATCCCGAGCCCGAGGATGAGGGCGAGGACAAGGAGGAAGAGCAGGAAGAAGGCGATTCCGGTCAGGAGGAATCGGGCGACAGCGACATGAACGCCGAAGCCCGGTCCGAGGATCAGGGCGGCGAGACCGAAGAGGGCGACACCGACTATAGCGAGGAGTTCGACGCCGACGCGGAAGACGGCGCCGACGACATGGGCGAGGAAGGCATGATGCCGGTGCGGCCCAATCGGCCGACATCCGACCTGCCCCCCGGCTTCGACTATAAATCCTATACCCAGAAGCATGACGAGGTCGTCACCGCCGACGACCTGTGCGACGAGGATGAACTGAATCGCCTGCGCGGCTTTCTGGACCAGCAGTTGGTGTCCTTGCAGGGCGCGGTGACCAAGCTCGCCAACCGGTTGCAACGCCGGTTGATGGCGCAGCAGCTTCGCTCCTGGGATTTCGACCAGGAGGAAGGGATTCTCGACGCAGCGCGGCTGGCGCGGATCGTGATCGACCCGACCCGGTCGCTGACCTACAAGATCGAGCGCGACACCGAGTTCCGCGACACCGTCGTCACCCTGTTGATCGACAATTCAGGATCGATGCGCGGCCGGCCGATCAGTATCGCCGCGATCAGCGCCGACATCATGGCCCGCACGCTGGAACGCTGCGGCGTGAAGACCGAAATTCTCGGCTTCACCACGCGCGCCTGGAAGGGCGGGCAGAGCCGCGAGGACTGGCTGGCGGCGGGGCGTCCGCCGATGCCGGGACGGCTCAACGACCTGCGCCACATCATCTACAAGAAGGCCGACGAACCCTGGCGCCGGGCGCGCAGGAATCTGGGCCTGATGATGCGCGAAGGGCTGCTGAAGGAAAATATAGACGGCGAGGCGCTGCTCTGGGCGCATGCGCGGTTGATCGCGCGGCCCGAGGAGCGGCGCATATTGATGGTGATTTCCGACGGTGCGCCGGTCGACGACAGCACCCTGTCGGTCAATAGCGGCACCTATCTGGAACGGCATCTGCGCCAGGTGATCGACTGGATCGAGAACCGGTCGCCGGTGCAACTGGTGGCGATCGGCATCGGCCATGACGTCACCCGTTACTATCGCCGCGCCGTGACCATCATGGACGCCGAACAATTGGGCGGCACGATGGTTGAACAGCTTGCGGGCCTGTTCGACGAGGATTGACCGGCCACCTCGGCCCATCGTCCCGCATTATTGAAATTCTGGAGAGGCAAGATGAGTGTCGCCTTTCGTCGCGAGAGCGACGATGAGCATATGGAGCCCAAGTTCGAGCTGCCGATCCCGCTGGGGCCGAACTGGGTCACGGCGCGCGGATTGCGGCTGACGCAGGAACAAGTGGCGGCGCTGGAAGCGATCGACACCGCAGCGATGGACGAGGAAGCTGCCAAGAAGCACAAGCGGGTGCTGCGCTACTGGCGCATGCGACTGGCGACGGCGGAACTGCGCCCGGCGGCCGATGGCGAGACGGTCGCGTTCGGGACGCGGGTGACCTATCGGCTGAACCGGCAGGAGAAGACCGTGGCGATCGTGGGCGATGACGAGGCCGATCCGCATGAGGGGCGGATCAGCTTTTCCGCGCCGCTGGCCCGCGCGATGATGGACGCCGAGATCGGCGAGGCGGTCGATTTTGCCGGCAAGGAAAGCGCGATCGAGATCATGGAGATCGGAGTGGTGGACGAGGCGTAGCGCTTTACGCTTCTCGACAGGCTCGAAGCGAACGGCTTTTGGGCAATCGCATATAGAAGGGCCTCCCGGTGACGTGCCGGGAGGCCCTTTTCAGATTCAGGCGCCGCGGGCGGCTTCGAACAGGAACCAGGCGCGCTGTTCGGCCTGGTCGGTCCAGTCGTCGACAATGCCTTCGGTCGCATTGTCGCCTGCCTCGGTCGCGGCGGCCTTCACCGCGCGGAAGGTTTCGACCAGCGCCAGATTGTCGTCGCGCAGTTCCTTGAGCATGTCGGCCGGGCTGACGAAATCGGCGTCATTGTCCTTCACGCTCTGGTGACGGGCGACGTCGCCGATCGAGCGCAGCGTGGTGTTGCCGGTCTTGCGCACGCGCTCGGCGATCAGGTCGGTCACGCCCAGAATCTCGGTCGCCTGCTCGTCGAACATCAGATGATAGTCGCGGAAATGCGGGCCGGAGACGTGCCAGTGGAAATTCTTGGTCTTGAGATAGAGGGCAAAGCTGTCGGCCAGGGCGCCGTTCAGCGCCTCTGCGACCGACTTGGTGGCATTGCTCTTGAGGTCGGTGGGCGTCTTGAGATCGGGGGCGGTCATGCATTGTCCTCCTGTTGGGGCGGAATTGATTTCGGACATATAATGATTGTCCGTCAATAAGGTGCCCCCGCAAGTGGGAAATCTTTGGGCAATTTATCGGTCAGGCTGATGAAGGGAATCGATCAGAGCCGCCCGATCGCGCTCATCGCCATGCCCGCACCCGCCAATATGGCGATGCCGCCGCCGACCAGCCGAATCGCGCGCACCGGCAGCACGGAGAGGAACCGGTCGCGCATCAGGATCACCGGCACGCTGGCGGCGATCACGCCGATCGCGCCGCCGATCGCGGCCAGCGCCGGGTCGGCCGTGCGGGTGGCGATGCCCAGGATCAGGAATTGCGGGCCGTCGCCAAAGCCGAGGATGAAGACGCCGAGCGCAGTGGTGAGGAACGGCCCGATGCGCCAGTCGTCGAGCGTGTCGGGCATCTTCACCGGCCAGAGCAGGCCGACGCCCAGGAACAGCAGCGACAGCGCCATGAACAGGAGGCGCGCGTCATGGCCGAGCATCGGCCCGATCCAGGCGCCCGCTGCCGCGGAAAGGGCAGCATTGGCGATGGCGGCAACGGCGACGCCGGCGATGATCGCCCCGTCACGCTGGTAACGATGGGCGAGCGCCAGCACAAGCAACTGCCCCTTGTCGCCGATTTCCCCGAACAGGCAGCCCAGCAGGGCGATCAACAAGGCGTCCATTCCAAATCCCGTCAGGCGTGCAGGCGATGCACCGTAGCGGGCGCGGCGGCCGGCGGCAAAATATTGTCGAGCGGCGGCAGTTCGTCGGCGATCGCGTCCCGCATCCGGTCGAGATAGGAGAGGACGACCGAATCGAGCCCGTCGAGCGAGAGGACCGACTGGAGCGTGGCGGCCAGGTCGCCGACGCTATCGACGCGGAAGGCGCGCGCGATATGGCGGATCTGGTCGACCTCGTCATGCAGGCGCGGCACCGACACATGGCCGCGCTGGGCGGCGAGTCCGTCGACCCGCCGCAGCAGGTCCGCCAGAATCGCCAGTTTCGGATCATGTCGCATGGAGCCATCTCCCTTCATCCGTGCCCCGCCTGGCAGCATGCGCGCATAGGGTTAAAGGGCCGTAAAGCCTGTTGCACAGCCTCCATTGGGCGCGCGAGCCTTGACATCGGGGCGAATCTGCCCCAAGGGGCACCGCTGAAACGGGGCGGTCCGACAGGGCCGCTTTTCTTTTTACGCTATTTCAAGACCAGGGACCAAGCCATGGCCAAGCCGGCAACTGTCAAGATCCGCCTCGTCAGCACGGCTGACACTGGCTTCTTCTACGTCACCAAGAAGAACCCGCGCACCACGACCGAAAAGCTGAGCTTCAGCAAGTATGACCCGGTCGTGCGCAAGCATGTCGAGTTCAAGGAAGCCAAGATCAAGTAAGCCGCAGCGGGCTTCGCGCCCGCGCGCCTGATCTTTCGGCACCGAAAAAGGCCCGTCCCTGTTGGGAGCGGGCCTTTTCCTGTTGGCATTCGCGCCGGAGAGGCCCCCGATCCGAAGATCGGGAGCCCGATGTCGTCAGTTGCCGACCGGCTGGCCGTCGGTACGACGCACCACGATGGTCGAGGAGCGCGGCTGCTGCCCCGCCACCGGCCAGTTGCCGGTCGGATGCTGGATGTTGATGAAGAAGTTCTTGAGGTCCGGCGTATAGGCGATGCCGGTGATCTCACAGCCCGCCGGGCCGACCAGGAAGCGCTTCGACTGTTTGCTGGTCTGGTCGATATAATACATCGAATTATTGCCGAAGGCGCCGGTCATGTTGGTGGCAGCACCGTTCAGCGTGCCGGCATTGCCGGTCAGATTATGGTCGGTCTGGACCCACAGGCGCCCCTGGGGATCGATGCGGATGCCATCGGGGCTGGAGAAATAGTCGCCGCTGATATTGCCCTTGAGATTATCCTCCGCGAGCGCGGGGTTGCCCGCCAGCAGGAAGATTTCCCAGGTGAAGGCGGTCGCCAGCGGCGAGTCGCCATTTTCGCGGAACTTGAGGATATGGCCATGCAGGTTGGTCACGCGCGGATCGGGCGCATCGGTGACGCGGCGGCCGCTATTGTTGGTCAGCGTGACGAAGATCGCCTGCTTGTTGGGCGCAACCGTGATCCATTCCGGACGGTCCATGATGGTACCGCCAGCGACGCGGGCGGCCGACTGGGTGTTGACCAGCACATCGGCCTGGTTGGTGAAATTGACCGTCGTCGGGGTCGGCGGCGTGGTCGACTGGCTGACATTGCCCGGATCCTGGGCACCCGCGACCAGACCATTTTGACCCTGGACCAGCGGACGCCATTCGCCCGTGCCGTCGGCATTGAAGCGCGCGACATAGAGGGTGCCATAATCGAGCAGGTCGGTGTTGGCGGCACGGTTGCTGCTGCTGAAGGCACGGTCCGGCACGAACTTGTAGACGCAGCCCGGCGTCGAATCGTCACCCATGTAGAAGGCGACGCGGTTGTTGGCGTCGGTCATGTGGGCGACATTTTCATGGCTGAAACGGCCGAGCGCGGTGCGCTTGGTCGCGGGGGCAAGTTCCTGGAACGGGTCAATCTCGACCACCCAGCCATAGCTGGTGTTGGGCTGGGTCGGATCGAGATAGTTGTTCGTCGTTTCCTCGCAGGTGAGGTAGGTGCCCCAGGGGGTGCGACCCGACGAGCAGTTGTTGAGCATGCCGCGGATCGTGCCGGGCAGGACGCCCGCAGCAGGGCCGCCGACGCGATAGTCGGTGTTGCCGCTGTAGCGCTTGTTATATTTCGAGCCGGCCTTGACCGCGAACTTGCCGTCCGTGCCCTTGGTCACTTCGACCACGGCGATGCCGACGGCCGAGAGCGCGATCGCCTTCTGATCGGCGGTGGCGGTCGATGCGTTATAGCTGCCGCTGGAGAAGAGGATATTATAGTCGGGCAGTTCGAAGTTGATCGCGAGCAGGCCGCCGCTGTTGGCGTCGGTGCCGGTCAGTTCGAAATATTCCATGCCGTCATGATTGCCGCCGGCCCAGGCCGCGGTCTGGCTGACGCTGGTCGGGAAGGTGCCGTTGGCAAAGGCGGTGCCGGCTTCGACCAGATCGCCGGCCTTGAGCAGCACATCGACAGTATAGCCCGACGGCACGGTCACGGTGTCGTTGGTGTTGATCGCGACCGAGGTGAAGTTGATGCCATAGCTGGGCGTCGGAGTCGGCGTGGGGGTGGGCGTCGGCGTCGGCGTGGGTGCCGGCGTGCTGTCGTCGTCATCATCGTCGCAGGCGGCGAGCGCGCCGAGCATCGGCAGCACGGACAGGCCCAGCAGGCCGTTCTTCAGGACGGAGCGGCGGCCCGGATTGGCCGCGACGATGGCTTCCAGGCTATCTTCGCCCGAAACAATCTTGGGCTGCGCATCGCGGAAGGCCGCGCGCGCCTCGTCGGTCAGATGAGACATGATAAAATACCCCTGTGCATCCGAGCGTCGGCATGACCGCCGCGCCCTTGGCGCGCATGACGTGACAGAGGAGGATGACGCGCAAACTGCGCTATGATGTCAGAGCAGCGACCGAATGATGACGCATCAGTGACGCTGTTGCCGGTGGGTTACAGCAGCGCGTTCACCTGCTCCACGAACCGCAGGACCGAAATCGGCTTGGACACATAGGCGTCGGCGCCGGCGGCGCGGATGCGGTCCTCATCGCCCTTCCCGGCATAGGCGGTGACCGCCATGATCGGCACCGCCGACAGGCTGTCATCGCCCTTGAGCGACACGATCAGGTCATAGCCGCTGACATGGGGCAGATGGATGTCGGTGATGACCAGGTCCGGCGCGAACTCGCGCGCCTGCGCCAGCACGTCGCGGCCGTCGCGCAGCGGCAGCACGTCATGCCCGTGCGCGCGCAGCAGGTCGCAAAAAAGTTTCAGATTGAGTTCGTTGTCCTCGACAACGAGCACGCGCTTTGCCACGAGTCACCCGCGTTCCAGAGAAGCCCCTTGGTGCGCGCCTATAGCCGCCCATTCCGCGAGAGCCAATCATGCGACCCGAGACCCAGAATGGCAAGCCGGATAGCGCCGCCGATGCCGAAATTTTGGCATTGATGGCAATGGGATGGACGCTGATCGATGGTCGCAGGGCCGATCGGCTGCTGGCGCTGACCGGACTGGATGCCGATGCGCTGCGCGCAGGCGTCGGCAATCGCGCGATCCTGGCCGCGGTGCTGGCCTTTCTGGCCGACCATGAACCCGATCTGGTTGCCTGTGCCGAGGCGATCGACAGCAGCCCGGCGGCCCTGATCGCCGCGAAGGAGAATCTGAGCCGATGAGCCGTCCGCTGATCATCACCGACTGCGACGAGGTATTGCTGCACATGGTCGTGCCGTTCCGCCACTGGCTGGACGAGACGCATGACGTGCATTTCGACATGCGCGAACAGGGTTTTGCCGAGGCGCTGCGCCACAAGAACAGCGGCATCCCGCTGGAACGCGAACTGGTGTGGGAATTGCTGATCGCCTTTTTCGATACCGAAATGGCGCGCCAGACCCCGATCAGCGGCGCGGTCGAGGCGCTGCACGGGCTGGCACAGATCGCCGACATCGAGGTGCTGACCAATATCGGCGAGCGCCACCACCAGCTGCGCATCAAGCAGCTCGCAAGCCATGGCCTGCACCTGCCGGTCCACTGGAACCATGGCGGCAAGGGGCGCAAGCTGGCCAATATCCTGGCCGAGCGCCAGCCGAGCTGCGCCCTGTTCATCGACGATCTGGGCGAGCATCATGCGTCGGTCGCGCGTCATGCGCCCGATGTGTGGCGGCTGCACATGGTCGGCGAGCCCGAGATCGCCGGCGACATCCCGGTCGCGGACAAGGCCCATGCCCGGATCGACGATTGGGCCAGCGCCGAAAAATGGATCATCGCCCGCCTGGCCGAAGGGCCGGCACCCGCTATTTCAACGCCCCTGAATGGAGCCATTGCATGAGCATCGACGCCCGCCTTGCCGAACTAGGCATCACCCTGCCCGCCGCCGCCGCGCCGGTCGCCGCCTATGTGCCGGCGGTCGAGGTGAACGGCCTGCTGCATATTTCCGGCCAGATCGCGCTGAAGGACGGGCAGTTGATGACCGGCCGCCTGGGCGAAGACCGCGACCTCGATTATGGCGTCGAAGCCGCGCGCGCCTGTGGCCTGAACCTCATCGCCCAGATGAAGGCGGCGCTGGGCGGCGACCTCGACCGGGTCGAGCGGATCGTCAAGCTGGGCGCCTTCATCGCCAGCGCGCCGGGCTTCACCGACCAGCCCAAGATCGCCAATGGCGCGTCGGAACTGATGGTCGCGGTGTTCGGCGAAGCCGGCAAGCATGCCCGCAGCGCCGTCGGCGTACCGGTGCTGCCGCTGGGCGCCGCCGTCGAGATCGACGCGATCGTGCAGGTTCGCCCCGCTGCATAAGCGGCCCGACTGGCTGACCGCCCGCCCCTTCGCCCATCGCGGGCTGCATCGGACGGGCATCAGCGAAAATGGCATGGCGGCGTTCGATGCCGCCATCGCCAGGGGACTGGGCATCGAATGTGATGTCCGGCTGAGCCGGGACGGCCGGCCCTTCGTCTTTCATGACGCCAGCCTGATGCGGATGGCCGGGCAAGCGGGCGCCATGGCGGATCGCGATGCGACAGAGCTGGACGCGCTGCGCCTGCCCGATGGCGGCGCGATCCCGCGCCTAACCGCACTGCTGGACGCCTGTATCGCGACGCCGCTGCTGATCGAGATAAAGGTCGAGGGACGCGATGTCGCGCCGATCTGCGCTGCGGTGGCAAGGGCGCTCGACGGCCGCGACCAGCCGGTGGCGGTGATGTCGTTCAACCCGCTGGCGATGCGCTGGTTTGCGCGACATCGGCCGGACATGGTGCGCGGGCTGGTGAGCAGCAGCCAGAACAAGGGGCGGCTGCGCGCGCTTTTCGACCGCACCCTTGCACTTTGGCTGGCCAATCCCGATTTTCTGGCCTGTGATATCCGTGACTTGCCCTTCCGCTTCGCCGCTGCCGCCCGTCGCCGGGGACTGCCGGTGTTGAGCTGGACGGTGCGCAGCGCGGCGCAGCGGACGATCGCTGCGGCCCATGTCGACCAGATCATCTTCGAGGGACCAGCATGAGCGAATTTGTCGCGCGCATCGCCGGTGGCGTCGCCGACCTGCCCAGGGCGCAATGGGATGCCTGTGCCGGCAGCGCCAATCCGTTCGTCAGCTGGGATTTCCTGACCGCGCTGGAACGGTCTGGAAGCGTCGGGCCGGGCACCGGATGGCAACCCTTGCCGATCGTCATCGACGGGCCGGACGGGACGATCGCGGCGGCCGCGCCGCTCTATGCCAAGACCCACAGCCAGGGCGAATATGTGTTCGACCATGGCTGGGCCGATGCCTGGGAACGGGCGGGCGGCCAATATTATCCGAAAATACAGATCGCCGCCCCCTTCTCCCCCGTGCCCGGCCCCCGATTGCTGCTGCGCGATTCGACGCTGGGGCCGGCGCTGATCGCGGGAATCGAGACTTTGGTCGAGCGCAACGCGCTGTCATCGGCGCATGCGACCTTCGTCGATCCCGAGCAGATCGCCCTGTTCGAGGCGGCGGGCTGGCTGATTCGCGAGGACAGCCAGTTCCATTGGCATAACAAGGGCTATGCCGGATTCGAGGATTTCCTGGCCGAGCTGTCGAGCGAGAAACGCAAGAATATCCGCAAGGAAAGGCGGCGTGCGGTCGAGGGGCTGGAGATCGTCCACCTGACCGGGCGCGACCTGACCGAGGCGCATTGGGACATATTCTGGGATTTCTATCAGGATACCGGCGCGCGCAAATGGGGCAGGCCCTATCTGACCCGGTCCTTCTTCTCGATCCTGGGCGAGACGATGGCGGACAAGATATTGCTGATGCTGGCGCTGCGCGACGGACAGGCGATTGCAGGCGCGCTGAACCTGATCGGCGAAGACACGCTCTATGGCCGCTATTGGGGATGCCGCGAGGACGTGCCCAACCTGCATTTCGAACTATGCTATTATCAGGCGATCGATGCGGCGATCGCGCGCGGGCTCGACCGGGTCGAGGCGGGCGCGCAGGGCGGCCACAAGCTGGCGCGCGGCTATGCGCCGCAACCCACCTATTCGGCGCATCATATTCCCAATGCGGGCTTTCGCCGGGCGGTGGCGGGGTTCCTCGACGCCGAGCGGGAGGAAGTGCAGCGCGACCGTATGTGGCTCAATGAAAGAACGCCCTTCCGCAAGGAAGGCTGATCAGGCGGCGCGGACTTCGGTCGCGACGATCCAGGCACGGGCCTGGCGCTGGGCCTCGGCAATCTCGCGCGCGGTCATTTCCTCGGCGATTTCGGCGCGCATGCTCTGGCCGGCTTCGCTGCCGCCACGGGCCGCAAGGTTGAACCATTTATGCGCCTCGACCAGGTCGATCGGCATGCCCCCGGTGCCGCAGCTATAGGCGACGCCCAGTTCGAAACAGGCCTCTGCCGAGCCGTGGGCCGCACCGGCCAGACGACTATCCATCAAAAACTGCGCACTTTTGAGACTATTTGCCATGATCTTCCCCTGTATCCCTAACCCAATGTTCCAACCTTTGGTTTGCGAGTGGGGGCAGAATGCCCGGCAGGCCGTAAAAAATGGTTAACGGCAAAATCGGCATATTTGCGCAGTTTGCCCGAAGCGGCTGGATGCGGCAGGGTTAATGCCCGGTGGGCGACGACAGGCGGGCGATGAGGGGCGGAAATAAGCGCGTTGGGGCTGGCGCCGCCGGGCGATTGTCCGCATAGGCCAGTGATGGCCGAAAATTCCCCCATGGGCGCGCAGCCTGCCGCAAAGGATATTCATTTCCGCGAGTTCGTGCTGCTGTGTGCGTGCCTGATGGCGATGAATGCGCTGTCGATCGACCCGATGCTGCCGGCCCTGCCCGACATTGGCCGCGACCTGCATATCGCCAACCCCAATGACCGGCAGCTGATCATCAGCTTCTATTTCATGGGGCTGGGCGTGGGATCGCTGCTGTTCGGCGTGCTGTCCGACCAGTTCGGGCGCAAGAAGGTGCTGGGCGGGGCGATGATCTTGTTCATCCTGTCCTCGATCGCCTGTGCCGGGGCGCACAGCTTCACTATGTTGCTGATCGCCCGCACCAGCGCCGGCTTCTTTGCCGGGGCGAGCCGCGTCATCACCGTCGGCATCATCCGCGACCGGTTCAAGGGCGACGCGATGGCGCGGGTCATGTCGCTGATCTTCGCGGTGTTCATGCTGATCCCGGTGATGGCACCCAGCTTTGGCCAGGCGATCCTCTGGATCGCGCCGTGGCGCTGGATCTTCTGGGTGCTGGCGATCCTGGCGACCGCGATCCTGGGCTGGATGGCGATCCGCCTGCCCGAGACGCTGCATCCCGACAATCGCATCCGCATCAATCCGCGCACCATCCTCCAGACGGTCGGCACGATCTTTCGCACGCGCAGCTCGATCGGTTACATGCTGGCGAGCGGCGTGGTGATGAGCGGCCTCATCGGCTTCATCCTGTCGGTGCAGCAGATCTTCTTCGACGTGTTCCATGCGCAGAAGATCTTCCCGCTCGCCTTTGCGACGATCGCCGGGAGCATGGGCATCGGCAGCCTGGTCAACAGCCGGCTGGTCTCGCGCTTCGGCGCGCGGCGGCTGAGCCAGAGCGCGCTGATCGCCTTCATCCTGATCGCGGCGGTGCATCTGGCGGTGATCCTGGCCGGGCAGGAAACGATCGTCACCTTCATGGTGCTGCAGGCGATGACGATGATGACGGTGGCGTTCACCGCGTCCAATTTCAGCGCGATCTCGATGGAGCCCTTTTCCAAGGGGGCAGGCGTTGCCTCGTCGTTCCAGGCGTTCCTGACGACTGCGGTGTCGAGCGCGCTGGGCAGCCTGGTCGGGCGCGCCTTCGACGGGACCACCCTGCCCTTCACGCTGGGGCTGCTGGTGTTCGGATCGGGATCGCTGTTGATCGTCTTCTGGGCGGAGCGCGGCAAGCTGTTCACCCGGCCGCACCTCAACGCGCTGCGCGAGGAATATGAGGCGATGCACTGACTTTCTGTTTGGAAAGTCCGCACCGGCCCACAGCCCCACCCGACCGCCCACAGAGTATATCCTGATTGGGAGGTCGGGCGCACCGACACGATGCGCCCGACCGGTTCGTCAGAAGCGCGTGCTGAGGCCCAGATTGATCGAGCGGCCCATACCCGGCACCGGGCGCAGCACGCCGGTCGCGCCATAATCGCCCAGCGACATGCCGCCGAGCGGCAGGTCATAGCCGGCATCGAAGAGATTCTTCGCCTCGACCGTCAGCTTCAGCCCCCTGGCCCAGAGCGGCAACGTATAGCCGGCGCGCAGGTCGACCAGGGCATAGCCGCGCGTGCGCGGTTCGTTGCGGGTGGCGTCGACGCGATTCTTGTCGGCGACAAATTCGACATCCGCGCCCAGTTCCAGCGCGTCGATGCGATGGGCGAGGCCCATCTTCAGGTCGAGCGGCATCTGGCGATAGAGCGGGCCGCCATCCGACAGATTCTGGCCATGGACGTAAGCAGCGCTGGCGGTGAAGCTGGTTTCGACATGGGCGCTGCGCTGGAGCGGCACACTGGCGCTGACATCGACGCCGTAAAATTCGGCGTCCTGATTGGCGAATTGCAGCTGCACGAAGCCGCTGGGCATGCCCATCATGTCGGTCAGATCCTGGAGATGGACCGCGTCGATATAGTCGTTCACGCGGGTATAATAGGGCGAGATCTTCAGCGTCGCCCCGCCCTTCGCGGTCAGACGCAGCGCAGCGCTGACCGTATCGGCCTGTTCCGACTTGAGGTCGAGATTGCCGACATAACCATTGCCGTCGCCATACCAGCCGATCATCTGGCTGGCCATCGCGCCCCGGCCCCAGGCATAGCGTTCGTAGAGATTGGGCGCGCGGCTCTTGTGCGCATAGCCGAGTTCAAAGGCGAGCAGGTCGGACGCCTGCCAGCTCGCCAGCGCGGTCGCGCTCCAGTTGTTGTCGGTGCGGCGATGGCTGCGCGCGTTGAAGGCTTCGGCCGCCATCGCGTCGGCCATGTTCATCATGCCGGTGCCATAGGGCTGGACGTCGCCAGTGTTCATCCGCACCCGATCGAAGCGCGCGCCGATCGAGGTGGAGAGCCGGTCGGTCCAGTGCGATTCCCATTCGCCGAACAGGCCGAGCCGGTCGCGCCGGCCATTGTTGATGTTGATATAGGGATTGGGGCCCATCATCATCGATCCGGCGACCGGCGGCCACCAGTCGTCCATGCCCTGATGCTGATAGTCCCCGCCCACGCGCAGCGTGTCGTGCGGGCCGACCGGCAGGCTCAGCTTCACCGCCGAAGTGAAGCTGTGGATCTGCGTGTTCATCGGCATGGAGCCCGGCTGCTTGTCGGCGAGGAAGTCCATCCGATGGGCGGTGTCGCGATAGCCGATGCTGGCATCGACATCGCCCCAGGCGAAGGTACCGCGATAGCGGCCGTTGAGGAACCAGGACCTGTTCGAGGTCATGTCCATATATTGGTTCGGGAAGCCCTCATAGGGCGAGAAATGATAGCCGCCCTTCAGTTCGAACAGGCCAAGGCGGGTCTGGGCGGCGAGCGCCAGTTGATGGTCGGTCTTGGCATATTCGGTCGAGCGGACCACGCCCCGGTTGCCGCCACCGTCATAGTTATCCGACTGGGTGTAGGAGCCGCTATAGGTGGCGCTGATCCGCTTGCCCGCGACCGTCAGCGTGACGCCGCCGCCAAAGGCGTCGCCATTGCTGCGATAGAAGCTGGATGCCTCCCCCGTGACCAGGGTGCCGCCATCGACGGCGAAGCGCGGCATCGCGCTTTCGACGGCAATGATGCCGGCGATATTGTCACCGCCCATGCTGACCGGCGAGACGCCCGGCACGACCGCGATGCTGCCGACCGTCTGCGGATCGGTATAGGAAAGCGGCGTGTTCATGTCGTTGGGGCAGGCGATATCGACCGGGATGCCGTCGAGCGTTATGCGAATCCGCTGTTCGGTCAGGCCACGCAGCGCCGGCATGGAGGAAAAGCCGCCGCCACCATTGGCCGCGACGCCGGGCAGGCTGGCGAGGATGGCGGCGGTGTCGCTGCTCGACACGGCACGACGGCGCAATGTGCCGCTGCCGAGCCGGGCGCCGTTGAGCGGCGCGCTGCCGATATCGAGCGCAGCCGCGTCGAAGCGGGTCTGGAGCGGCGGGGCCGCGTCATCGGCGATGGGGGTATCGGCCGGCAGGCTGTCCTGCGCGGCGACATGGGTGGGGAGCAATGCCAGCGATGCGGCGATTGCGACGAGAGATGTCTTCATCGGAAACCCTGTTTGCGCGCGCCTGCCTTCCCGGCAGGGGCGCTTGATCTGAAAGAAAGGCCGCGCGGCGGCACGGCCATGGTCAGATCAGGCGGGCGGTCCGCGTAAAGGGGGACGCAGATGGCTGATGCGCACAAGCGCGGGCGGCCGCACCGGCGCAAAGCCGAGCAGCAGTACGAAGGCGATCGCCAGCGCCAGGATCAGCGGATCGGCGCCGCCGAGCGAGGCCATCGAGAGCGCGCCATAGGGACATGTGCGCTTGGCCGCGTCGGCCGGCTGATGATCGGGATCGGCCTGCAAGGGCACGATCAGTTGCGAGGCGGTGCTGCCGATCGCGGCGTCATGGCAGAACTGGATGACCAGGGTGCGCTGTTGCTGCGCCAGCATGAAGCCGCCGGGCAGCAAGGCCTTCATGCACAGCGCCAGCAGGACAAGCGCCAGCGCTTGCCCCCGATGCTGCTGAAGATAGGCGCGCAGGCTCCCCATGGGGACGGCCTAGCCCGGCCCCCGCCCGCTGTCACCAAGACAAAAGGTCGCAGGGTTCGGGCCGGCAGCGGCACCCAAGAAAAAGGGGCGGTCGCCCGCCCCTTCCTTCCATCGATCGTCAGGCCGATCAGGCGTCCTGGCCGCCCGGCGTGTGCGCGCCCGGCAGCGGCGGCACCGGCTGGGGCGGGATGCCCGCGCCAGCCTCCGCCACATCGACAATCCCGCGGCCGACATGGCTGCGGCTGCGGCTATAGGCGAAATAGACGATCAGGCCGAGCGTCGCCCAGCCGACGAACATCAGCTTGGTTTCGACGCCCAGGCTCCAGAAGAGATAGGCGCAGCCGGCGATCGCGATCGGCGCGGTGACGTAGATGGCCGGGGTGCGGAACGGACGCTTGCGGTCCGCATCGGTCTTGCGCAGGCGCATCACCGCGATCGACACGGCGGCGAAGGCGAACAGCGTGCCCGAGTTGGAGATGTCCGCCAGGATGCCGACCGGGAAGAAGGCGGCGAACAGCGCCACGAAGATGCCGGTCAGGATGGTGATGACGTGCGGCGTCTTGTAGGTCGGATGCACCTTCGAGAAGAGTTCCGGCAGCAAGCCGTCGCGGCTCATGACGAAGAAGATGCGGGTCTGGCCGAACATCATCATCAGGATGACCGAAGGCAAAGCCAGGCCGGCGGCGAGGCCGAGCAGGTTGCCGATCTGGGGCCAGCCGATTTCACGCAGGGTCCAGGCCAGCGCTTCCTTCGAGCAGGTGACGGCTTCGGTGCCGGCAGCGGCCAGCGCGGCGCACTGCTGCGACAAAGCGGTCGAGCCGGGAGCCAGCACTTCGCCGGCCGGGCCATAGACCGGCTGCGCACCGACGGTGCCGATCACGCCGGCGGCCACCAGCATGTAGAAGATGGTGCAGATGGCGAGCGAGCCAATGAGGCCGATCGGCATGTTGCGCTGCGGATTCTTGGTTTCCTCCGCTGCGGTCGAAACCGCGTCGAAGCCGACATAGGCGAAGAAGATCGAGGCGGCAGCGGCCGACACGCCCGAGAAGCCGAGCGGCATGAACGGGGTGAAGCCCTTCATGTTCATGACCGGCACCGACAGGACGATGAACAGGGTCAGCGCCGACACCTTGATCGCGACCAGCACCGCGTTGACGGTGGCGCTTTCCTTGGTGCCGATGACCAGCAGCCAGGTGACGAGCGACGCGATCAGCATCGCCGGCAGGTTGACCATGCCGCCATCGAACGGCCCGCGCGTCAGCAGATCGGGTATGTCGAGATGGAAGGTATGTTCAATGAGGCCGACCACATAGCCGGACCAGCCCACCGACACGGCGCCGGCAGCGACCGCATATTCGAGGATCAGCGCCCAGCCGACCATCCAGGCGATGAGTTCGCCCATCACGGCGTAGCTATAGGTATAGGCCGAACCCGAGACCGGGACCATCGCCGCCATTTCGGCATAGCAGAGCGCGGCGACCGCGCAGACGAAGCCGGCAATGACGAAGGAGAGCATCATGCCCGGCCCCGCCTTTTGCGCGGCTTCGGCCGTCAGCACGAAAATGCCGGTGCCGATGACGGCGCCGATGCCCAGCATGGTGAGTTGGAATGCGCCCAGTGAGCGATGCAGTGATTTTTTCTCTGCCGTCGCCAATATGGCGTCGAGAGGCTTAACGCGCCCGAAAATCATCAATGAAACCCTTTATTGGAGTCTTCTGCCCGGGCGACGCGTTAGCCGCCCCCCCTTTTCTGTGGGACGGGAGACTATCGCCTAATCCGCCATGCGCAAGTATGTTGCGCTTCTGAGACATGCTTCTTCACTGAACGCGCGAAGGAAATTTTATGATCGAGTTGCTGCGGGCGCCCGCGCTGGGCGATGTCCCGCATGGCTTTGCCGGACGACAGGGGGGCGTATCGACCGGGGTGTGCGCCGGTTTGAATGTCGGGCTGGGGTCGGAGGATGACCGGCTGGCGATCCTGCGCAACCGCGATCTGGCGCGTGACGCGCTGCTGCCCGGCGCCACGCTGGTGACGGTGCGACAGGTCCATTCGCCCGATGTCGTGACCGTGACCGCGCCGATCGCCGAGGATGAACGGCCCGAGGCGGATGCGATGGTCACCCGCACGCCGGGGCTGATCCTGGGCATATTGACCGCCGACTGCGTGCCGGTGCTGTTCGCCGACAAGGAAGCCGGCGTGATCGGAGCGGCCCATGCCGGCTGGAAGGGCGCGATCAGCGGCGTCACCGACCGGACGATCGCGGCGATGGAGACGCTGGGCGCGACGCGCGCGGGCATTGCCTGCGCCATCGGCCCCTGCATCGGGCGTGCTTCCTACGAGGTGACTTTGGACTTTGCCGAACGGTTCGAGCGGGACGACGCGGACAATGCGCGATTCTTCAGCGCCGGGCGGCCCGGCCACTGCCAGTTCGACATCGCCGCCTATGTCGCGTCGCGGCTGCAGGCGGCGGGGATCGGGCGGATCAGCCTGCTGGACGAGGACACCTATAGCCAGGCCGATCGCTTCTTCAGCTATCGCCGGTCCTGCCATGCGCAGGAAGGTGATTATGGCCGGCAGATATCGATGATCGCCCTGCCCGGCTGAGGGGCTTCAAAAGCCGGGCAGAGTAGCGCATGAGAGGGGCTGACATGACCAGTTCTTCCCAGACCCTGCCGGACGTCGGCGATGGCAGCCGCCTTTATCAGCAACTCGCCCGGCGGTTGCTCGCGGACCTGGCGGGTGGCCGCTATGCCGTGGGCGACCGGCTGCCGCCCGAGCGCGAGCTGGCGATCGAGCATGATGTCAGCCGCCCGACCGTGCGCGAAGCGATCATCGCGCTGGAGGTGCAGGGACTGGTCGAGGTGCGGGTCGGATCGGGCGCCTATGTGGTGCGGATTCCCGGCACCGATCGCCAGGCGGCCGAGGCGCCGCGGTTCAGCATCACCGCCTTCGAACTGATGGAAGCGCGACTGGCGATCGAGGGCGAGGCAGCGGCGCTGGCGGCACTGCATGCCCGACCGGACGAGCTGGACGAACTGGACCGGCTGGTCGAACAGATCGCCAGCGAGAATCTGCGCGATGGCGATGCCTATGCCGTCGACCAGCAATTCCACATGCTGATCGCGCAGGCGACCCGCAACGCGGCGCTGGTCGACAGTGTCGCGCGGCTGTGGGAAATGCGGGCGAGCGCGCCGGAATCGCGGCTGCTGCTCGCCAAGGCCCGTGCCGCCAAGGTGACGCCGGTTGTCGAGGAGCATCGCGTCATCGCCCAGGCGATCCGGGCGCGTGATCCGGCGGCGGCGCGCGCGGCGATGCGCGGCCATCTGGCGGCGGTGATCGACCATCTGCTGTTCGCGACCGAGGAGGCCGCCGTCGAGGAAGCGCGCAAGGCGGCGCAATCGACCCGCGCCCGCTTCGCCCCCGGCGCGGACTGATCCCGACAGGGCAAAATTGACAGCGATGATGACAGCACCGGGGCGATGCCCGCGGGCGATGGCCTGCGCCTGCTTGACCGGCTGAGCGACAAAAACTAAACACCTGTTCAGTCAAACAGGCATCGCGGCAAGCGGGCAGGACGGGAGAGAGCGGATGCGGGGGACGCGCGGGCTGTTTCTGGTGCGGACGGTGGCGGGACTGGCGCTGGCGGCGTCGGCCGCCGGACTGGTGGCGCAGCAGGCGGCGCAGACCGGCACGGGGGCTGACTGGCCGGGCGTGGGCGGCAGCGCCGACGAGAGCGGCTATAGCCAGCTGAGCGCGATCAACACCGCCAATATCCGCAAGCTGGGCCTGGCCTGGTCGCTCGACCTGGAGGGCGAGGTATCGCTGGAGGCGACCCCGCTGGCGGTGAACGGCATCCTCTATTTCAGCGGCAGCTATGGCGCGGTCTATGCCGTCGACGGGGCGAGCGGCAGGCTGATCTGGAAATATGATCCGGAAATCTGGAAGGTCAATCCGACCCGGCAGGCGATGGGCATGGGGGTCAATCGCGGTGTCGCTTACGACAATGGCCGCATCTTCATCGGCGTGCTCGACGGCCGGCTGATTGCGCTGGATGCCAGGACCGGCGCGGTCGCCTGGAGCGTCAACACGCTGCCGCCCGGCACGATGCACAGCCTGACCGGCGCGCCGCGCACCTTCAACGGCAAGGTCATCATCGGCAATGGCGGCGCCGACATCGGCCAGCGCGGCTTCGTCACCGCCTATGACCAGAAGACCGGGGCGCAGGTCTGGCGTTTCTGGACGGTGCCGGGCAGCCCGGAGCAGAATGCCGGCGACCCGGTGATGGAAATGGCGGCCAAGAGCTGGAACGGTTCCTACTGGAAGACCGGCACCGGCGGCACGGTGTGGAACGGCATGACCTTCGATTCGGAGCTCAACCGCATCTATCTGGGCGTCGGCAATGCCGGCCCTTATGATCCGGAGAAGCGCAGTCCGGGCGGCGGCGACAATCTGTTCGTCGCCTCGATCGTCGCGCTGGACGCCGATAGCGGCCAATATATCTGGCATTATCAGCAGAACCCCCGCGAAAGCTGGGATTACAAGGCGACGGCCAACATGATCGCCGCGACGGTGACGATCGACGGCCGGCCGCGCAAAGTGCTGATGCAGCAGCCGACCAACGGCTTCTTCTATGTGCTGGACCGCGAGACCGGAAAACTCATCTCGGCCGAGAAGGTCGGCAAGGTGAGCTGGGCCAGCCATATCGACATGGCCACGGGACGCCCGGTGGAAACCGCCAACGTCCATTATCAGGAGGGGCCGGTCGACATCTATCCCAGCACATTGGGCAGCCATAACTGGCAGGCGATGAGCTACAGCCCGCAGACGGGTCTGGCCTATATCCCCTATATGCAGGCCGGCGCCCGCTACGCGAAGGCGGACAAGGGGTTCCTGGCCAGCATCACCGGGGCCAGCGCCAGCTTCATCACGCAAAAGCGCGACAAGGACGACCTCACCGGCGCGCTGCTCGCCTGGGATCCGGTAGCGCAGAAGGCGCGCTGGCGCATGGCACGGCCCCATCTGTGGAATGGCGGGACGCTGGCGACGGCGGGCGGGCTGGTGTTCCAGGGCACCGCCGACGGCTATGTCCGCGCGCATGATGCGGCGAGCGGCAAGGAAATGTGGCGCTTCAATGCGGGGCTGGGGATCATCGGTGCGCCGATGAGCTATGCCATCGGCGACACCCAATATGTGTCGCTGCTGGTCGGCTGGGGCGGCACCACGGCGGCGGCCAGCGAGATATTGAATGTCGGCTGGAAATATGGCGCCCAGCCCCGCCGCCTGCTGAGCTTCGCGATCGGCGGCAAGGCGCGGTTGGCGCCATCGCCACCGCGCGACATGGCGATCCATGCGCTCGACGATCCCAGCATCGTGCTGGACGAAAAGGCGGTGGCGGCCGGCAAGGAGATGGGCTTCATCTGCGGCGCCTGTCACGGCATGGCGTTCAAGGGGGCCGGCGCACCGGGACCGGACCTGCGCGAATCCGCCCTGTCGCTGTCGGAGGAGAATTTCTACCAGGTGGTGCAGGAAGGCGCGCTGGCCGAACGGGGCATGCCGCGCTTCCCGCTGGGCAAGGCGCAGATCCACAATATCTGGTCCTATCTGCGCGCCACCGCGCGCGAGGCGCTGGGCACGCGCAAGCCCGACACCGACACAGCGACGGCGGCGCGCTTCTGATGCGGATGACCGGCGAGGAGCGGATCGCCGCGCCGCGCGACGCGGTATGGCAGGCGCTCAATGATCCGGCGGTGCTGCGCCAGTGCATTCCCGGCTGCCAGTCGCTGGAACGCGACGGCGAGGACCGGCTGCGGGCCGAGATCGCGGTCAAGATAGGCCCGATCGGCGCGCGCTTTGCCGGCACCGTCACCCTGTCGGAGATCGACGCCCCCAATGGCTATCGCATCAGCGGCGAGGGCCAGGGCGGCACGGTGGGGCATGCGAGGGGCGGCGCGAAGGTGACGCTGGCCGCCGATGGCGCCCAAACGCGCCTGTCCTATGCGGTGGAGGCCGAGGTCGGCGGCCGGCTGGCGCAACTGGGCGGGCCGATCATCGACGCCACGGCAAAGCAGCTTGCGGGGCAATTCTTCCGCAACTTCAACGCGGTGGTCAGCGGCGGCACCGTGCCGGCGGAGGATGGTCCGGTCGCGGCGGTGCCAGCGCCGGTGCAGGCTCCGCCATCGGCGGGCGGCCATCCCTGGGGCTGGATCATCGCGCTTTTGCTGGCGCTGGCGACCGGGGTGCTGCTGGAGCGCAGCGGCGTGGCGGGCACCGGCATGGTGGCGATCGGCCTGTTGCTGGCGGTGACGGCGCTGGCCGGGTTCGAGGCCGGGCGCAGGGGGCGGCGATGAAGCCCGCGCCGTTCGACTATGTCCGCGCCACCAGCATCGACCATAGCTGCGCCCTGCTGGCCGAGGCCGGCGGCGGCGCGCAATTGCTGGCGGGCGGCCAGACGCTGATGCCGTTGCTGGCGCTGCGCATGAGCCAGCCCTTCATCCTGATCGACATCGGCCATCTGCCCGAATTGCAGGGCGTCGCCCCCCATGCCGGCGGCCTGCGGATCGGCGCGGCGACACGGCAGGCCGATGCGCTGGCCAATCCGCTGCTGGCGCGGGCCTTGCCCGTCTTCGTCACGGCGCTCGCCCATGTCGGCCATCACCAGACCCGCAATCGCGGGACGATTGGCGGGTCGATCGCGCTGGGTGAACCGGCGGCCGAGATGCCGGCGACGGCGGTGGCGCTGGGGGCCTCCATGACCCTGCGGTCGGTGCGCGGCGCGCGGACCATGGCCGCCGACGACCTCTATCTTGGTCCCTATGCGACCGCGATCGCGCCCGACGAGATGCTGGTGGCGATCGATTATCCCGCCTGGCCGGCGGATGCGGTGCCGCTGTTCCGTGAAGTGGCGCGGCGCCCCGGCGATTTCGCGCTGGTCGGGCTGGTCGGCGCGCTGGCGATCGCGGAAGGCCGGATCGAGCGGGCGGGCATCGCCTGGTTCGGCATGGGGCCGACACCGATGCGCGCGCGGCAGGCGGAGCAGGCGCTGGTCGGCCAGGCGATCGACCGGATCGATGTGCAGGCCATTGCCGATCTGGCGATCGCCGACAGCGCGCCGTTTGATGACGGCCATGCCAGCGCCGCCTATCGACGCAGCGTCGGCCGGCGCATCTTTGCCAGCAGCCTGGCGCAGGCGCTCGACCGGAGGCTGGCGGCATGAGCGAGCATCGCATTTCGATGACGGTGAACGGCCAGCAGCATCGCGGGCTGGTCGACGGGCGGCTGATGCTGAGCGACTGGCTGCGTGAGGCGGCGGGCTATACCGGCGTGCATGTCGGCTGCGAACAGGGGGTGTGCGGCGCCTGCACGGTGATCGTAGACGGGCGCGCAGTGCGATCCTGCCTGATGCTGGCGGTGCAGGCCGATGGATGCAGCCTGACCACGGTGGAGGGGCTGGCGGCGGCCGACGGCACGCTCCATCCGGTGCAGCAGGCGGTCAAGGATAGCCACGGCCTGCAATGCGGTTTCTGCACGCCCGGCATCGTCATGACCCTGGCCGCGCTGCGGGCCGATGGTGCCCGGCCCGACGAAGCGGCGATGACCGAGGCCATGTCCGGTCATCTGTGCCGCTGCACCGGCTATCAGGGGATACGCCGCGCGATCCGGCAACTGGCGGCGGAGGATGGCACGCCATGAACGCGCCGCCGATTTCCGCGCAGCGCTTCATCGGCCAGCGCGTGCCGCGCAAGGAGGATGGCCGGCTGCTGACCGGGCGCGGCAGCTTCGTTGATGATATCATCCTGCCCGGCATGCTGCACGCCGCCTTCGTCCGCAGCCCGATCGCGCGCGGCACGATCCGGTCGATCGACACCGATGTCGCGCGTGCCCAGCCCGGCGTCCATGCGGTGCTGACCCAGGCCGATCTGGCGCCGTTCGGCGTCACCATGCTGAGCTTCTTCCTTGGCCCGGTAGAGGTGGCGATGACGCCGCTGGCGGACGGGCGGGTTGCCTATGTCGGCCATCCGGTCGCGCTGGTGATCGCCGACGACCGCTATCTGGCCGAGGATGCCGCCAGCCTGGTGGTGGTCGATTATGCCGAGGAAGCGGCCGTCGTCACGCTGGACGATGCGCGCCTTGGCCCACGGGTGCATCCCGACACCGACGACAATGTCGCCGCGCTGATGGGCGAGGAGGAAGCCGATGCCGCGCTGGAAGCGCTGCTGGCGGGCGCGCCGCATCTGGTCAGCCAGTCGATCCGCCATCAGCGCATCGCCCAGTCGCCGATGGAGACGCGCGGCGTGGTGGCGAGCCTGCAGGGCGAGAGCGAATTGCTGGTCCATATCACCTGCGCCGGGCCGCAACTGGTGGCGCGCTGGCTGACCCTGGCGCTCGACCGGCCGGGGCTGAGCGTGCGGGTGATTGCCAAGGACGTCGGCGGCTCCTTCGGCCTCAAGAACCATCCCTGGATGGAGGAGGTGTCCGCCATCCTTGCCGCCATGCTGCTGCGCCGGCCGGTCAAGTGGATCGAGGACCGGATCGAGAATCTGACCGCCGCCAACCAGGCCCGCGAGCAGGAAATGACATTGCGCGCCGCCTTCGACACGGACGGGCGGCTGGTCGCCAGCCATGCCGATTATGCGCTCAACAACGGCGCCTATCCGATGGGGGCGGACGCCAATATCGCGGTCCATATGTTCCTGTGGGCGGCCTATAATATGCCCGCCTACAGCTTCGTGTCGCGCGGCTGGTACAGCAATACGCCGGGGTTGGCCGCCTATCGCGGCCCCTGGGCGATCGAAACGCTGGCGCGCGAGACCTTGCTCGACCGGGCGGCGCGGCAGATCGGCATCGACCCGGTGGAGATTCGCCGCCGCAATCTCTGCACCGCCGCCGACCAGCCGTCTGTCACGCCGCTCGGTATCCCGCGCGAGGATATCACGCCGGCGCAATGTCTGGAAAAGCTGCTGGAAGTGGTGGACGTGCCCGCCTTCCGCGCGGAGCAGGCGGCGGCGCGGGCGCAGGGGCGCTATCTGGGCCTGGGCCTCGCCGCCTATATCGAGCCGACCGGCGCGGCCGGCAGCATCGCGGTGATGACCGGGGAACTGGCGCAGCTGCGGATCGAACCGACCGGACGGGTGGTCGCGGTGATGAGCGTCCATTCGCAGGGCCATGGCACCCAGACGACGATGGCGCAGTGCATCGCCGATCAGCTGGGCGTGCCAATCGAGGACGTCACCATCTTCGATGGCGACAGTTCGCGCGGCGGCTTTAGCCCCGGCGCGGGTGGCAGCCGGCAGGGGGTGATCGGCGGCGGCGCGGCGATCCGGGCCGGGCGCCTGCTCGCCGACAAGGTGAAGGTGGTGGCCGCCCATCTGCTCAACGCCAGTCCGCAAGCGATCAGCCTGGCGGACGGGATGGTCCATGTCGCCGGTGCGCCGGAGATGCGGCGGACGCTGCGCGAGATTGCCGAGATCGCCTATGGCGAGCCGGGGCGATTGCCGCCGGGCATGGAGACGGGGCTGGAAGCGCAATATCGCTATGATCCGCCGCCCATGACCTTCACCAGCGCGGCCCATGCCTGCATCGTCGAGGTCGATGCCGATACCGGGTTCGTGACGATCCAGCGCTGGGTCAGCAGCGAGGATTGCGGGGTGATGATCAACCCCGCCGTGGTCGAGGGGCAGATTGCCGGCGGCCTGGCCCAGGCGATCGGCAGCGTGCTGCTGGAGGATGCCGCGCGCGATGCGCAGGGCAATCCGACGGCGGCGACCTTCAAGGATTATGCGCTGCCGACGATCTTCGACGTGCCCGATTTCGAATATGTCCATGCCGATACGCCGTCACAGGCCGAAGGCGGCTTTCGCGGCGTTGGCGAGGGCGGCTGCATCATCGGCCCACCCACCCTGGTCAATGCGATCGCCGATGCGCTTGCGCCGTTCGGGGAGGTGGCGGTGGACCTGCCGCTGACGCCGGACAAGCTGATGACCGTGATCGAGGGGCAGCCCTGGCCGGAACGCCCGGTGAGCCGCTTCCATCCCGACCATCGGGCGCCGGAGGTCAATACCCCTGCCCCGATGGCGCCCCCTCCCCCGCCGATCACGCCGGCCGCCCCGGTCGGGATCGACGGCGCATGGAAGCTGGTGCTCGCGACGCCGATGGGGCCGCAGCCTATGGTCGCGCATTTCCAGGTCATGGGCGACCGGGTGACAGGGCGGCTTGAGGCGGATCAGGGATCGCAGGAATTTGCCGGCACGATCGCCGGCAATCAGGTGGCATGGGAGATGAAGGTGACAAAGCCGATGGCGATCACCCTCAAATATGCCCTGCTGTTCGATGGCGACAGCGTGAGCGGCAAGTGCAAGATGGGGCTGTTCGGCACCGCCAAGGTGCGCGGCGAGAGGGCCTAGCCGAATTCGGCGCGTATCCGGGCGCCATGTTCGTCGACATGGGGCGCGGCCGAGGCACCGGCGGCACGCTGACCATCGATGCGCCAGGCTGCACGGGTCATCAGCATCGACCGGTCGCGCGTCGGCACCGATTGCAGCATGTCGAGACGGCGGAAGGCTTCGGCTTCCAGCAGGCCCGGCCAGTCCGCGACCGGCGCGCACCAGATATCCTGTGCGCGCAGCAAGGCGATCCATTGCGCACTGGTCCGTTGCGCCAGCCGGTCGGCCAGCACCGCCTGAAGCCGGTCGCGATCGCGAAAGGGATCACCGTCCAGCCGCACGTCGAGCAGCGCTTCGAGCCGGGGCAAGGGTGTCATTGCGAGCGCCAGCCAGCCATCGGCGGTGCGATAGACGCCATAGGGCGCGCCCAGATAGGCATGGGCGTTGCGGACCCGCGCCCGCTGCGGCGGACGGCCACCATCGTTGAGATGGGTGGTCAGCACTTCGAACTGGAAATCGACCATCGCCTCCAGCAGGCTGGTTTCGACATGGCCGCCCCCGCCCTTGATATTGCGCCGGACAAGCGCGGCCAGGATCGCCTGCGTCAATATGTGCCCTGCCAGCATGTCGGCGATCGAAAGGCCGAAGGGCACCGGACCGTCATCGGCGCTGCCATTGAGCCACATCGCTCCAGACAGCGCCTGGGCCAGCAGATCCTGTCCCGGCAGGTCGACCCAGGGCCCGCTGTCGCCATAGCCCGAGATGGTGCCGACGATGAGACGCGGATTATGGGCGCGCAAGGCGTCGGGACCGATGCCGAGCCGATCGGCGACACCGGGCCGGAAATTCTGGATCACCACGTCGGCGCGGGCGGCCAGGCGCAACAGCATCGCGCGATCCGCCGGCAGCTTGTAATCCAGCGCAATGCTCTCCTTGTTGCGGTTGATCGCGTGGAACAGGGTCGAATCGCCGCCGATATCGGTATCGGTCAGATAGAGGTTGCGGCAGATGTCGCCGCCGCCCGGCCGCTCCACCTTGATGACCCGCGCGCCCAGATCAGCCAGGCGCAACGCCGCCGACGGCCCTGACAGAAATTGGGCCATGTCCAGCACAAGCAGGCCATCGAGCGGCTGATCGCTCATGCCAGGCTGTCCCGGAAAAGCTGGTTGAGCGCGGCAATGACCGATGCTGCCGCCTCCCGCCCGCGCAGGGCCTGGTTGAGGCGATCGGACGCCTGCTGCTGGAAGCCCATATAGCCGTCATGCCGGGGTCGCAGCCAGGCGCGATCGAGCGTGGCCCGCGTCGCCCGATAGAAATCGCCGGTCCGGGCATTGAGCGCGGCATCCTCCCATGCCTGGGCATGGCCGGGCTGGCCGCCGGCAGGGGCATAGAGGTCGGCCTGGATGGTGCCGCTTGCCACCCATTGGGCAAAGGCTGCGGCTTCGGCGCAATGAGCGCTGGCCGCGGAAACGGCAAGGCCCGTGCCCCCGAGGGCGGAACCGGCTGGACCGGCCGGGCCGCAGAAGGGCAGGTCGTGGAAGGCGATGCGCATCGGGCGGAAGCCATCGAGCGCATAGCTGACATAGCCGTAGATCAGCGGCGAGCCGGCGATCACGCTGTCGGCAGCGCCCATGGCATCGAGCAGCGCGATCGGATCCTGATCATAGGCAACCGGATCGACCAGTTCTGCCAGTTGCAGCAACCGGTCATAGGCCGAGGCGGCAGCGGCAGGAAAGAGATCCGGGCCCTGCACGTCGAGTGGCACGCCCTCAAGCCCGCACAGCGAAAAGAGCGACATGAGCGAATGCGGCGCGCGCAACGGCAGCCCGAGCCCGCCGGTGCGGGCCAGTGCCAGCACATCGTCCCATGTGTGGAGCGGGCCGCCCAGGCGACCGGGCACCCAGGCCTGGACCTGCGTCGCGGCGTCGATCGGCAAGGCCCATTGATGCCCCTTCCAATGATAGCTGGGATAGGACAGGCCGACCGAGCCAGCCTCGATCGCCGCCAGCGCCTCCATGTCGCAGACGGTCTCCAACGGCAGCAGGCAGCCTGCATCGGCCACTTGTCCGACATGGGGATGGTCGATCACGATCAGATCATATTGGCGGGCCAGTTCCTCGACCGGGAAGGTCTCGAAATCCTGCAGCGAGCGCCGGTCCCACGCGATGGTCTGGCCGGTCTGTTCCTGCCACGCCCGCGATGCCGCCAACAGCGGATCGATCCCGCGGGGATGGTCCCATGTCATTCCGCGCACAGCATGCCTCTCCGTTACTCAGACAAATATGTTGACTCGTTCTGATGCGGTCCATAGCCTAAGAAAATATCATATTAAATGATAATTATGGAGAGGTGTGGTGGCGTCCGACAGCCTGAATGAGATGGTACGCCTGCCGCTTGCGGGCCTTACGGTGCTGGATTTCAGCCAGTTCCTGGCCGGACCATCGGCTGCCCTGCGGCTCGCGGACCTGGGCGCGCGCGTCATCAAGATCGAGCGCCCCGATGGCGGCGATGCCAGCCGGAGCCTCTATCTGGCGGACCTGCCCTTCGACCAGGACAGCGCGCTGTTCCATGCCATCAACCGCGGCAAGCAGAGCCTGACGGCGGACCTCAAAAATGCGGATGACCTGATGCGGGTCAAAGCCCTGATCGCGCAGGCCGACGTGCTGATCCACAATTTCCGGCCCGGTATCATGGACCGGCTGGGACTAGGCTGGGACGATGTCCGCGCGATCAACCCGCGCCTGATCTATGCCGGGGTCAGCGGCTATGGCCCGGACGGGCCTTGGCGCGACCGGCCGGGACAGGATCTGCTGGTGCAGTCGCTGTCCGGCATCGCCTTGCTGTCGGGCGATGGCAATGGCCCGCCAGTGCCCGCCGGCCTGTCGATCACCGACATGATGGCCGGTGCGCAGCTGGTGCAGGGGATACTGGCGCTGCTGGTCCGGCGCGGCGTCAGTGGCGACGGTGGCCGGGTCGACGTCAGCCTGATCGAGACCGCCATCGACCTGCAGTTCGAGCATCTGGCCGTCTATCTCAATCGCGGTGGCGCGATGCCGGCGCGCAGCGCTGTCGGCAACGCCAATCTCTATCTGGCCGCCCCCTATGGCATCTATGCCACCGCCGACGGCCATGTCGCGCTGGCGATGGCGCCGATCGACCGGCTGGGCGCACTGATCGGCTGCACGGAGATGGCCGACTTTCCGGCGGATCGCTGGTTTGCCGAACGCGACGCGATCAAGGCGATCCTGCGCGACCATCTGAAGCAACGGACAAGCGCGCACTGGCTGGCCATCCTGGAGCCGGCCGGCATATGGGCCGCCCCCGTGCTCGACTGGCCGGCGCTGACCGCCGATCCCGCCTTTGCCGCGCTCGACGCGGTGCAGCAGGTGCGTTCGCCCGATGGCGCGACGCTGCGGCTGACGCGATGCCCGATCCGCGTCGACGGCCAGATCCTCAAGAATGAACGCGCCGCCCCCCGGCTCGGCGCCGACAGCGACTTCATCCATAGCGAACTGGCAGGCGCAGCATGATCATCGAGCAATTTTTCGAAGACTATGACATTGGGGCGGAGCGCCAGAGTTTCGGCCGCACCATCACCGAGACCGACTTCGTCGTCCATGCCGGCCATAGCGGCGATTTCTTCCCCCATCATATGGACGCCCATTGGTGCGCGACCCAGGATATCGGCCAGCGCATCGCCCATGGCACGATGATATTCACCATCGGTATCGGCCTGACCGCGACGGTCATCAACCCGCACGCCATGTCCTATGGCTATGACCGGCTACGCTTCATCCGCCCGGTCCATATCGGCGACACGATCCGCACCATCACCCGCATCGCCGACAAGCGCGACCATCCCAAGCGCGCCAGCCATGGCGTGGTGACCGAGGCGGTCGACGTCCGCAACCAGCGCGACGAGACGGTGCTGGCCTGCGAGCATCTCTATCTGGTGGCGCGCCGGGACGCCTGACCGATGCGATTGCGGCCCCGCCATATCCTGACCGGCCTGTCGGTCGCGATCCTGATCGTCGCGATCCTGTCGCTATTGGCCGTGCGCCAGCAGGTGATGGCGCAGCGCCCGCCCGTCCCGGCTGCGCAGACAGGTGGGGAGCGCTATGGGCTGTCGACCGTCGGCCTGAGCTATCCCTTTGCCGCCGCCATCGCCAAGGGCTTTACCGAGGCGGCCCGGCGTGCGGGCGCCAACGCCGTGGTGCTGGACGCCAAAGGCGACGTGCAGAAACAGGCCAATGACATTGACGACCTGATCGCCCAGCAGGCGCGCGGCATCGCTATCATGCCGATCGACAGCGTTGTGGCGCAAGGCTGGGTCGACCGCATCGCGCGCCATGCCATTCCGGTCGCGTCGGTCGCCGCGCTGATCGGCGATCCGCGCAAGCGGTCGGTGCAGGACGTCTATCCCGGCCTCACCGCGCTGGTATCGCAGGACGAGGTGCTGGCCGGCACCGCCGCCGGGCAACTGGCCGCGCGCCTGTTGCCACCTGGCAAAACGGCCCGGATCGCGATCGTCGAAGGCGCAGCGGGCTATCCCGAGGTCGAGCAGCGTGCCCGCGGCTTTCGCCAGGCGCTCGATGCTGCCCATCTCCCGTATCACATTGTGGCGTCGCAGCCGGGCAACTGGTCGTCCGAAGGCGGCGAGGCCGCCTGCCAGAATATCCTGACCGCCCAGCCGCAGGTCGACCTGTTCTTCAGCGAGGCGGACGACATGGTGATCGGCTGTGCCCGTGCGGTCCGGGCGGCGGGATCGTCGGCGCGACTGATCGGTGTGGGCGGATCACGCCTTGCGATCGCCTCGATCAAGGCTGGCGCGGTCGACGGCACGGTCTGCTTCAAGCCGGAAGCGTTGGGGGCCCTGGCCTTTGACGCATTGCACCGGGCGGCGCGCGGAGAAAGGCGAACGGACCGATTCCTGACCTATCCGATCCCCGCCGTGACGCGGGCCAATGTCGATGCCTGTGTGGGGCAATGGTGATGCCGATCCTGACCCTGCAGGGGCTGACCAAGACCTTCCCCAATGGCACCATGGCGCTGAAGGGCGTGGAGATGGCGGTCGAGCCCGGCACCGTCCACGGCCTGCTGGGGGCCAATGGCGCGGGCAAGTCGACGCTGATCAAGATATTGGCGGGCGCGCTGGCGCCGACCGACGGCGCGATCGGCTGGCATGGCGAGGACCGCAACTGGACCGGCCCTGCCGGCCCCAGGGCCGCCGGCATCGCCACCATCTACCAGCATGTGCCGCTGGTCCCGACGCTGTCGGCGATCGAGAATATCCTGCTGGACCAGCGCGGCACATGGCGCAGCAATCAGGCCGAGCAGGCGCGGATCGAACGGATCGTCGCCGATCTGGGCAACCCCTTCGCGCTCGATGCGCTGGTGCAGGATCTGCCCATCGGCCAGCGGCAGATGGTCGCGATCGTCGCGGCGCTGGCGGCCGACGCGCAGCTCATCATCATGGACGAACCGACCGCATCGCTCGCCGGGCATGAGCGGGACAATGTCTATGCCACGATCCGGCGGCTGAAGGCCGAAGGGCGGACCGTGCTGTTCATCTCCCACTTCATCGACGAGATCATGGCCCTGACCGACCATGTCACGATCCTGCGCGATGGCCGGGCCGTGCTCGCCTCGCCGACGGCGGCGCTGGACGAGCAGGATATTGCCGACGCCATCGCCGGCCGGGCGGTGGCGGCGCTGGAGCGGAACGGCCATCGCGCCGCGCCGGGCAAAGCGGTGCTCGAATTGCGCGGGCTGGCCTCGCCAGGCCGGCTGGTCCCGACCGACCTGACCCTGCACGCGGGCGAGATCATTGGCCTTGCCGGCCTGCTGGGATCGGGGCGCAGCGAATTGCTCCATGCCATTTTCGGTGCCGATCCGCAGGCGCGCGGGATGGTGCTGCTGAACGGCGTACCGGTGCCGCGCCGTACCGACGAAGCAGTGATCGCCGGCCTTGCGCTGGTGCCCGAGGACCGGGCCGGCCAGGGCTATGTGCCGCTGCTGTCGATATCAGACAATATCGCCATGGGCGACGATCGGGGCCTGTTGCAGGCGCCGGCGCGCGAACGGGCGGAGGCGGACGCAGCGATCGCCCGGCTGGCAATCAAGACACCGGATGCCGACGCCCTGCCCACCCAATTGTCGGGCGGCAATGCGCAGAAGGTGGTGATCGCCCGCTGGCTGAAACCGCGCACCCGCGTGCTGATGCTGGACGAGCCGACCGCCGGTATCGACATTGGCGCGCGCACCGACATTTTGCGGCTGGTGCGCACCCTGGCCGATGACGGGCTGCCGGTGCTGCTGGTGTCGTCCGAGTTCGAGGAACTGATCGCTATTTGCGACCGCATCCTGGTGATGCGCGACGGTGCGGTGGTGCGCGAGCTGGACCCCGCCAGCACCAGCGAAACCGACCTCATTCTTGCCGCCGGCGGAAGCCGGGCGGACATTTCCGAAGGGATTGACGCATGAGCGCTCAGGACTGGCGCCGTATCTTCGGCCTGCGCGAGGCAGGCGTCTATTATGCGCTGGCACTGCTGGTCGCGGTGCTGGCCGGCATCGCCGCCAGCCGGGGCCTGCCCGCCTATATCAGCGGCCAGAATCTGGGCAATATCGCCTATCAGGCATCGCTGGTCGGAATCATGGGCGTGGCGATGACGGTGATGCTGATCACCGGCGCTTTCGATCTGTCGGTTGCATCGGTGGCGGCGCTGGCAGCAGCCGTGCTGATCGCGCTGGCAGGACAGATCGGCTTTCCCGCAGCCGCCCTCGCCGCGCTCTGCACCGCGGCGGCGATCGGCCTGCTGAACGGCATGATCGTGCAATTTGTCGGCATCAATGCCTTCATCGTCACGCTGGGCACGCTGACGGCGGTGCGGGGGCTGGTGCTGATCCTGACCGACGGGCGATCGCTGATGGTCGAGCAGCCCGCGATATTGGCGCAGATGCTGGCGTTCGAGAGCGCGCGCTTTGCCCCCTTCTGGCCGCTGATCGGCATTGGCCTTGGCTTGCTGGGCCTGGCGATCGCGCGGCGGCGCCCCTTCATCGGCGTTGGCGGCATCGCGCTGTTGGGCGGCGCACTGCTGACCGGGCGTACCTTCACGGTCGCTGCGCCGGTCCTCTATCTCACCCTGTTCGCCGGGCTGGTCTGGTTCGTCCTGCGCTTCACCGTGATCGGGCGGCGGGTCTATGCCGTCGGCGGCAATGCCGAGGCGGCGCGCCTGTCGGGCATCAATGTCCATGCCTATCGGATCGGCGCCTTCATGCTGTCGAGCGGCGCGGCGGGCTTTGCCGGAATCCTGTTTGCCTGCCGGCTGGGCGCGATCAACCCGACCGCGCTGCAGGGCGCCGAGCTGACCGTGATCGCGGCGGCCATCCTGGGCGGCACGTCGCTGTTCGGCGGGGCCGGTAGCGTGATCAAGACGGTGGTCGGCGCGCTGCTGCTCTTCACCCTGACCAATGGTTTCAACATCCTCAATCTGGGCGCCAATTATCAGGGCCTGATCGAGGGCATCGTCGTCGTCGCGGCGGCCGCCATCTACACCGTCGGCGCCGGCCGGGCGCGGCGCCCCAAGGGAGTATCGGCATGACCCGCCCCACGCTGCGCATCGCGGTGCGCCGCTTCGGCCCGTTCGAAAGCGCCATCGTCAAACAGTTCGCCGATTTCCGGGCGACGACCGGCATCGACGCCGCGATCGAGCCGGTCGCCATGGACCTCAATCCACTGCACGAGGCGATCATCGGCCAGCGCGGGCTGGCGACCGGCGATTGGGACATCGGCTTCATGGCGACCGACTGGCTGGCGCAGGCACAGGCCGAAGGCCTGCTGGAGGATCTGGCGCCGCACATGGCGCGCGTGCCGATCCCCGATTTTCCGCAGGCCTGGAGCCCATCGCTGACCAGCATGCAGCGCTTTGCCGGCGGCTATTGGGGGATGCCCTATCATGACGGTCCGGAATGCCTGGTCTATCGCAAGGATCTGCTGGCGGCGGCCGGGCTGGAGGTGCCGCAGACATGGGCCGATTTCCACGCCGCGGCGCGGGTGCTGCATCGCCCGGAGGAACAGCGTTACGGCACGGTGCTGGCCCAGTTTCCCGACGGGCATAACGGCTTCTATGATTTCTGCATCCATATCTGGTCGCGCGGCGGCGAGCCGTTCGACACGGCCGGCCGCCCCGCCTTCACCAGCCCGGCCGCTCATGCGGCGCTGGATTATCTGCGCGATCTCGCCGGCGACACTGGGGCTGTAGCGCCGGGCGGGCGCGACCTGGACAGCGTGGCGTCGGGCATGTTGTTCGCGCAGGGCAGGGTCGCGATGATGGCCAACTGGTTCGGCTTTGCCGCCTATGCCGACACGGCCGAGGACAGCCGGGTGCGCGGACTGGTCGATGTCGCGCCGCTGCCGGCGGGGCCGGGCGGTCGCAGCGTGTCGCTCAACGTCTTCTGGGTATTGGCGATCGGCGCGGGATCGCGCCACAAGGGGCTGGCCTGGGATTTCCTGCGCCATCTGGCGAGCGCGCCGATGGACCGGCTGACGACGATGGAAGGTGCGATCGGGGTGCGCCGGTCGAGCTGGACCGATGCCGAGATCAACGCCAAGATCCCCTATTATCACCGGCTCGACTGGCTGCATGACCATGCCCGCGAAATGCCGCTGACGCCGCATCTGGCCGCGATTTCCCATGTCGTCGACGAGATGCTGGGCCGGGCAATGACCAGCGACGCGCCGACGCCCGCCCTGCTGGCGCAGGCGCAGGCGGCGGTGGAGGCGCTGCTGTGAGCGGCCTGCGCCAGAGCTGGCCGATGCCGTCCGCCCCCCGGCCGATCGTCATCATCGGTGCAGGCGGGATCGTGCAGGACGCGCACCTGCCCGCCTATCGCAAGGCCGGTTTCCCGGTCGCGGGCCTGTTCGACACGAACCAGGCGCGCGCGACGGCACTTGCCGCCCAATGGGACGTTCCACGGGTCTTTGCGTCGATCGAGGAAGCCGCCGCGCAGGACGCGATATTCGACATCGCCGCGCCGCCGGTCGCCCATTGCGCCATCCTGAACGCCCTGCCCCATGGCGCGAGCGTGCTGTTGCAGAAGCCGATGGGCCTGACCCTGGCCGACGCGAGCGCGATTCGGGCCGCCTGCCGGGAGCGGGAACTGATCGCCGCGGTCAATTTCCAGCTACGCTATTCGCCGATGATGCTGGCGGTCGCCGATGCCGTCGCACGCGGCGATCTGGGCGAGCTGGTCGAGATCGAGGTGCATCTCAACCTGGTGACGCCCTGGCATCTGTTCCCGCATTTGAACGACAATCCGCGCGTCGAAATGGTGTCCCACTCGATCCATTATCTCGACATGATCCGGGCGCTGGTGGGCGATCCCCGATCGGTGTTCGCGCGCAGCTATGGCCACCCGTCCAGCCCGCTGGCCGACACCCGGACCAGCGCGATCCTGGACTATGGATCGACGATGCGCGTCACCCTGTCGATCAACCATCATCATGATTTCGGTCGCCGGTTCCAGGACGCTGCCTTCCGCGTCGAGGGCACGCACGGCGCGGCGATGGTGAAGCTGGGCCTGCTGCTCGACTATCCGATTGGCGAGGCGGACGAATTGTGGATCGCGCGCAAGGGCAGTCCATGGGCGCAGCAGCCATTGCAGGGCCGATGGTTCCCCGACGCCTTTGTCGGCCCGATGGCCAATCTCCAGCGCTTCAGCGCCGGCGAGGACGCGCGCCTTTCCACCCATGTCGAGGATGCCTGGCGCACCATGGCGCTGGTCGAGGCCTGTTACCAATCCAACGCACAGCCCGGCACCCCCCTGCCCGGCCTTGAGGAGACAGATACGTGATCGATCTTTCGGGCAGGACCGCCCTTGTCACCGCCGCCGCCCATGGCATTGGCCGCGCCTCCGTGCTGGCGCTGGTCGAGGCCGGCGCTCATGTCATCGCCACCGATATCGATGAGCGGTCACTGGCCGAGCTTCAGGGCGAGCGGATCGAGACCGCACGGCTGGACGTGCTGGACCGGGACGCGATCGACGCGGCATCGGCGCTGACGGCGCGGGCCGACATCCTGTTCAACTGCGCCGGCGTGGTCCATGGCGGGACCGTGCTGGAGGCGTCGGACGAGGATCTGGACTTTGCCTATGCGCTGAACGTCAAGGCGATGACGCGGATGGTCCGCGCCGTGCTGCCCGGCATGATCGCCCGTCGCGAGGGCGCGATCATCAACATGGCGTCGGTCGCCTCCAGCGTGAAGGGCGTGCCCAACCGCTTCGTCTATGGCGTGACCAAGGCAGCCGTGATCGGCCTGACCAAGGCGGTGGCCGCCGACCATGTGGGACAGGGCGTGCGTTGCAACGCGATCTGCCCCGGCACCGTGGACACGCCCTCGCTCAACGCCCGGCTGGCGGCGCAGGGCGATTATGACACGACCCGTGCTGCCTTCGTCGCGCGCCAGCCGATCGGCCGGCTGGGCCGGGCGGAGGAGATTGCAGATCTGGTCGTCTATCTGGCCGGTGCCACCTACACGACCGGGCAGATCCACAATATCGATGGCGGCTGGTCGATCTGATGCTGCGGCGATCGCTGTTCCTGCTGGCGACCTGCGCGCTCGCCACGACCGCCAGTGCAGAAAGCTGGGTGCCCGCCTGGTTCGCGCCGCCGATCGGCTATGAACCGGCGATCAAGGATGCGCTGGGTCGCCCCTACGACAATGAGACGGTGCGCCAGACCGTGCGGATCGGCAGCGACGGGGCGGTCATCCGCCTGCGCCTGTCGAACGAACTGGGCGATGCGCCGGTCGCGATCGGCGGCGCATCGATCCTGCGGCTGGATGCCGCAGGCCATCCGGTTGATGGCAGTCTGCGCAAGCTGATGTTTGCCGGCCAGCCCGGCGCCATCCTGCCGGCCCATGCGCCGATGCTGACCGACCCCCTGCCGCTGGCCGTGAAGGCCGGCGAGACCCTGGCCGTCAGCATCCATTATGCCGGGCCGGCGACCGTCGCCGCCCATGCGCAAATGGTCGACATTGCCGGACCAGGCGACTTTACCGACCGGACCGAATGGCCGGCGCCGCGCCGGGCGCGCGCGGGCGGCATCGTCAGCGCGGTCGAGGTGGAGAGCGCCAAGCCGGTCGTGCTGGTGGCGTTCGGCGATTCGATCACCGAAGGCGCCGGCGCATCGCCGGGCAAGGGCATGAGCTGGCCGGACCAGCTGGCAAGGCTGCTGGCCAAGGACAGGGCCGGGCAATGCTGGGCCATCGCCAATGCCGGGATCAGCGGCAACCGCCTGCTGCATGACGGACGCGGCCCCAATGCGCTGTCGCGCTTCGACCGCGACGTGCTGGCGGTGCCGGGCGCGACCCATGTCCTGATCCTGGAAGGGATCAACGACATCGGCAAGGTCAGCGACCCGGCCCGCCAGGATCAGCAGGTTTCGGCCGAGCGGATCATCGCCGCCTATCGGCAATTGCTGGCGCGGGCGAAGGCGCGCGGGCTGCGCGTCATCATCGGCACGCTGCTGCCCTATGAAGGCGCGGCCTATGCTGACGAAGCGGGCGAAGCGCGACGGCAGAGCGTCAACCGCTGGATCCGTGACAATGCGCGGCTGTTCGACGCCGTGGTCGATTTCGACGGCACGATGCAGGAGCCGGGCCAGCCCGGCGTGATGCGATTGTCCGACCAGATTGGCGACCATCTTCACCCCAATGATGCGGGCTATGGACGGATGGCGGCGGCCGCGCTGCCAGTCATCCTGGCACAGGGAGCATGCAGGCAATGACGGACAGGATCATGAACAGGCGCCATTTCATCGGCGCGGCGACAGCGGGCCTGGGTGCCCTGGCGGCCGATGGCGCGATGGCGCGGAGCGGCCGGGGCGATCCGATCGGCCCCTATCGCACCCCCTATAAATATCCCAAGCTGGTGCTGGCCGGATCGGGCGTGAAGGGCAGTTTCGACGAGAAGCTGGTCGACTGCCCCTTCGTCTTTTCGCACGAGGGGCGCTTCTGCATGACCTATGTCGGATGGGACGGCACCGGTTATCAGACCGGGCTCGCCGAGTCCGACGATCTGGTCAACTGGCGACGCAAGGGCATCATCCTGGCCCGCAATCCCGACGATCCGATCACCCGCTACAATATCGCGTCGGCATCCATCCTGCGCGAGAATGACCTGATGTCGCCGGGCCGGCTGATCAAGGTCGATGGCCATTATGTCTGCGCCTGGCACGCCTATCCGGGCACCGGCTATGAAGCCGGTCCGGCGGTCATCGGCCTCGCCTACAGCAAGGATCTGATGCACTGGGAAAAGACGCCGCCGATCCTGTTCCCGGACGGCGGCGCGCCCTGGGAGGAAGGCGGGCTCTACAAGCCCTATCTGATGAAGGTCGGGCGGACCTATTATCTCTTCTACAATGCCAAGACCAAGGGCGAGCCCTGGCATGAGCAGACCGGCCTTGCGACATCCACCGACCTGGAGCACTGGACCCGCCATCCCGCCAGCCCGCTGCTGCGCAACGGTCCCAAGGGCAGCTGGGACGACCGCTTCGCCAGCGATCCGGTGGTGCTGCGCCATGGCGGGCAATGGGCGATGTTCTATTTCGGCCTGTCGACCGACGGCAAGGCACGCGACCTGCTGGCGCTGGGCGACAGCCTGACCGATTTCCGCAAGGTCGACGAGATATTGGTCGATGCCGGCCCACCCGGATCAGTGGACGAGAAATTCGCCCACAAGCCCTCGATCATCCATGCCAGGGGCGCGCTCTATCATCATTATTGCGCGGTCAGCGGCAAATGGCCCAATGATGTGCGCGGGATCAGCGTGGCGCGGTCCATCCCCTGGTAGGCCATCCCCTGGTAGGCCATCCTCTCCAGATAGGAAAATCACCGCTTAACTTCGCACATTTCCCGCACATTTTGAAATTTCCGTACGCATGTTGGAAATTTCATGTCTGCGGGCGTCTGTCTTCCGGGACAGTTTAGTGGTCCGATTCTGACATTCGATACCGTTTGCGGCGACGTCGCGCTCGAATGTCAAAATCAATCCACTAGCATGACCGCCCCGGATAGGACAGCAGCCGTCAGCGCAGCCGGAACAGGGCCACGCCATGGGCCGCGATCTGGCCATCCTGCCAGTCGCCCTGTGCCAGCGTCGCGCCCGACGGCAGCGTGAGCGGCCGCGCCTGCGCGCCATGGTTGATGACGATCAGCACGCGCTTGCCCGCCCCTGCCCGCTCGCTGATTTCCAGGTCGGGATGGGCATCGGGCACCAGCGGTTGCAGCTTCGCCTCGCCGATCAGCCGATCGGCCAACTGGGCCATCGCCGCCGGCTCCAGCCAGGCCCCCAGATAGGTGATGCGCCCCTTGCCCACCCGACGCGACACCAAGGCCGGCTTGCCGTCGAGCCAGCCGCCCGGATTGTCATAGCTGGCGAGCACCTGCACATCGGACGCGGTCGGCCTGATCTCTTCCGCCCAGATGCTGGCGGTGCCGGTAACGGCGCCCTTGACCCCGACATTTTCGTCGAGCGCATAATATTGATCGATCTGTGCGCCCAGAAGATCGGCGAGCGGGCCGGGCTGGCGCTGCGGCCAGAGCGCATTGGCATCGTCCTTCATGCCCGAGCGCGCGCCGAGCAGCAGTTGCCCGCCATTGCGGACATAGGCCGCAAGCCTGTCCGCCTGCGCCCGGGTGATGACATTGAGATTTGGGGCGACGACCAGCGGATAGGCCGACAGGTCATCGTCCACCGACAGGATATGGACGCCCTGCGCTTCGGTGCGGAACGGGCGATAGCTGTCGGTAAAGGCCTTGATCGGATCGAACGCCTTGTTGTGCCGTTGCAGGTCAATCGCCCAGCGACTGTCATAGGAAAAGAGGAAGCCGATCCTGGCTGCGGGCTGGGTATCGGCCAGCAGGCCGGCGGCCGCCGTCATGTCCTTTGCCGTCCGGGCGATTTCGGCATGGATCGGATTAGGCTCGCCATCCTGGCCCAGCACGGCGCCATGATAGGTCTCCTGGCCGTTGGCGGCCGGCCGCCATTGCCAATAGAGCACAGCGTCGGCGCCATGGGACACCGCCTGCCAGGCCATTTCACGGGTCTGTCCGGGATCGAGCGCCCGGTTGACGGGCACCCAGTCGACCCGCCCCGGCTGCGTTTCCATCAACCAGAAATTGCGCCGCTTATAGCCGCGCACCAGATCATGATTGGCGCCATTGGCGACCCAGTCCGGGCGGCCATCCGGGATGTAATTGTCCCAGGATGCGATATCGAGATCGCGGTGCATCTGGAAATGGTCGAAGCCGGCATTCCAGAACATCGTGTTGGTGGTGATGAAGGCGCGGGAGTCGATCAGCGGGCGGATCGCCTGCGCCTGATTCTGGACATAGTCGGTCCAGGTCGCGCTGGTGAAATGCTTGAAATCGAGCAGCAGACCGGGATTTTGCTGACCGGTGGCGTGCAGCGGCACCTGGTCGAAGTCGTTATAATGCTGGCTCCAATATTGGGTGGTCCAGCGCTGGTTGAGCGTGTCGATGCTGCCGTAGCGGGCTTTCAGGAATCTGTGCCATGCCGCGACCGATTCAGGGTCGAAGCTGGGTGGGCCGACTTCATTGTCGATCTGCCAGCCGACGACCGATGGATCCCTGCCATAGCGTTTCGCCATTTCGACCGCGATGCGGCGGGAAAAGTCGCGATAGCGCGCGCTGGCGAAGGAGAAATGGCGCCGACCTCCATGCCCCGCGCGGGTGCCATTTTCGTCGACGCGCAGCGTGTCGGGATATTTTTGGCTAAGCCAGGCCGGTGGCGCGGCGCTGGGCGTGCCGATGACGATCATGAAGCCGTGGCGCTTAGCCGCGGCGATCGCGCGATCCATCCAGGCGAAATCGAACTGCCCCTCGGCTGGCTCCATCGCGCTCCAGGCAAACTCGCCGATCCGCACGACATTGAAGCCGGTCGCCTTCATCATGGCGAGATCGACATCCCAGCGCTGTTCGGGCCATTGTTCGGGATACCAGGCAACGCCGACCGCGATCGCCGGCTTGTCGGCAAATTGGGTGGCGCGGGATTGATGGACGGCCGGTTGCGCGCCAAGAGGGGAAGCCGCGATCGCCAACCCCATGAGCGACGCCGCCCAAAGCCCCTTCATCATCATCCCTCCGCTCCTCTTGCAATTTATCATATGATATTGTTAAATCGCCTCATAGCGCAAGTCTGCGCATGACGACAACAATGGAAACGGGGATTGAGGATGAGCCAGGGGCTTCATGACGGGCGCGTTGACGGAAGTGGTGACGGTTCGGGCCTGTCCCGGCGCGGCTTCATCCATTGCGCCGCCTGTGCCGGCACCGCCGCTGGCGCGATCGGCACCCCGGCCATGGCCTTTGCCGCTGCCACCGGCGCGCGCGGCACCGAGGTACTGAAGGAATTTCCCTATGGTGCGGTCCAGCTGACCGGTGGCGTGGTCAAGGATCATTATGACCATATCCACGCCCATTATCTGGCCCTCGACAATGACCGGGTACTCAAGGTGTTTCGCCAGCAGGCCGGCCTGCCCGCCCCCGGCCCGGACATGGGCGGCTGGTATGACCGCGACGGCTTCGTCCCTGGCCTCGCGTTCGGCCAATATATGTCGGGCCTGGCGCGGATCGGCGCGACCACCGGCGACAAGGCGGTCCATGCCAAGGTCGCGGCGCTGGTGCAGGGCTTTGGCGAATTCATCACCAAGACCAGGAACCCCTATGCCGGTCCCAAGGCGCAGGACCAGTGGGCGGCCTATACGATGGACAAATATGTCGTCGGCCTGATCGACGCCTATCGCCTGTCCGGGGTGGAGCAGGCCAAGACATTGCTGCCGATCACCATCGAGAAATGCCGCCCCTATATCTCGCCCGTGTCGCGCGACCGGATCGGCAAGGTCGATCCGCCCTATGACGAAACCTATGTGCTGTCGGAAAACCTGTTCCACGTCGCCGATATCACGGGCCAGGACAAGTACCGGCAGATGGCGATCCATTATCTGCTGAACAAGGAATGGTTCGATCCGCTGGCCGCCGGGCAGGACGTGCTGCCGACCAAGCACGCCTATAGCCACACCATTGCGCTGAGTTCCGGCGCGCAGGCCTATCTGCATCTGGGCGACGAGAAATATCGCAAGGCGCTGGTGAACGCCTGGACCTATATGGAGCCGCAGCGCTTCGCATCGGGCGGCTGGGGGCCAGAGGAGCAGTTTGTCGAACTGCATCAGGGCAAGCTTGCCGCCAGCCTCAAATCGTCCAAGGCGCATTTCGAAACGCCCTGCGGCAGCTTTGCCGACATGAAGCTGGCCCGCTATCTGGTGCGCTTCACCGGCGAGCCGGTCTATGGCGACGGGCTGGAACGGACGCTGTACAACACGATGCTGGCGACCCGCCTGCCCGACAGCGACGGCGGATATCCTTATTATTCCAACTATGGGGCGGCGGCCGAAAAACTCTATTATCACCAGAAATGGCCCTGCTGCTCGGGCACCCTGGTGCAGGGCGTCGCCGACTATGTGCTGAACCTCTATTTCCATGACGACAATGCGCTGGTCGTGAACATGTTCGCGCCGTCCACGGTGAAGTGGGACCGCCCCGGCGGCGCGGTACAGGTGGAGCAGCAGACCAATTATCCGGCGGAGGACACCACCCGCCTGACCGTGACCGCGCCGGGCAATGGCCGCTTCGCCATGAAGCTGCGCATCCCCGCCTGGGCGAAGGGCGCGCAGTTGCGCGTCAATGGCGCGGCGCAGGGCGTGCAGCCGGGGACGTTGGCCGTGATCGACCGGACGTGGAAGGCGGGCGACATGGTGGAACTGACCCTGCCGCAGGCCCTGCGGACGCTGAGCATCGACGACAAGAACCCCGATATTGCCGCGGTGATGCGCGGGGCGGTGATGTATGTCGGCCTCAATCCCTGGACCGGGGTGGAGGATCAGCCGCTGGCGCTGCCCGCATCGCTGAAGCCGGTGCCGGGATCGAGCCTTAATTACGCGATGGAAACCGGCGGCAGGAACCTCGTCTTCATCCCCTATTTCAACGTGGGGCTTGAGCGGTACAACACCTATTTCAAGATTGCCTGACCATGAGCGACCGGGTTTTTGCCACTTACGAGATCGAGACGGCCTTTCCGCTGGAACAGGCGGCGGCGACGATGGCGGGCGAGCAGTCGACCGGCACCTTCGTCCGCGTGCCGGGCGAGACGGACGCGCTGCGCGAGGCCCATGCGGCGCGGGTCGAGGCTTTGGAGGAATTGGGCGAGGTCAGCGCGCCATCTTTGCCGGGATCGGGTTTGCCCAAGAACGGCGGCGACGGCAAGAGGCGGCGGGCGCGGGTGACGCTGTCCTGGCCGACATCCAATTTCGGCCTGTCGCTGCCCAATCTGCTGGCGACGATCAATGGCAATCTGTCGGAGCTGAAGGCCTTTTCCGGGCTGCGGCTGGTGGACGTGACGCTGCCCCCCGCCTTTCTGACCCGCTATCAGGGGCCGCAATTCGGCGTTGCAGGGACGCGCAGGCTGGCGGGCGTTTATGACCGGCCGATGATCGGCACGATCATCAAGCCGAGCGTCGGCCTGTCGCCCGAGGCGACGGCCGAGCAGGTGCGGGCGCTGGTCGAGGCCGGGGTCGACTTCATCAAGGACGACGAATTACAGGCGGACGGGCCCCATTGCCCGTTCGAAGCGCGGATCAGCGCGGTGATGCGCGTCATCAACGATCATGCCGACAAGACCGGCAAGAAGGTGATGTTCGCCGCCAACCTGACCGGCGAGATGGACGAGATGCTGGCGCGGCACGACCATGTGCTGCGCGAAGGCGGCACCTGCATCATGGCGAGCATGAACAGCATCGGCCTGCCGGCGATGAAGATGCTGCGCGCCCATGCCCAGTTGCCGATCCACGGCCACCGCAATGGCTGGGGCATGCTGGGGCGGTCGCCCGCCATCGGCATGAGCTATATCGCCTTCCAGAAATTGTGGCGGCTGGCCGGGATCGACCACACCCATGTGAACGGCATCGACAATAAATTCTGCGAGAGCAACGAGAGCGTGATCGCGTCGGCCCGCGAATGTCTGACGCCGATGTTCCCCGCGCCTCATGCCGGGTGCGAGATCATGCCGGTCTTCTCGTCCGGCCAGTCGGCGCGGCAGGTGCCGGCGACTTTCGCGGCGCTGGGATCGACCAACCTGATCTTTGCGGCGGGCGGCGGCATCATGGCGCATCCGGGCGGACCGGGCGCGGGCGTGCGCGCCCTGCAACAGGCCTGGGAAGCAGCGGTGGCCGGGGTCGACCAGGCCGAAGCGGCAAGCCAGGCGCCCGAACTGCGCGACGCGCTCGCCGCCTTCGCTGGATGACGGACCTGCTCTACGCCTTTTACGGCGATGATTTCACCGGATCGACCGATGTGCTGGAACAGCTGGCAGAAGGAGGCGTGCCCGCCATCCTGTTCCTGCGCCAGCCTGATGTGGCGCTGCTGGCCCGTTTCCCCGATGTCCGGGCGATCGGCATGGCCGGCGACGCCCGCAGCCGCTCGCCTGGATGGATGGACCGGCACCTGCCTCCGGCCTTTGCCGCGCTGAGCGCCAGCGGCGCGCCGATATTGCACTATAAGACCTGCTCCACCTTCGACAGCAGTCCGTCGATCGGATCGATCGGCCGCGCGCTGGATATCGGCCGGCAGGCGCTGGGCGGGATCGTGCCGATCCTGATCGGCGCGCCGCATCTGGGCCGTTACCTGATCTTCGGCAATCTGTTCGCCGCGGCCGGTGGCGTGGTGCATCGCATCGACCGGCACCCGACCATGGCGCGCCATCCGGTGACGCCGATGGACGAGGCCGACATGCGGCTGCATCTGGCGCGCCAGACAGCAGCGCGGATCGCGCTGGCGCCGATCGACCGGATCCAGGCGGGCGAAGCCGACAGGCTGTTTTGCGAGGCGAGCGACGCGGGGCTGGAAGCGATATTGTTCGACGGCATGGACGAGGCGAGCCTGGCCGCCGTCGGCACTGTCCTGCTGGCGCATCAGCGCGATCGGTTCCGCTTCGCGGTCGGCAGTTCGGGCGTGACCCGCGCGCTGATCCTGGGGTGGCAGGCGGCGGGCATCGTGCTGCCCGCGCCCGCCCTGCCCCGCGCCGGCACCGTCGACCGGTTGCTGGTGATGAGCGGCAGTTGCTCCCCCGTGACCGCAACACAGATCGCCACCGCGCGCCAGGGCGGCTTTGCCACGGTGCAGGCCGACGTTGCCGCACTGGTGGCCGGCAACCTGGCGGAAGAGGAGCGGCTGGCGCGGACCGCGATTGCCCGATTGGCCGACACGGGCCGGGTCGTGGTCCATTCGGCCGAAGGGCCGCTGGGGCAGGATGTGCCCGCCGCCGGCGCCGCCATCGGCGCGGCGCTGGGCCGGGTCAGCCGGACGGTCGTGCGGCAGAGCGGGATCGGGCGGCTGCTGTTCGCGGGCGGCGATACGTCCAGCCATGGCGTCGCGCAGATGGGGCTGGATGCCCTGGCCTGGGCCGCGCCACTGGAACGGGGCGCGCCGCTGGTCCGCGCCTTTGCCGCCGAGCCCGAACTGGACGGGCTGGAACTGGTGCTGAAGGGCGGCCAGATGGGCGCACCCGACTTTTTCGAAACGGTGCGGCGCGGCGGATAACCACCGCGCGCGCCCTTTCCATTCAGACCGCAACCGGAACCGGCACCTCCGCCGGCGCGGCCTTCTGGTCGAAACCGCGGGTGCAATCGATCCGCGCGAACAGGATCGCCGCGATCAACACCATCAGCGCCACGCCCTGAACCGGCAGGTCGTAATCGCCGGTTGCGCCGATCATGTAACCGATCACCACGGTGCAGACGAAGCCACCCAGATTGCCGGCGGTGTTCATGACCCCGCTCGCGGTGCCGCCGTAGCGGCCGCCGATCGACATGCACATCGCCCAGGCCGAAGGCAGCATCAGGTCCATCACGCCAAAGGCAGAGGCCGCCAGGACGACGACCAGCAGCTTGCTGGTCGCAAGGCTCATCAGCACCAGCAGCACGGCGGTCGCCGCCAGGCAGAGGCTGGCGATGCGGCTATAGGCCTTGCGAATGCCGATCCGTTCGGCGAGGCGGTCACACAGCACGCCACCGGCGAGATTGGCGACGATGCCGAGCAGGAAGGGAATGGAACCATAAAGGCCCATTTCCGCCACGCTGAAATGGGCGCCATTGACCATCCAGGTCGGGAACCAGTTGAAGAAAAACCAGCTGCCAAAGGCATAGAAGCAATAGGCCAGCGCGATCAGCCAGAGCTGAGGCAGCGAGAGCAGCTTGCGCCAGGGCGTGCCGCTGTGCCCGCCATGCTCGTCGCTGCCGATCTCCGCGACCTCCGCCGCAGTAATGCCGGGCTGTTGCGCCGGGCTATCATGATAGAAGGCCCGCCAGGCCAGCGCCCAGCCCAGGCCGATCACGCCCAGCGCGATAAACACCGCGCGCCAGCCGAACTGCGCCTGCAGCGGCACCAGCAGCAGCGGCGCGAGCGCGCCGCCAAGCCGGCTGGCGGCCCAGATCACGCCCTGCCCCCGCGCCCGTTCGCGCGCCGGCAGCCAGCGATAGAGGACGCCCGACATGTTGGGATAGGCGCCCGCCGCGCCCAGGCCGAACAGAAAACGCGCGCCGGTTAGCTGCCAGAAATTGCGGCAGAAGGCGGTGGCGGCGGTGAAGAAGGACCACCACAGGGTGATGCGGGTCAGTTCCTTGCGATAGCCATGCCTGTCACCCAGCGCACCCGAGGGCACTTCGAACACGGCATAGGCGATGACATAGGCGCCCAGCACCCAGCCCCATTGCTGCGGCGTGATGCCCAGTTCCTTCTGCACCGACGGCCCGGTGACCGCGATCGCCATGCGGTCGAGGAAGGTGATGACCGAAAGGACGCCGAGCAGCCCGACGACGGCATGGCGCTTTTTCACTGGCGCAGGTCCGCGAGCACGTCGCGCGCACGCTCCACCCCCAGTTCCGGGCTGGTGAAGACGGGCGCCGACACGGCACCGTCCGGCAGTGCGGCAAGCGCGCGGGCCATCGACGCCTGGGCGAACAGGATGGTATCCATGCCCGCCATCCGGCCGGTCAGCGCTTCGCCGACGATCCGGTCATGGGTGGCACCATCGCCCGCCATGACGGCATCGAACGCGCCTTCGCAGACATGTTCGACGATCTCGATCTCGCGGCCGGCTTCCTCAGCGACGCGGCGGACAAGGGCAGCGGTCGGCGCCAGGGTGGTCGACAGGGTGGCCAGCACGCCGACCCTGTTACCCGCCGCAACCGCCCTTTCCGCCATCGGGCGATCGACGCGCAGCACCGGCTTGTCATGCAGCTGGGCGGCGATGTCCACCGCCGGCCCGATCGACGAGCAGGTCACCAGCGTGGCATCCGCGCCGGCGTCGAAGGTCGATCCGACCAGGTCGATCAGTCGGCGCATGGTCGGCTTTTCCAGCCGACCGGCGGCGATCGTGTTCTTGATCAGGCTTTCGTCCACGAAATGGAGTATGCGCACGCCCGGCAGGATCCGCGCGGTCAGTTCGTTGAACAGCGGGCTGAGCGTCGGGCTGGTATGGAGCAGGGCAAGGGTCTGCATGGAGTCTCTCCGGTCTTATTTCTTGAAGCTGATGCGCAGCGCGTATGGCATCGCATCGGCGCCGCTCTGCGGCAAGGTGATGCTGAGCCCCTTGGCGGTCTGCTGCCATGTGACCGCGCCGCTGCCGAGCAATTCTATGCGGTCAATCTGTCGGTCGAGATAGGGCGTGCCGGCATAGAGCGTCTTGACCAGCACGGCGCCATCGGCCGGCCGCTCCAGCCCCAGCGCATAGAGATGGCCGTCCTTCGTCGTGAAGCGGATATCCTCGCGCGTGAAGCTGGTGACATTCTTCTCGGTGAACTGCCCGACCTGGCGGACATGACCGGACTTGGTCGGCCCCTCGCCGAAATAGAGGAAGGGCCGCGTGCCGTAGATCGCCTCGCCATTGACCTTGAGCCAGGCGCCCATGCCCTGCAGCACGGTCGCGATCTCCTGCGGGATGGTGCCGTCCGCCCTGGGGCCGACATTGAGAAGGAGATTGCCGTTCTTCGACACGATGTCGATCAGGTCGGCAATCAGCGACTTGGGCGTGCGATAGCTGTCATTCTGGGCATAGCCCCAGCTCTTGATGCTGACCGAGGTGTCCGACTGCCACGGCGTGAGTTTCAGCGCATCGCTCTTGCCGCGTTCCAGGTCGAACATGGCGCTGCCCTCGGCAAACTGCGAGCCCTTATAGGCGATGATGCCGGGCGCCTTCCATTCGGCCGAGCGGTTATAATAATAAGCGGCGGTGTCGCGCATCAGCGGTTCGAACAGCGGCGAGGATGTCCACCAGTCGAAATAGATGAGTTCGGGCTGATATTTGTCGATCAGTTCCGACGTGCGCGCCATCCAGTCGTTCAGGAACTCCTTGTTGGGCGGGCTCCAATTCTGGAGCAGGTCGCTGTCGGGCCAGTTGTCGGGCTTGTCGGCCGGCAGGCCGGTGGGCGCGGCCGGGCCATAAAGGCCCGCATATTTCGGGTCGTTGACGTCGGAATCATAGGTGCGCCCCTTATGATACCACCACCAATGTTCGGCGCGGTGCGACGACAGGCCGAAATGCAGGCCGCTGGCACGGGCCGCCTTCGCGATCTCGCCGGTGACGTCGCGCTTTGGCCCCATGTCGGCGGCATCCCATTTCGTGAAGGACGACTGGTACATGGCAAAGCCGTCGCAATGTTCGGCAACCGGCACGACATAGCGCGCGCCCGCATTCTGGAACAGCTTCACCCAGGCGGCGGGATCGAACTTCTCCGCCTTGAACATCGGGATGAAGTCCTTGTAGCCGAACTTGTTCTGCGGCCCGTAGGTCTTCACATGATGGTTGTAGGCGTCGTTGCCCGGCACATACATGTTCCGCGAATACCATTCATTGGCATAGGCCGGGACCGAATAGACGCCCCAATGGATGAAGATGCCGAACTTGGCATCCTGGAACCAGGCCGGCGTCTTGAAGCCGCGCAGCGAATCCCAGTCGGGACGGAAGGGGCCTTCGTTGACGCCCTGTTTGACCTTGGCGAGCTGCGCCTCGACGGGCGCGGCCTTGTAGGCCATCGGCCAGGGCGAGGCCTGCTGGGCGAGCGCCGGCGCGGTCATGGCGGTGAGCGCGCAGAGCGCCGCGATCAATCTTGTCTTCACTTGTCGGTTCCCCGTTGCAGCACGGCGACGCCTTCGGCGCCCAGGGTGACGGCCTGCTTGGTGCCGCCCTCCAATATGTCCGTCATGGTTTCGGGCAGGGTGACGCTGCGCGCTTCCTTGCCATGGTTGATGAGGATGACGATGGACCGGCCATCGCCTTGGCGGGTCATGAGTTCGACGTCGGCGGGCACGGCAAAGTCGCGGGCGACGCCGGCCCCCTTGAGCGCATCGTCGATCAGCGTCTTCATCAGATCGGGGTCGATCAGGGCGCCGACATAGGTGATGCGGCCCTTTCCGACTTGGCGCGTCAGCGCGGCGGCATGGCCATCAAGCCAGCCATTAGCCTTGCCATAGCGCAGCAGCACCTGGGTATCGGGGGCCTTGGCGGTCAGGTCTTCCGCCCAGATGCGCGCCGTGCCGGTGCCGACCGCGACCGGTTCGTCGAGCGCGTAAAATTGTTCGACCTGTCCGCCCAGAAGGTCCGCGAGCGGGCCGGGCTGGCGACGCGGCTGGAGCCGGTCATAGGCATCGCGCTGGCCCGAACGGGGGCCGAGGATCAGATGACCGCCGGCCTTCACGAAGGCGCTCAGCCGGGCCGTCATGTCCGGGGTCAGGATGGCAAGATTGGGCGCGACCACCAGCTTGTAGCGATCAAGCGACCCGTCCGCCTCGACAATGTCGACGCTGCCCAGTGCATCCTTGAGCGGCGCATAATAATCGAGCAGCACGCCGATCTGGTCATAATCCTTGTGATGCGGCTGGAAATCGATGGTCCAGCGGCTGGGATAATCCTGCAGGATAGCGACCGGGGAGACGGGCGCGGTGCCGGCCAGCACGGGCGTCGCCCTGGCCATTTCGCGGCCGATCCGCACCACTTCGTCATAGACCGGCAGCGGCTTGCCGTCCGGGCCGAGGATCGAGCCATGCATGGTTTCCTGGCCATTGAGCGCATTGCGCCATTGCCAGTAGAGAATGCCGTCGGCGCCATGGCCGATCGCCTGCCAGGCCATCGCGCGGGTTTCGCCGGGATAGAGCATGTTGCTGACTGGCGCCCAGTTCACGAAGCCGGGCTGGATTTCCATCACCCAGAAATTCTTGCGCTTCCAGCCGCGCACCAGATCATGGCTGGCGCCGTTGCGATAGGGCTGGAGATGGCCGGTGCCGACATAATTGTCCCAGGATGCGAAATCGAGATCGCGGTTGATGGCATAGCGGTCGAAGCGGTTGGCCCAGCCAAGGCCGCCGAGATTGGTGGTGATGAACTGTGCGGGCAGCGCATGGGCGCGAATGGCATCGATCTGGTTCTTCTGGAACGCCACCCACTGGCTGGTGATGTAGCGCTTCTGCTCCAGCATCAGGCCGGGATTGCCCTTTTCCGTGTTGAACGGCACCTGGTTCCAGTCGCTGTAGGTTTGCGACCAATATTGGGTGGTCCAGGCATCGTTGAGCTTGTCGAGCGTGCCATAGCGCCCCTTGAGCCAGTCCATCCAGCCGGCCTTTGCAGCGGGGTCATAGCTTTCGTCGGTATATTCATTGCCGATCTGCCAGCCGATGACATTGGGCTCATGGCCCAGCGCCTGTGCCATGCGACTGACGATGTCGCGGCTGAGCTGGCGATAATGGGGATCGGAGATGGAGAATTGGCGGCGGCCGCCATGGCCGAGGCGCTTGCCGTCGCCATCGATGCGCAGCACCTCGGGATATTTCTGCGTCATCCAGGCGGGCGGCGTGTCGGTGGGCGTGCCGATCACCACCTTGATGTCATATTTCGCCGCCAGCCGGACCGCACGGACCAGCCAGCCCAAGTCATAGGCGCCTTCGGTCGGCTCCATCGCGCTCCAGGCGAATTCGCCGATGCGCACGACATTGGCGCCATGGGCCTGCATCAGGCGCAGGTCTTCGGCCCAGCGCTCCTCGGGCCATTGTTCGGGATACCAGGCGGACCCCAGATAGAGTTTGCGGAACTGTTCCTGCCCGTTGGCGGCGCTCGCGCCGGGCGCGGTGGTTGCGGCGGCCGGCATGGCCGATGGCAGCGCAAGCAGCAGGGCGGATCCGATCAACGCGGCCTTCCACCGACCGGACTGCCTGGAATTGCGCGGATTCATGCCCCTCTCCATATGCTCCAACTCAATTAGTATTATTTTATGATATTTCCTTGTTCCTGGCTATTAGTATGACTAAACCGAGTCAACCGATTTCGCGGCAGGACCAGGGGGAACGCACCATCAGCCTTCCCCGGACTGCTGCGAAAGACAGATGAGACAAGGGAGTGGATGGGATGAAGGGCGCATTTCTGGCGAGGCTGGCCAGCGGGGTCGCGATCGCGGCCATGGGCACTGCACCGATCACGGCGCAGACATCGACCCCTGACGCCGACAGCTTCCGCAATCCGCCCGCCGACAGCCGTCCCCAGACGCTCTATTTCTGGATGAACGGCAATGTGACGCAGCAGGGCATCGATGCCGACCTGGATGCGATCGCCAAGGCCGGGCTGGGCGGCGTGCTGGTGTTCGATGGCAGCGACGACGTGCCCAAGGGGCCGGTCGACTATCTGAGCCCGCAATGGCTGGGCCTGATGACCCACATGATGGGCAAGGCGGGCAGCCTGGGCCTGCAGGTGGGGATGCATAATGCGCCGGGCTGGTCGTCGAGCGGCGGCCCCTGGATCGCCCCGGCGCAGGCGATGCAACAGATCGTCTGGACCGAAACCCGCGTAACCGGTGGCCAGCGGGTGCGCACCACCCTGCCCCGCCCCTATACCAAGCTGGACTATTATCGCGATGCCGCGGTGATCGCCTATCCCGCATCGGACGGCGACGAGAGCCATTATCGCGACGCCGTCGCCTCGATGCGCACCGGCAGCATCGTCGATGCCGCGCAACTGACCGATCGCGACCTGCACAGCAGCACGCCGGTCGGCCCCGATGCGCCGCTGGTCATCGGCATGAAGGCGCCCTTTTCCGCCCAGGCACTGACCCTCTATGCCGAAAAGGAAAGCCCGGCCTTTTCCGCGACGCTGGACTCCTCCGACGACGGCCGGAACTGGACAGCGGTAGGCAAGGTGAGCGTCGCGGTGGAGCGCGGGATCGAGGCGCCGGGATCGATCAATTTCCCCGCCGTCACCGCCCGCTATTTCCGTATCACCCCATCGGCCAAGGTGAAGCTGGCCGAGGCGCTGCTCTATGCCACGCCGCGGATCAGCGACTGGGACGTGAAGGGCGAGCATGGCTTTCGCATGGGCGCGATCACCAAGGGGCCGGACCAGGCGCCTGCGGGCGCTGTCATCGATCCCCTCAAGGTGATCGACCTCACCGCCAAGGTCGATGCGCAGGGCCGGCTCGACTGGACCGCGCCGGCCGGACGCTGGACCATATTGCGCCTGGGCCACACGCCGACCGGCAAGCTGAACGTCGCCGCATCCGACGCGGGGCGCGGGCTGGAGGTCGACAAGCTGAACATCGCCGCCGTCGATCACCAGTTCGACAGCAGCGTCGGTCGCGTCGTGAAAGCGGCCGGACCGATGGCCGGCAAGGCCTTCGCCAATCTGGAGATCGACAGCTATGAGGCGGGTCTGCAGAACTGGACGCCGACGCTGCTCGCCGATTTCGAGAAGCGCAACGGTTACAGCCTGTTGCCCTGGCTGCCGACGCTGACGGGCCGGATCGTCGGCGACGCCGGCCGATCGGACAAGATATTGTTCGATTTCCGCCGTACCCTCGCGGACCTGATGGCCGACAATTATTATGGCCGGATGCAGGACCATGCCCATGCGGCGGGACTGCGCTTCTACACCGAAGGCTATGGCCCCGGCCCGTTCGATGCGCTGCAGGTCAGCGGCCGGGCGCAGGTGCCGATGACCGAATTCTGGAGCCGCACGCCCTGGACCGACAACCGCACGGTCAAGATGGTGTCGTCGGCCGCCCATGTCTATGGCAAGAGCGTGGTCGCGGCCGAGGCCTTTACCGGCGAGGCGCAGACCAGCCGCTGGATGGACTATCCCTATTCCATGAAGACGCTGGGTGACCAGATGTTCGCGCAGGGCTTCAACCAGATCTTCTTCCACCGCTATGCCCACCAGCCCAATGTGCTGGCCGAACCGGGCATGGTGATGGGGCCATGGGGCATCAATCTGGATCGCACCAATACATGGTTCGCCCAGTCCCGACCCTGGATGGAATATCTGACGCGCAGCCAGTTCATGCTGCGCCAGGGGCATAATGTCGCCGACATCCTGTTCTTCGTCGGCGAAGACAGCCCCAACCAGTCGGAAAATGTGCGGCCTGACGTGTCCGCCGACGCCAATCCGAAGATCGGCCAATATTTCACGCCGCTGATCCCGGCAGGCCACAGCTATGATCTGGTCAATGCCGAAGTGCTGCTGACCCGCGCCAGCGTGCGCGATGGCAAGGTCGTGCTGCCCGACGGCGCCAGCTATGCGATGCTGGCCCTGCCGGAGGGCATGACCGGCATGACCGCACAATTGGTCGCACGGCTGCGCAGCCTGGTGGAGCAGGGCATGATATTGCTGGCCCCGCGACCGACCCGTTCGCTGGCCATGGGCGGCACGGACGCGCAATTCGACAAGGATGTCGAGGCGCTCTGGGGACCGGCCGCCATCAGCGGGCCACGCGCGGTGGGCAAAGGGCAGGTCTTTGCCAGCGGCACGATCGCTGATGCCTTGGCCGCCGCACAGACCGGCCCGGATGTCGAATGCGCCACCGCCACGCCCGACGGTCAGGTCAACTGGCTGCACCGGCAACTGGTCGATGGCGACGTCTATTTCATTGCCAACCGGCAGCGGCGCAGCGAACGGGTGACGTGCAGCTTCCGCGTCAGCGGCCAGACGCCCAGCCTGTGGGATGCGGAAACCGGCACGGTCAGCCAGCCGGCCTTGTTCGATGCGTCGGGCGGGCGCACGCGGGTCGCGTTCGACCTGTCGCCGGCCGGATCGACCTTCGTCCGTTTCCGCCCGGCCATGGCCGGCGCCGCGCCGATCAGCTGGGCCGCCAAAGATGGCGTGCGTTTTGCCGATCTGGCGCTCCGGACCCCGGTCGTGCAGGCGCCGTCGGACAGCTTCACCCTGTCGCTATGGGCCAAGCCCGACCTCGACCTGCGCCTGATGCCGCAGGAGGGGGTGAAGGGGCGGATCAACGAGACCGGAAAAAACTATCTGATCAACGCCCGCTCCGGCCGCGACATTCATGGCGAAGGGACGGCGATCGCCGGGTTGGCGGTGGGGCGCAACGGCGCCTTCGTGATCGAACGCGCGTCGCCCGACGCCGTGCCGGCGGTGCTGGTATCCCACCAGCCGATCGCGGGCTGGAGCCATTTCGCGCTGGTCTATGACCAGGGCGTGCCCAGCCTCTATATCAACGGCAAGCTGGCACGCACCGGCCAGAAGAGCGGGCGCACCGTCTTTGCCGGCGGTAGCGATCCGGCCGCGCCCAATGGCGCCACCTATTTCTTCGAGGGCAATTTCACGCCGCTGCGCACCGACGCGCGCGCACTGGCGGCGGACGAAATCGCCAGGGTAGCGGCGGCCGGGCCGCCGATGCCGACGTCCAATGCCAGCCCGGCCGACATCGTGCGCACCGCGAATGGCGGCCTGCGTCTGACGGCATGGGAGAGCGGGAAATATAGCGGCAGTGGCGGACAGGAGGTGCAGGTGACGTTGCCCGCGCCACGCATTGTCGAAGGGCCCTGGCAGGTGCATTTCCAGTCGGGTCGCGGCGCGCCGGCAGCGATCACCCTGCCCGCGCTCCAGTCGCTCAGCCACCATGCCGATCCGGCCGTGCAGCATTTTTCCGGCACCGCCACCTATGAGCGGACGATCGACATTCCGGCCGCCGCGCTGAAGCAGGGCCTGCGCATCTGGCTGGACCTGGGCCGCGTGGAAGTGCTGTCGGGCGTGCGGGTCAACGGCAAGGATCTGGGCGTGCTGTGGAAGGAACCCTATCGCGTCGACATCAGTGATGTCGTGCATGCCGGGCGAAACCAGCTGTCGCTGTCGGTGACCAACTTGTGGGCCAACCGGATGATCGGCGATGCCGCCCTGCCCGAGGAGGGCCATTTCGTCGACAATGCCGACTGGACGATCGGCGAGAAGCCGGGCCCCGACGGCAAGATGACACCGGTGATGGCGCGCAAGATCACCGCGCTGCCTGACTGGTACAAGGCCGGCGAGGCCAAGCCGGAGGGCGGGCGCGTCACCTTCACCCCCTGGACCTTCTTCCAGCCGGGCGAGCCGCTGCTCGATTCCGGCCTGCTGGGCCCGGTCCGCCTGGTCTATGCACGCGAGGTCGACTTCCAATAGACGGCAAGCCCGCGGAAAGCCGGGGATGGGAGCCAGAGGGCGCCCGTCCCCTTTTTTTGAGCGATGGGGCTCCGCGCAGACCGCTCATGCCCTGAAGGCCAGTTGGAATGACTGACATGGGTGGGAACAAGACATTCCTCCCCGGCACGGGGAGGGGGACCGCTCGCGTAGCGAGTGGTGGAGGGGCACAGGCCGGATAGCGCAGCGCCAAGAGGCACCTGCCCCTCCGTCAGCGCTTCGCGCTGCCACCTCCCCGTTCCGGGGAGGAATGTTCACTTCTGGTCGCTTGCGGACCATCCTCCCTTTACAGCGGAGCATCTGGGAACGGCAGCAATTGATCGGAGCCGATCCAGCCCCTCCACACAGAAAAAATCCCCGCGGGTGCAGCCGCGGGGATCAAGGGAGGATGGGATTTTTTCTTGGGGAGGGAGAGGGTCAGAAGGTGACGCGAACGCCGCCAAGCACCTGGATGTCGTCCTGTTCCAGATTGCCGACCAGCGTTTCGCGACCATAATAGGTATGGGTCTTGCTGCGGGTCAGGTTGCTGCCTTCCAGCGACAGGGTGACATTCTTGGTGACGTCCAGGTTGATCGAGGCGTCGAGCCAGCCATAGGCCTTGCGATAGACCGGCAGGCCGGTGACGACATTGTTGGTGAACAGGCCGGTCAGGAACTTGTCGCGCCAGTTATAGGCCAGGCGCGCCGACAGCGGCCCCTTTTCATAGATGGCGCTGACGTTGAAGCTGTGCTTCGACAGGTCGGTCAGCGGCGTGCTGAGCCCCGCGATCGACGTGCCGGTCGAGCTGTCGACGAAGGTATAGTTGGCCTGGACGCCAAAGCCGCTGAGCAGGCCGGGCAGGAAGTCGAAGAAGGTCTGGCCGCCGACTTCGACGCCCTTGATCTTGCCCTGATTGCTGTTGGTCGGCGCCGAAATGCTATATTCGATGCCGTCGATGTTGCGCAGGACCGTGCCGGTCAGGATGAAATTCTGCACATTGCGATAGAAGCCGGCGAGATAGAGCGAGCCGGTCGGCGAGAAATAATATTCGAGGCTGGCGTCGAGTTGATCGGCCTTGAGCGGACGCAGGTCGGGATTGCCCGAAGAACCGGTATTCTGGGCCGGCACCAGCGTCAGCGTCGGCGCGAGCTGGCCGAAACCGGGGCGGGTCAGAACCTGCGAGGCGGACAGGCGCAACTGCAGTTCGTCGCTCAGCTTGAAGCGGATGTTCGCGCTGGGCAGGACGCTCATATAATTGCTGTCCATGTCGATCGGCGTCGGCACGGTCTGGCCGGCATCGAGCCGGTTGCCCGTCACATTGAGGCCGGTGCGGATCACGCGGACACCGATATTGCCGTCGACCGGCACGCTGCCGAGATCGAAGCCATATTTCGCCATCGCATAGCCAGCCAGCGTGGTTTCATCGATGCTGTAGATGCCCGGCGCGCTGACGCCCACCTGGGCGGTGATGCCCAATTGCTGGCGAATGGCGTTGAAGCTGTCCATCGAGCGCAGGGCATCGGGATCGGCGACCAGGAAATCCTGGTTGATGTTGCCCGAACCGCTGAACATGCTGTTGAGCGGATTGGCCATGAACAGGTCGGCATAGGGGGCGGCATTAAGGCGTGCGGCGGCCGTGCCCGGCGTCTGGAAGAAGCGGACCGGGGTAAAGTCCATGCCCCGCTTGGCCCAGCGCAGGCCGAAGTTCAGCGATTTGAGGATCGGGCTTTCGATGTCGAAGGACGCGTCGCCCTTGATCGCCCACATGTCACCCTTGAAATAGTTCTCGTTCCGCGTCATCGCGCCGATCGTGTAACTGGCGATATTGTTGAGATCGATGCCACTGAGCAGCATGCTCGGCACGGAACCGCTGACGGTCTGCTGCGCCAGCGGCGCGACGCCGGTCAGGTCGAGTTCGGAATAATAGAGCGTGTTCTTCGACGTCGAATAGCTGGCGTCGAGATTGAAACGAGCCTTGTCCGTTTCATATGTCACGCCACCGGAATATTGGAAATTCTCGTCATAGGTGTCGCGCGCCACGCCGAAGGTGCTGAACGAGACATTATTATAGGAGATGGATTCGACGTCCTTGGTGCCGTCGAACAGCGTCGCGCTGCCCGGCACGGCCGTGCGGCCATTGGTCGGGATGTTGAGGCCGAACTGGGTCTGGATCGAGCGGAAATCCTGATAGCTGACCTGGCCATAGAATTCGAGTTCGGGGGTCGGCTTCCACTGCACGATGCCGTCGACACCGATGCGGCGGCGATTGCCCTTGATCGCGGGCTGGTAGGAACCGTTGGGCGTGTTGACCGTCTGGCCGGCGATGATGTCGCTGCGGCCATTGGGCGCGCCAACATTGATGATGTCCGTGGCGAAGGCGCGTTCCTGATAGGCGGCGCTGACCAGGATGCCGAATTCGCCGGCGTCCGTATCCCAGCTGTTGCTGACCAGCACCGAGGCCATCGGCTTCACGTCATCGGCGAGATCCGAATAGCGGCCACGCGCACTGGCGCTGAAGGTGAAGCCCTTCTTGTCGAGCGGCTTGCGGGTGCGCAGGTCGATGACGCCGCCGATCCCGCCTTCGATCAGGTCGGCCGAGGGGGTCTTGTAGACGTCGATGCCCGACAGGAGTTCGGACGGCACATCCTGAAGGTTGAAGGAGCGGCCGCCGCCGGCGGTGAAGACTTCCCGGCCGTTCATAGTGGTCAGCACCTGCGACAGGCCGCGGATGGCGACGCCACCCCCTTCGCCGCGATCACGGCTGACCTGGATGCCAGACACACGCTGCAGCGCTTCGGCGACGTTGATGTCGGGCAGCTTGCCAATGTCTTCGGCGACGATCGAATCGACGATCTTGTCGGAGTTGCGCTTGATATTCTGGGCCGACTGAAGGCTGGCGCGAATGCCGGTGACGACGATGTCCGCCACTTCATCCTGGGCCGGGGCGCTTGTCTGGGCCTGCGCGGCGGGAATGAAGCCGATGATGCCGCAGGCAGCGGCACCCGTAAGAATATATGATGCGAAACGCATAACCCTCTCCTGAACGATGTTATTTGCCCATAGTTATATAATATTATTATATGAGTTCAAGCTAATTTGTTGGACTAATGCAGACGGCAGCGCGTCAGCGAGAAATCGTTATAATCCATGATGTTGTTGCCGGTGTGCCGATCGGAATCTCCCATCCATCCTCCAGCATACGGGCGGAAATGGCCGGACCATTGGGTTTGCCGGCCCCGTCGAGCGGAGTCGCCGACACCGCCAGGGCACCGTCCAGATCCTTGAGCATCACCCATCCGGTCACCGGCTCGATCCAGGTCGGCGCAGTACCCCAGACATCCAGCATCGACCGGCGCGCGTTCCAGACCTGTCCGCTATTGCCCGACTTGGCGGTGGCGGTCAGCAGCAGCCGGTCGGACCCCCGCAGCGGCTTGCCATCGAGCGCCGACGCGGTGATCGCGACAAAGCCATTGCCGATATCGGCGGACAAATGGGTGGTGCCACGTTTGGCATCGCGAATGAAGCCGACCAGTCCCTGGGTACGGGGCGTGTCGATGCCGATCGTGCCGCCCTGTGGCGCCACGCGCCAATCCAGCTCGCCGGTATCCGAGCGGATCGTGTCGGATGGCGCGATCGGTGGCGCTGCGACTGGCGCACAGTCAAGGCAGCGCACCCGTGATCCGTGGATCAGCGGCAAGACCTTGGGGAAGCCCGGCGTGAAATAGGGCTGCTCGGCCCGCGGCATGCGCGCGGCCTCGTCAATCTGCGCGGTCGAATAGCTGCGCTCCACCACTGCTTGGGCGGGCGCGACATCGCCGCGCAGGAACAGCATGGCACCGACCGGCAATTGGGCGATCTTCACCGGATCCTGTGTGATGTCGAAATGATCGCCGATCACCGGCGTCGCCTTGCCCAGCAACTTTGCCTCGAAGGTGTAGAAGAAGATGCCGTCCCAATCCTGCAGCGCCGCATAGGCGGCCAGGGTCGGGATCATTTCCGCGCCATATTCCGATGGATAGGGATGATTGACCTCGCTGACGGTGAAGGCCTTGCCACGCATCGCCGTGCGAGCGAGCTTGACCGGAATCGACAGGTCAGGCCGGTTCACCATCGGATCGTTGCGATGGCCGTAGATGGCGGGGTGCTGCCAATAGACGTGCGAGTCCATCACGTCGAACTTGGCGGAGGAACGCATCATCGGCTGGCCGGCGATGAAATAGGTGTGGTCCGCGGTCGGCATGATGACCGATTTGACGCCCACCTCCTCGCGCAGGAAACGTGCCATGTCCTGCTGGAAATCCACCTCCACGCTCGTCAGGAATTCGATCTCGGCACGGTAGCGCAGGTCGGGCGCATCGCGGAAATCGCCACGCCGCAGGAAGGGAATGGCCGCCCCCTGCGCCACGCCGGCGGTCACGCGCAACTGCGCCAGCTGTTCGGGCGTGCGATGTGCGGCCAGCCAGCCATTATAGCGGTCGGTCAGCAGCCGGGCATAATGGGGCGTCAGGTCAAGTTGCAGATTGGCACCACCAGGCACCCGTTCGCCCCGCAGCCAGTTGCGCTGCCAGAATTCCAGCAGCGAATTCTCGTTGACGATCTCGACAATGGCCACCGCCGGATCGTCGGCATAGCGCAGGCCGGTATAGGGGTTGCGCAGCCCCAGCAGCATGCGCGCATATTCCTTCTGCAGCGCGATCAGTTCCGGACCGAAATAGGTCACCCCCTTGGCGACGCCGATCAGGTCATGATCCGGCACGCCATCGCCCGATCGCCAGGTCCGGCCGACATTCAGGTTGAAATCGACATAGATGCCGCGCTGCTTGAACTGGGCGAAGAGATAATGAAGCCGATCGACCTGTTCCGGGTCGAAATGGCGGCTATCCTCATAGCGGCTGTCGATCAGGCCCGAGGGCGTATGGGTGATCGGCGGCACGTCGCCCTTGCCGCCATTGCCGTCGATCACCTTCTGCTCGCGGCGCATGTCGAGAAAGTGCAGCCGCACGCAATTGACGCCCAGCCGGGCGAGCGACTCGGCATAGATTTCCGCTTCCCGGTGCGGCGGCAGCAGTGCTGATCCCATTTCCCAGCCGGTGATGTTGACGCCCCAGCATTTGAAGCGCTGGCCGTCGGCAAACCGGAAATGCCCGTCCCGGACCGACAGGAAGCCATGTTTGCCGGCAGGTCCGTCGAGCAGGAAGCGCATGTCGATCAACGAGTCCGCCCGCCCCGGATGATCGATGACAAAGGGCGTGGGAACCGGCCCGGTGCCGGCGGTTTCGCCCGATGCCCAGGCGCCTCCGCCGCCCAGCAAGGAAGCCAGGATGGCGGCGGCAAAATAATTGCTTTTCATGGCCCCTCTTTTCTTTTCGATTATTAGTCATATGATATTACCTAGATGAAACAGGTCAAGATATGTCGTGAAGAGCAGCGAAGCGTGCCGGTGGCTGCCCGGGAAAACAGGCGGGGAGAGGCGATGAAGGGGGAGGATCTGGCATCCTTGCTGGCGCATTTGCGACATGCCGTCGGCGATCGCCACGTCCTCACGCATGACCGCCAGACCCGCCGCTTCCGTTTCGGATATCGCTTCGGTTCGGGGCCGGTCGCAGCCGTGGTCCGGCCCGGATCGCTGGTCGAGCAGTGGCGCTGCCTGCAGGCCTGCGTCGATGCCGGAACCGCGATCATCATGCAGGCGGCTAATACCGGCCTGACCGGCGGATCGACGCCCCATGGCGCGGACTATGATCGCCCTGTCGTCATCATCAGCACGACCCGGATCAAGGGTATCCATCTGGTCGATGGTGGCAGGCAGGTCATATGCCTGCCCGGCGCCACCCTGCACGAACTGGAACGACGGCTGCGCCCGCTGGGCCGCGAGCCGCATTCGGTGATCGGTTCATCCTGCCTGGGGGCGAGCGTCATGGGCGGCGTCTGCAACAATAGTGGCGGATCGCTGGTGCGGCGCGGGCCGGCCTATACCGAACTGGCGCTCTATGCCCGGATCGAGGCGGATGGCACGCTGGCACTGGTCAACCATCTGGGCATCGACCTGGGCGAGGCGGTGGAGACATTGCTCGACCGGCTCGATCGCGGCGCTTTTACCGACGCGGACCTGATCGCGGACCAGGGCCGCTGCGGATCGGATCATGACTATGCCAGCCATGTGCGCAACATCGAAGCCGACACCCCTGCCCGCTTCAATGCCGACCCGCGCAAGTTGCACGAAGCGTCCGGCAGCGCGGGCAAGCTGGCCCTGTTCGCGGTACGGCTGGACAGTTTCCCCCAGGAAGACGCATCGGGCGTCTTCTACATCGGCACCAATGACCCCGGCCTGCTGACCGACCTGCGCCGGGACATGCTGCGCGATTTTCCCGGCCTGCCGATCGCCGCGGAATATGTCCATCGCACCGCGTTCGACATCGCCGCCCGCTATGGCAAGGACATGTTCCTGGCGGTGCGCCTGCTCGGCACGGATCGACTGCCCGCGCTGTTCGCGTTCAAGGCGCGGGTCGATGGCTGGCTGGACAGCCTAGGACTTGGCCGCCACCATCTCGCGGACCGGCTGCTCAACCAGTTTGCCCGCTGCTTTCCGCAACATCTGCCCCGGCGCATGCGCAGCTATCGCGACCGATACGAGCATCATCTGATGATCCGCATGGCCGCTGCCGACATGGATGCGATGCGGGCCTATCTGGAACGCAGCATCGACGGGCGCGACGGCGCCTATTTCGAATGTTCAGCCGACGAGGCGGACCGGGCCTTCCAGCATCGCTTCGCGGTCGCCGGCGCGGCCGTGCGCTATCGCGCGGTCCATCATCGGGCGGTGGAGGATATTGTCGCGCTCGACATCGCCCTCCCCCGCAACAGCCTTGTCTGGACCGAGACATTGCCGGCCGAGATCGAGGCGGAGGCCATCGCCAAACTCTATTACGGCCATTTCTTCTGCCATGTCTTCCACCAGGATTATGTGGTGCGCAAGGGAACGGACATCGAGCAGTTCGAGCAGCGCGTCCTGCGCCAACTGGATGCCCGCGGCGCCGAATATCCGGCCGAACATAATGTCGGCCATCTCTATCCGGCAAAACCGGCGCTGGCGAACTTCTATCGCGGGCTCGATCCATCCAACCGAATGAATCCGGGTATAGGACAAATGCCGATGCAGTCCCATTATGGTAACGGACCCAAAGTTTGAGGCCCGCGATCTGGTTTCGGACGCGCGGATAGCCTAACAAGCGGAAGGATCGTATCGGGGGATTTACGGTCAGTTGAAGGACAGCATTTGGCAAAACAGCAGACATCCGGCTTCGAAGCCTATCTGAAACCGACCTCGTCCACCCATGATCAGGTCGCAAAGGTGCTGGGGGCCGAAATATTGGCCGGCACCTATCCGCCGGGCACAAAATTGCCGTCCGAGCAGGAGATTATCGAGCGGTTCGGCATTTCCCGCACCGTGCTGCGCGAAGTGTTCAAGACATTGACTGCCAAGGGCATGATCGTGTCGAAGACGCGGGTCGGCACCAGCGTGCGCGAGCAGCATTACTGGAATTTCTTCGATGCCGAAGTGCTGGCCTGGCGGGTCAGCCTGGGCATGGACAGCGATTTCCGGCGGGGTATCGCCGAAGCCCGCGTCGCGGTGGAATCGCGCGCTGCCGAACTGGCCGCCCATCGCGCGTCGGCCGAGGATATCGCGCTGCTGCGTGAGGCGGTCGCCGGCATGCGTGCGGCAGTGGGATCGCGCCAGAAATTCGCCGAGGCGGACCTCGCCTTTCACCAGGCGGTAGGCGCAGCGTCCGGCAATTTCCTGCTCAACGCCTTTTCCACGGTCACCGAAGTCGCGCTCGTCGCGTCCTTCCTGATGCTGCCGCTGGAAGAGGATGACATGCACGAAGAGACCGTGCTGCGCCACGAACGGGTCGTCGACGCGATCGAGGCGGGCGCGGCCGAGGAGGCGAGCCGACTGATGGGCGAGATCATCGATTTCGGCGCCATCAAGGTGTCGCGCAGCCTGTCGCGCGCGCAGGAGGAATGATCCGAAGGCGGCCGGCGCATCTGACACGCCGACCGCCTCCATCCGATCAGACCTTGACCAATCGCACCGCCAGCCAGGGCTTGCCGGGCAGCGTGACCGTCGGTCGCGCCGGATCATGGAAATCATAATCACCGTGCCGCTGCATGCGAAACAGGCCATCGACCGGTGAGATCGTCATGTTCCAGGTGTCGATGATGTCGAGCCGGTAGGCGTTCATCGGCTGCCCCTTGCGTCCCGGCAGCACCACCGGCCATTGCGTCGGCTGCTCGCTCCCGAAATAATGGAGATAATATTCGAACTCCTTGCCGGCGATCGAATAATTCCACCAGGTCTGGATCGGCTCGATCCCCGGTGCCGGCCCCTCCTCCATGATCCGGCGCAGGAAGGCCAGGCGCGGCGGGCTGGTGCCGGCCAGCCGGCCGCCCTGCCCCAGCCAGCTATGATCGGCGTTACGCTCCGGGTCGATGGTCTCGCTATGGCCGACATAGGTGCCGCCCATCAGCCCCCACCAGAAACGCTCGACCATCTGCTCGCCGGTCAGATTGCCCCAGCGCAGCTTGGAATTGCCCTCATAACAGACCTCGTCGAAGACCACCGGCTTCAGTCCGAAGCTGCGATGCAGCTGGGCCCGCACATCGTCCAGCACCGCCGCGCCATTCTGGATACTGCTGTGCGTGATCCAGGGTTTGCGATTGTCGTAATAGGTGGTGATCTGATGGATCGAGCGCAGCCGGTCATGCGGATCTTCGGCCTGCAGCATTTGCAGCAGATGGTCCCAGTCGGCCATCGTCTTGCTCTTCACATCATCATATTCATTGGCCATCGACCACCAGAGGTTGCGATAGGCACCGAAGCGGGCGATGATATAGCGCAGATAGCGTTCGTCGTCCGCACGGGCCATGTCGCTATAGCCGCGCTTCTCGTCATAGGGATGGAACAGGATGACATCCGCCTCGATGCCGAGATCGCCCAGCTTGCGGATGCGATCCTCGAAACGGCGGAAATAGGCGGGATCGATCCGGGCGGGATCCCAGTCCCGTGGCCCTGGACCGGTGCGCACGAAGGGATTGGTCGCCACCGACTCCACATTGGGAAAGACCAGCATCCGCATCTTGTTGAAGGGCGCGGTCTTCAGCGTCGCCAGCGTCTGCGCGCATTTGGCCTCGCTCTGCAGCGCCCAGCTATAGCAGGTCGTGCCGATCTGACGGAATGGGGTGCCATCGGCATAGGCGAAGTGATAGCCGGCCGCGACCCGCACCGGGCCATGATTGCCAGCAGACGGCGCGGTACATTCGAAACTGCCGCTTTTGCCCGACATGGTCGCCGCGCTGGACTCGCTGGTCCATTGCCAGCGTCCCGTTTCGGGTGGGCTGAACCGCACGCGATAGACGCCGTCACCATCATAGAAGCCGGGCACGCGGATCGTCCGGCCATCTGACGAGAAACGGACCGACAGGGCCACGTCGTCAAAGGGATTGCCGGTACGCGGGCCGTCAAAGGCGAGTTCCAGAACGCCCCAGCGCTCGACCTGTCCCGGCTGCGCCACCGCGGCCGATGCAGACCGTGCCAGCACCGCAGCCCCCGCTCCCATCGATCCCGCCAGCATCATGCGTCGCGAAACAGCCATCGCCTTTTCCCCTCTCCAGATTGCGTCATAATTTCGGTCAGGAGCCAATTCCGGGCTGGCCCCCATAATAATATTATTATATTAGCATTGATGCCACATAAGAAGCGGACCGACAAGGCCGCGCACTGGGGAGGAGAGCATGTCCGTGACGACCGCCATCGACACTTATTCCGCCGATCGCGGCGAACAGGCCGACGACTGGAAGAACAGCATATTGGCGGGGCTGGCCAATTATATCGATGCCGGATCGATCGTCGCGGGGTCCGCCGCGCTGGCGCTGTGGGTGGAAACCTATCGGTTGAGCAACGATCTGGTCGGGATGATCGGCGCCTTTGGCCCGAATGCCATTTCGGCCGGTGTCGGCGCGTTCATCGGGGGGCGACTGTGTGACCTGTTCGGGCGCAAGAAGATCTACCAATATGACATGCTCTTCTACGCCTTTGGCATGTTGTGGCTGATCTTTGCGGTCAATGCCTGGATGATCGTGCTGGGCTTCTTCCTGGTCGGCCTGGCGGTGGGTGCCGACATTCCGGCATCCTGGTCGCTGATCGCGGAAATGGCGCCCAAGGGCGCGCGCGGCAAGCATAGCGGGGTCGCCCAGGTGCTCTGGTATCTCGGCCCGGTCGTGGTGCTGCTGATGTTCCTGGCGCTGACGCCGCTGGGCCTGCTGGGCGCACGAATCGTCTTTGCCCATCTGGCGATCCTGGCGGTGGCACTGACCTTCCTGCGATCAAAGATGCAGGAATCGCAGCGCTGGCTGGACGCCCAGGCCAGCGAGAGCGCCCGTGCCCAGCCGCGGGTTGGGCTACGCGACCTGTTCACCCGCCAGCATATCCGGTCCATGGCGTTCCTGGCCGGCATGTATGTCTTCTGGAACCTGTGGGCGGGCACCAACGGCTTCTTCTTCCCCTATATTCTGCGCACGGTCGGCGACCAGAGCCAGGCCATGTCGGTCGCGATCCAGGCCGGCAGCTTCCTGATCGGCATGCTGTCGATCTGGCTGATCTTCATGCGCTGGTCCGACCGGGTGAACCAGCGCATGATGTTCCTGGTGTCGGCCATCATCCAGGTAATCGGCATGTCGCTGCTGGCGCTGTTCCCGCTGACCCTGACGGTCGCGATCATCCATGTGGTGCTGATGGCGGTGGGCCAGGGCTTTGGCGCGCAATGCTTCTTCCAGCTGTGGAGTTCGGAGATGTTTCCGACCCTGCTGCGCAGCACGGCGCAGGGCGTGATGTTCGCGATCGTGCGCATCCTGCTGGGGATATGGAGCTTCTTCGTGCCGGTACTGACCTCCACCGGCTTTACCACTCTGGCCTGGACCCTGACCGCATTCCTGCTGATCAGCGGCATCATCGGCTTCTGGGGTGCGCCGCGCAACGAAGGCAAGTCGCTGGAGGAACTGGAAGCGGGGCTGGCATGAGGCGCGCCCGGCGGCAGCGCCTGTGCATTTCGGCGATCGGCGCGGCGCTGGCGCTGACGGCGATCCCGGCGCTGGCGCAGGACAGGCTGCCGCCACTGCGCATCACGGCCAATGGTCGCTATCTGGAAGCGGGCGGCAAGCCCTTCTTCTGGCTGGGCGACACCGGCTGGCTGCTGCTGGGCAAGCTGGATCGCACCCAGACAGAGCATTATTTCGCGACCCGCGCCGCGCAGGGGTTCACCGTCATCCAGGTGATGATCCTGCACCGCCCGGACATGGCCAGCCCGATTGCCGGACAGGCCCTGATCGACGGCGATGTGGCGCGCCCACGCATCACGCCGGGCAACGACCCGACCCGGCCCGACGAATATGATTATTGGGATCATCTCGACTGGGTGGTCGATCGCGCTGCCGCCCATGGCCTCTATCTGGCCCTGGTCCCCGCCTGGGGCAGCTTTGCCGAGATGCGCAAGCTCACCGTCGACAATGCTCCGGTCTATGGTCGCTTCCTGGCCGAGCGTTACCGGGGCAGGTCCAACATCGTCTGGCTGAATGGCGGCGATACCCATGGCGACATGGCGACCGTCACCTGGCAGGCGCTGGGCCGCACCATCAAGGCGATCGACCCCGGCCATCTGATGACCTTCCACCCGTTCGGACGTACCGATTCGTCCTGGACCTTCCACGATGCAGACTGGCTCGACTTCAACATGTTCCAGTCGGGCCACCAGAGCTATGCGCAGGACAGCACCCCCTGCGCGCGGGGCGAGGATAATTGGCGCTATGTCGCCGACGACTGGGCACGCAGCCCCGCCAAGCCGAGCATCGATGGCGAACCCAGCTACGAGAATATCCCGCACGGACTGGATCAGGCGCGCGAACCGATCTGGCAGGCCGCCGATGTGCGCCGCTATGCCTGGTGGTCCGTGTTCGCCGGGGCATTCGGCCACAGCTATGGCGAGAACAGCGTGATGCAATTCCATGTGCCCGGCCAGAAATCGGCCTATTGGGCGCATATCCCCTGGCAGGATGCGCTGCATGCTGCCGGCGCGGAACAGATGCGCCATCTCAAGGCGCTGATGCTCTCGCGCCCCGATGAGGACCGCGCGCCAGACCAGCAGCTTATCGTCGACAATGGCGAACGCTACGAGCGCGTCGCCGCCACCCGCGGCGCCAGCTATGCGATGGCCTATAGCTATACCGGCCGGCCCTTTCGCGTGCGAATGGGCCGGATCGCGGGCAAGCGGGTGCGTGCCGCCTGGTTCGATCCGCGCACCGGTGCCAGCCTGCTGATCGGCCACTTCGCCAATCGCGGCATCCGCCGCTTCGTCCCGCCGGGCCAGCCAAAAGCCGGCAATGACTGGGCACTGCTGCTCGACAGCAGCGACTGACGAAAAAGGGCGGCGCCAGCGGCACCGCCCTCCCCGCCCCTTTCGGACCGATCAGAGCTTGACGCGCACGCCGGTGTAGAAGCGCCGGCCCAGCACGTCATAGGTGCCGTTGACATTGCCCGGCAGGCCACCCCAGACCGGCGGACGCTTCACATCGAACATGTTCTTGGCACCCATGAAGAATTCGAAGTTCGCGATCGATGTGAAGCGGATCTGCATGTCGGTGTAGATTTTCGACTTGATGCGGAAATATTTGGAGTCCGGCACCGACCCGTCCGCCAGGCGATAGAGGGTCTGGAAATTCTCATAATCCAGCACCTGCGGCCCCATATATTCATTGTTGATGGTGATGCCGAAATCATCATTGGCCCAGTTGATGCCGAGATTGACGGAATCGCGCGGTGTCCCGAGTTCACCCATCGTATTGTCATAGGGATCGCCGGTCAGCGCCCGGAAGCCATTTTTGAGCAGATGGGTCCAGGCGCCCGACAGGCTGGCGGTGCCACCGAACAGTTGATGGCTGTAATTGAGCGTGAAATCGAGCCCGCGCGAGAAGGAACCGCCGCTGTTGATGAGGCCGCGTACCACCTGTTCCACCGAACCGATGCTGTAGGCGCCGGACGCCTCCGTGCGTCGGGTGACGAACTGGCAGAAATCGGCCAGCCCCTCGCGATAGCATTTGTTGAGCACGGTCGCCGCCGGAACGCGGCTGATCGCATCCTCCAGCCTGATATCGAAATAATCGGCGGTGAAGGTCAGGTTGCGCAGCGCCGGGATCGACCGGGGATTGATGACCACGCCCAGGGTGAGCGTCTTGCCCGTTTCTTCCCGGATGTCGGGATTGGCAGCGGTGATGCCGCCGACGCCCGACAGGTCCGCCTGGGTCAGGGTGAAAGAACCATTTTGCTGGATATTGGCCAGGATGCCCGGTACCGCCCGGCAATTGTCGGCGATCGCGCCCTGGGTCGACAGGGTGATGCCCTGGCAGGGATCGGTGATGGTCACGATGCCCGCCGCCTGCGCCGCGAACAATTCGCCGATATTGGGTGCGCGCACCGCATGGGCATAGACCGCACGGAAGCGGATATCCTCGACCGGCGCCCATTCGACGCCGGCATTCCATGCGTAGAAGGTACCGACCGTCGAATAATCCGACATGCGGGCCGCGCCACGCAGCGTCAGGCTCTGGAAGAAGGGCGTGTCGGACAGGATCGGCACGACCAGTTCGCCATAGGCTTCCTTGACGTCGAAGCTGCCGGCTGTGTCGGTCAGCTGGACATAGCCGTTACGCGCCGCATTGGTCAGCGGGTCGAAGATGTCGCGGCTTTCCTCCTTGCGATATTCCGCGCCGACCGCGATCTGGACCGGCCCGCCGGGCAGGTTGAACAATGTTCCGGTGAGGTTGGCGGCGGCGACATGCATGCTCTGCTTGCTGTTCCGCTGCATCGATACTTCGAGATAGTCGACCATCTCCTGGGTCAGCTTGCCAGCGCCATAGACGTTGATCGGCACGCAGCCCCGCGCCCGTGCGTCGGCATTGGCGCACACCGCATCGGTGGTGCTGCCGTCGCGATCGAAGTCGTAGACGTCGGTAATGACCTGCAAGCCCTCGGCCAGATTGTAGAGATTGGCGAGGCCGGACATCGACTGATTCTGTTTCGTGAAGCCATATTGATAATAGGCGTCGAACTTCCAGCTGCTGCCCAGGTCCACGGTGGTGCCCAGCACCGCGCGGAAATTGTCGCGCTCGGTCGGGATGGTGCGGGTGCCGGGGGCAAAGGCGGTGGTGCGCAGCAGGAAGCTGAGATCCTTGAGGCCATCGCCGGTCCGATCGGTCGCCGCGTCGAGCACGGCCTGCGGCACGAAGGGATTGTTGACCAGCACGGTCGCGCCGTTGCCGCCGGGCACCAGCACGCGCGACTGGATCGGATAGAAGCCGTTGGTGCCGGTGAAGGCGCCCAGCGCGCTGTCGGTCCGCATCGGCGACGCTTCCATCCGCCCCTTGGTCACGACGTTGGAATAGGTGACTTCGGTGAAGACATTGACGCTGTCATTGACATCGAAATTGACACGTCCGGCAAAGGTTATGCGTTCCGATGGCGAGGCCAGCAGCCCCCATTCGGCACGGTTCCAGCCATCGGTCGCCGCATTATAGGCGCGGAACGTGCCGTCGGGCTGGATCACGCGATTGGTCTGCGACCCGATCACGAAGATGCCGCCGGGGCCGACATTGGACGGGTTGTAGAAAGGGGTGAAGATATTCTGCGCAGCGGTCAGATTGGCGTCGCTGTTGCCCGCCACCCGCTGAATCGTGCCCAGGCTGGTATAGTCGCGCGCCGAGAAGCTGCGCGAACGGGCATCCACCGCCCCTTCCTTCACATAACCGCCATAGATCATGAAATTGCCACGGCCGTCGGCGAAATTATGGCCGAAGGTGCCGTTGACGACCATCTGCCGGTCGTCGCCCCGTTCCGAAATGCCGGCCTGGGCATTGAGCAGGACGCCCTCGAACTTCTTCTTGTAGATGAAGTTGACGACCCCCGCGACCGCGTCCGAGCCATAGACGGCGGAGGCGCCGCCCGTCAGCACATCGACCCGCTCGACGAAAGGCGTCGGGATCATCGACAGGTCGACCTGCGCCGTGCCCGGCACCCCGGCCACCGACCGGCGGCCATCGATCAGGACGAGGGTGCGATCCGGTCCCAGATTGCGCAGATTGACCGTCGAGAGGCCAGGATTGGTGGTGTTCGCGGTGGTGGTGCGGCTGAGACCGGGCAGACCGATCGCAGGATTTTGCTGCAGGGCATCCTGGATGTTGACGATGCCGTTATTTTCCAGCGTTTCCGATGTCAGCACCTGAAGCGGACTGGGCGACGTCAATGCCGGCGAGGCGATGCGGCTGCCGGTGACGATGATGTCGGCGGTGGAGGTGCCATCCTCCTGCGCTGCCGCCGGTGCGGCCAGCATCGCGACGACAGCCGAACCGCCAAGCCACGTCAGGCGCAAGCTGCGGGCGCGCAGATGGCAGGAACCGTGAATCTTCATGGTCAAACCCCTCCTATATGATGACGAACCGCTGACTTTTGTCGTGGCGGCTATTCCGATCCGGCGGCGCAGCTCGTCAGCCTGCCTCCACCACGGCCCCGACGGGCCCGTCCTTGACGACCTCTAATTCCATGGGCCGGCCGGTTGCGCCGGCCACCGCCGTGCGCCACCCCGCCTTGATCCGCTGCCGGTCCTCGACCGGCATGGCGGGCATGATCCGATCCGGTGCCCGGCCAGGGCCGGCTTCCACCGTCAGGCCCATCGCCTCGGCCGCCAGCCGTGCGACGCCCAGGGCGCTCGCTTCCGCCACATGCGGCCGCAGGATCAGCCGCCCGGTCAGGTCCGACAGAAGCTGCATCAGCAGGTCGTTGCGGGTCGCGCCGCCATCGACCGATATCTGCGGCACCGGCGCACCCAGATCCGCCTCCATCGCGGCGACGACATCGGCGATCTGCAAGGCGATCGCCTCCAGCGTGGCGCGCGCGATATGGCCCGGCCGGGTGCCGAGCGACAGGCCCGACAGGCTCCCGCGTGCCTCGCTGCACCAATGGGGCGCGCCGAGACCGACCAGCGCCGGCACGAACACCACGCCGCCATTGTCGGCCACGCCGCGCGCCAGTTCGGTCAGCGCAGCTTCGTCGGCCAGCCCGAGAAGTTGGGCGATGAAAGCGGCCGCCTGGCCCGATATCGAGATATTGCCCTCCAGCGCATGCTGGGCCACGCCCTGACGATGCCAGGCGATGGTGCTCGACAGGCCATGGGTGGAGCGGACGCGATGCGGCGTGGCGCTCATCACCGAACTGCCGGTGCCGATCGTCACCTTGGTGGCGCCGGGTCGGCTGCCGCCATGGTAGAAGAGGGCGGCATGGCTGTCGCCCATGACCGCCCGGATCGGCGTGCCGGCCGGCAGTGCCGTTACATCGGGCGCGACCGTGCCGAACAGGCTGTCGGAGCCGCGGACCTGGGGCAGCAGCCCGATCGGCACGTCGAACAATCCGGCCAGCACCGGATCCCATTGCAGCGTGTCGAGATTGAGCAACTGGGTACGCGACGCATTGCCATGGTCGGTGGCGTGGACCTGGCCATCGGTCAGTTTCCACAACAGCCAACTGTCGACGGTGCCGCAGCGCAATTCGCCCCGTGCCGCACGGGCGCGCCCATCGGGCACATTGTCGAGCAGCCAGCCGATCTTCGCCGCCGGGAACAGAGGGTCGATGTCGAGGCCGCTGCGCGCGATGATCTCCGCCTCATGCCCGGCGTCGCGCAGCGCCGCGCAGCGCTGTTCGGACCGGCGGCATTGCCACAGCACCGCCGGGGCCAGCGCTTCCCCGCTCCGCGCGTCCCAGAGCAGGATGGTTTCCCGCTGGTTCGACAGGGCCAATGCGCGGATCTCCGCTTCGGGCGCGGCGGCCACCAGATCGGCGATCAGCGCCCTTACCGCGTCCCAGATGGCGGTGGCCGACTGTTCGGCCCAGCCCGGACGCGGATGCGCCACCTGCATCGCCTGCGACCGGGCGCAGACAATCTCTCCGGCAGGGCTGACGAGCAGCGCCTTGGTATTGGTCGTGCCCTGATCGATCGCCAGGATGACCGGGCCGCGCATCAGCGGGCCTTCACCGCAAGCAGGTCGCGGGCGGCGGCAGCGATCCCCTGCGCGTTCAGCCCGAAGCGATCCATCAGCCAGGCGGCCGAGCCGGTCGGCAGGAAGCCGGGGAAGCCCAGCATCCGCATCGGCACCGGACTGTGGGTAGCGCAATATTCCGCCACCGCCCCGCCCAGTCCGCCATGGGCCAGCCCCTCCTCAGCGGTCACGATCGCACCGGTGGTGGCTGCCTGCGCCAGCATCGCCGTGTCGATCGGCGATACCGTCGCCATGTTGATGACGCGCGCGGAAATACCCTCCGCCTCCAGCAGGTGGGCCGCATCCAGCGCGCGATGCACCAGCGTGCCATTGGCGATGATCGCGACATCCTGCCCGGCGCGCAGCTGTTCCGCCTGACCGATGCGGAATGCATCATGGTCGCGATCCAGTTCGGGCACCGGCATGCGGCTGATGCGGACATAGACCGGGCCGTCATGGGCGGCGGCCGCCCTGATCGCCTGCGCCGTTTCCCAGGGGTCGGCCGGCACGATCACCGTCAGCCGGTCGATTGCGCGCAGCCAGGCGACATCCTCGATACTATGATGGGTCGCGCCCAGTTCGCCATAGGCGACGCCGCTGGAAATGCCGCACAGCTTCACATTGGCCTGGCTATAGGCGCAATCCGCCTTGATCTGCTCCAGCGCGCGGGCGCTCAAAAAGCAGGAGGCGCCGCTGACGAACGGGATCTTGCCGCCATTGGCCAAGCCCGCGCCGACGCCGACCATATTCTGCTCGGCGATGCCGACATTGACCAGTCGGTCCGGGAAGCGATCACGAAACTTGCCGAGTTTGGACGAGCCGACCGAGTCATTGACGACGGCCACGATGCGATCATCCTCGACCGCCAGTTCCTCGACCGCGCGGACATAGGCATCACGGCAGTCGAACAGACCCGAAGGCGCAGCGGCGGCGCTCATGCGACCAGCTCCGCGTCCAGTTCGGCCAGCGCCTGGGCATATTGCGCCGCATTGGGCACGCCATGATGCCAGCCCGCCTGATCTTCCATGAAACTGACGCCCTTCCCCTTGCGCGTGTTGGCGATGATGCAGAGCGGCCGGCTGCGCGGCAGGCACGCCGCATCGAGCCGTTGCAGCAGCGCCACCGGATCATGCCCGTTCACCTCCGCCACATCCCAGCCAAAGGCGCGCCACTTGTCGGCCAGCGGCTCCAGCGCGTTAGTGTCCTCCGTGCGCGCGCCCTGCTGCAGCCGGTTGCGATCGACGATCACCGTCAGCTGGCCCAGCCCGCGATGCCCGGCCAGCATCGCCGCTTCCCACATCGACCCTTCCTGCAGTTCGCCATCGCCGGTGAGCACGAAGACGCGATAGTCCGCCTGGTCGATCTGCGCCGCGATCGCGATGCCGACCGCGACCGGCAGGCCGTGCCCCAGCGGACCGGTATTGGTTTCGACGCCGGGCAGATAGGTGCGGTTGGGATGGCCATTCAGCCGGGATTCGGGCCGGAGATAGGTATCGAGTTCGGCCTCCGGAAAGAAGCCGGCGCCGGCGAGCGCACTGTAGAGCGCGCCGGTGCAATGGCCCTTGCTCATCACGAAGCGATCCCGCCCAGGGGCCTGGGGCTGGGCCGGATCGAAACGAAGAATATCGAAATAGAGCGTCGCCAGAATATCGGTGGCCGAAAGGTCGCCGCCCGGATGGCCCTGCCCCGCCTCGACAATCATGGCCAGCAGTCGGCGGCGCATCCAGTTTGCGCGCTCGCGGACATGGTCGGCGCGCACGGACAGAGCCTCTTCGGCCGAAACATCAGAATCGCGAACAGGCGGCATGGTCATCTGGCAAAACTCTCCCTGGCGGCTGGAGCTAATCCAGCAGGAAAAAATACGCAAGAGATAAACTTTCGTTTTCTTTCGTTTAGAAAATCATATCGAAAAATTGACAAGGAAAGCGAAGCACGCCTAGAAAGTGGCCCAACGCCGTTCGGAACGGCTTTTGCGGAGAGTCCTGCCATGCCCGATCAGCCTGCATCCCGGAGCGCCACGCGTTGAAGGATAGCGTGCAGACCCGGTTGCTGGGCGAAAGCCGGCGCCTCAAGATATTGGAATGGCTTCAGGAGGAAGGCAGCGCTCGCGTGCGCGTACTGGCCGAGGCCTTTGGCGTGTCCGAAGTCACCGTGCGGCAGGATCTGGAGAAGCTGGAGGCCGAAGGACATATCGAGCGCGAACATGGCGGCGCCTTCCTCAAGTCCGTGCCGCAGCAGGTGCGATCGATGGCACTGCAGCATCAGAGCCATCTCGATGCGAAGGAGCGGATCGGCCGGGCCGCCGCCGCGCTGGTCGGCAATGGCGAAACCATCATCCTGGACAGCGGATCGACGACGACCGCCGTCGCCACCCATCTGCTGGGCCGGCGCGACCTGACGGTCATCACCAATGCGCTCAACATCGCGCTGATGCTGGGGGCAGAACCCGGTTTCGAAGTCCATATGACCGGCGGCCATTTCAAGGCCCCCACCCTGTCGCTGTCGGGCGAACGATCGGCCGACTATTTCAAGGGCCTCTATGTCCAGCGCCTGTTCCTGGCGACGGCCGCGCTCGATATCGACAATGGCCTGACCTATCCGGCCCTTTCCGACATCGCGGTCAAGCGCGCGATGATCGGCGCGGCCGAACAGGTCTGCCTGGTCGCCGACAGCAGCAAGATCGGCCAGCGCTCCTTCTCTGCCCTGGGCGGACTGGAACTGGTCCATGTGCTGATCACCGACGAGGGCATTCGCGACGAGGATCGCAAGGCCATCGAGGCGATCGGCGTCGCCGTCATTACCGCCTGACCGCAACAGCGGCAGGCACACGCACGTCGTCGCGTGCGCAAACCAACCCATTCCACCGGAGAGGATGTTCATGGCCAAGCAGAAATATGGTGCCGGTATCTGGCACTTCGCCACCTATGTCGACCGCTATGCCACCGATGGCTATGGCCCGGCCCGTTCGCTGATCGAGATGATCGACCTGGCCGGCCAGGTGGAGGATCTGTCGGTCGTCGACATCAACTATCCCTTTGTCGACCCCAGCCTGTCGCTCGACACGGTCGAGGCAGCGCTCAAGCGGAACAACCTGTCCGTCATCGGCATCACCCCGGAAATCTATACAAGGCAATTTGCCCGCGGCGCCTTTACCAACCCCGATCCGGGCATCCGTCGTCTGGCCAACGAAATGGTCAATGACGCGGCCAATGTCGTGCGCCGGTTCGGTGCCGACTATGTGAAACTGTGGCCCGGCCAGGATGGCTGGGATTATCCCTTCCAGGTCGACCACCGCCAATTGTGGCAGATGAGCATGGATGGCGTCGGCGAACTGGCGAGCCAGAATCCGGACCTCAAATTCGTCATCGAATATAAGCCGCGCGAACCCCGCAACCATATGAGCTATGACAGCGTGGCGCGCACCCTGCTGGGAATCGAGAAGATCGGCCTGCCCAATATCGGCATACTGCTCGACTTCGGCCATTCGCTCTATGGCGGCGAATCCCCGGCCGACGCGGCACAGCTCGCGATCGACCATGGCCGGTTGTTCGGCATGGACGTGAACGACAATCTGCGCGGCTGGGACGACGACATGATCGCCGGATCGGTCCATCCGATCGAGCTGTTCGAATTTTTCTACACGCTGCGCAAGAACAAGTGGGACGGCGTCTGGCAGCTCGACCAGTTCCCGTTCCGCGAGGACAGCGTGCAGGCGGCCAATGCCGCGATCAGCTTCCTAAAGGTGATCGAACGGGCACTCGACAAGCTCGATTTCGCGGCGATGCAGGATGCGCAGGATCGCCAGGATGCCGTCGCGGCGATGAAGCTGGCCCGCGACGCCCTGTTCACCTCCTACTGAGTTCGGGAGCAGAGTCCGATCCGACGGCATCGGCTCGGACTCTGCTCCATATTCCTGATTTGACGCGCTTTCCGTTCAGGCGGGAAAGCGCTCCAGCTGCGGAAAGACACGGCATGACCGCCCCCGATACCCGCCTTCGCATCCTTGACCTGCGCGCCGACTATCTGGTCGAACCGCTGGGGCTGGAGACGCGCCATCCCCGCCTGTCCTGGCGCCTGGAGAGCGATCGACGGGGGGTGATGCAGCGCAGCTATCGCATTCGCGCCACCGCCGACCGGGACGGCGCACACCTGCTGTGGGACAGCGGCCCGGTCGACAGCGACGCCTGTTTCGACATCCCCTATGGCGGCCCGCCGCTGCAGTCGATGCAGCGCATCTGGTGGGATGTCGCGATTGTCGACAATCAGGGTGAACAGGCCCAATCCGCGCAGAGCTGGTTCGAGGGCGGGCTGCTGGCGCCGGAGGACTGGCACGCGGACTGGATCGAGGCCGAGGATGAGGGCGCCGCGGCCGATCGCGCGGCCGGGCTGCAATGGATATGGAGCGCCGATCCGCTTGATCCCCGCCCCCACGGCTTCCGGCTCGATTTCGACGCGCCCGCCGACCTGGTCGATGCCGAGATACTGGTCGCGGCGAAGGACAATCTGCTGGGCGTCTGGCTGAATGGCGAGCCGGCCAGCCTGCCGGACCTCATCTACTGGGGCAGCCTGCTGCCCGCGCGCGGACAGGTGCGCCCCGGACGCAACAGCCTGTGCCTGCTGGCGACGGCCGATACCAGCGGCTTCTTCCCGGTGGATGGCGGTGCGATGGCGGCCCTGATCCGCCTGCATCGCCGCAATGGCGACATCGAACGGCTAGTGAGCGGCAACACCTGGCGGGTGCAGAGCGACCCGACCGAGGGCTGGACCCTGCCCGGCTTTGATGCCCGCAACTGGGATGCGGCCCAACCGTCGGGATCGCGCTCGCAGGGCGACCCCCGCCCCAAGGAGCCGGGCATCTGCCTGCGCACCCTGTTCACGCCCCGCTCGCCGGTGGTGGCCGCCCGCCTTTATGCAACGGCGCTCGGCACCTATGAGGCGCGTATCAACGGCCAGCGCGTGTCCGACCATCTGCTCGCGCCCGAAATCAGCGTCGCGAAGAGCCATATCCTCTACCAGACCCATGATGTGACCGCGCTGCTGCGCGACGGCGCCAATGCCCTGGCCTTCACGGTGGCGGACGGCTTCTACGCCGGCGCCTTTGGCTGGCGCATGGAACGCTATGGCTTTGGCCCCGCGCCGCGCCGGCTGCGCGCCCAGCTGCGCATCGACTATGCCGATGGCACGCAGCAATGGGTCATCACCGGCCGCGACTGGCGGATCGGTGGCAGCCCGGTCGTCTATTCCGACATCTATGGCGGCGAATGCCATGATGCACGGCTGGAGCAGTCCGGCTGGGACAGCCCCGATTTCGACGACAGCGCCTGGCGCACGGTGCGGATCGGGGATGCGCCGCCAGCGCAATTGATCGCCCAGACATCGCCGCCGTTGCGCGCCACGCGCCGCCTGCGCCCGCTCGCCATGACCGAGCCGGCGCCGGGCCGCTTCCTGTTCGACTTCGGCCAGAATATGCCGGGTTGGGTGGCGCTGCGCGCCCAGGGGCCGGCGGGCCAGCAGATCAGCCTGCGCTTTGCCGAATTGCTGAACCCCGATGGCACCGCCGACCAGTCCAATCTGCGCCGCGCCGCATGCACCGACCATGTGATCCTGCGCGGCGATCCCGCCGGCGAGCATTTCGAACCCCGCTTCACCTATCATGGCTTCCGCTATGTCGAGGTGGAGGGATATCCCGGCAGGCCGACGCTCGATGATATCGAGGCCGTCGTCGTCCATAGCGATTGCCGTGAAACCGGCGAAATGCAGCTGGCCTCCCCCCTGCTCCAGCAGATCTGGGACAATGCCCTATGGAGCCAGCGTTCCAATTTCTTCGGCGTACCGACCGACTGTCCCCAGCGCGACGAGCGCATGGGATGGATGGGCGACATCCAGGTTTTCCTGGACGCCGCCGCCTTCAACATGGAGGTCGATCCCTTCATTCGCCGCTTCCTGCTGGAGGCGCGCGCCGCGCAGCGCCCCGATGGCGCCTATCCGATCGTCGTGCCGCAGCCGCTATCCTTCCCCGACGTCGTGACCGCCGGCTGGAGCGAGGCCGGCATCATCCTGCCCCATGGGCTGTGGCGCCGTTATGGCGACACCGCCGTGATCGACGAGAATTGGGCCGCGATGGAACAATGGATGGCGTTCGTCGCGCGCAACAATCCCGACCATATCTGGCGCCATGATCGCGGGCTGGACCTGGGCGACTGGCTGTCGGTCGATGCGATCCAGCCCGATGACGAGACCACGCCCCGCATCCTGTGCGCCACCGCCTATTGGGCCTATAGCGCCCAATTGATGGCAGAGATGGCACAGGCGTCTGGCCGCGCCGCCGACGCCGCCCGCTACAAAGCGTTGCGCGCGGCGATCGGCGCCGCCTTTGCAGCCGAATTGCTGGACGGTGCAGGCAAGGCCGGCAATGGCAGCCAGTGCAGCCAGGTGCTGGCGCTGCACATGGGGCTGGTGCCGGCGGAGCAGCAGGCGCAGGCGGCACAGATCCTGGCCCAGGATATTCGCGCGCGCGGCATGACCCTGTCCACCGGCTTCCTCGGTACGCCCTATCTGCTCGACGTGCTCGCCGATGCGGGCGCACGGGACGAGGTGATCGGCCTGCTGCTGCAGACCCGCTATCCCTCCTGGGGCTATATGCCCAGTGTCGGCGCCACCACCGTCTGGGAAAGATGGAATGGCGATGTCGGCGACCTGTCGATGAACAGCTATAATCATTATGCTTTCGGCGCGGTCGTCGGCTTCTTCTATCGCAGGCTGGCCGCGATTGCCCCCGCCGCACCGGGCTTCCGCCGCATCGCCGTGCACCCGATCTGGTTTCCCGAAGCCGGGCGCGTGACCGCCCGCCATGATGCGGTCACCGGAACGATCACGACAGAGGTGGATGGCGATGCCGGCGGCCTGTCGCGCCTGACACTGAGCGTGCCTGCCAATTGCACGGCGCGGATCAGCCTGCCGGCCGGAATCTGGCGTGAAGGCGACCGGGCAGTCGAGGAGCATCCCGATATCCCCGTCCATGCCACGACACCAGAAGGTGTGACGATCGAGGTGGGTTCAGGCCGATATCATTTCATCAGGGACAGGCCCATGGCCTGAACAGGAGGGGGCAGTGAGAACGACGACGGATCGGAAGACGTTGCGGCACCGGTCATAGCGGATGGGGACGCGCCGCCAGTCTTTGGGGCGACCGAACCTGATCTCGAGGCGGCTGGGATTCCTATTATATCTACGCGTGCCGTATTTGACGGGCTTATCGCGGGATTTCCGACCCGGACAGGGTACAATCCCTTTTTCCTGCACCGCATTGCGAAACCAGTCGGCGTCATAGCCCCGATCGCCAGTTGCGATTGGGCTTTGGCGCTGGTCTGGTAGGGCGCGGGCACAAAAAAGCCGCCTTGGGGCTGTCCGAGGCGGCGTGTGTATGTGCTGTGTGTGATTTGGTTGCGGGAGTAGGATTTGAACCTACGACCTTCAGGTTATGAGCCTGACGAGCTACCGGGCTGCTCCATCCCGCGACACTGGGCGATTTGGGTGCCCTGACACGCAAAAAGGGCGGCTTTGTCGGCCGCCCTGTTTTGTAACATTGTGATGGGTTTTTGATCCGTTGCTATGCGCGTGCTTCAATGCCTGGCGACGCCCTACTCTTCCAGTGCTTGAGCAATAGTACCATCGGCGCAGACTGGTTTCACGGCCGAGTTCGGGATGGGATCGGGTGGGTCACAGACGCTATGGTCACCAAGCAATGAAGCAGGCGCATAACTGCGGGTTTTTAATCGATACCGTGCACAATTCACTTTCACTTGGGAAAGTGAACAACAAGAGCTTTGGAGTTTGTATGTTCGTATATCTGGGCTGGCTTAACGACCACATCGTGGACAGTTCCCAGAACTGTCGTTGATGGTGGGACTCTTAAGCGCGAACAGAGCAATTAGGACTGGTTAGCTCCATGCGTTACCGCACTTCCACATCCAGCCTATCAACGTCGTGGTCTACGACGGCTCGATGAAATCTTATCTTGAGGGAGGCTTCCCGCTTAGATGCTTTCAGCGGTTATCCCGTCCATACATAGCTACCCTGCTGCGCCACTGGCGTGACGACAGGTACACCAGAGGTATGTTCAACCCGGTCCTCTCGTACTAGGGTCAACTCCTCTCAAATTTCGACGCCCACGGCAGATAGGGACCAAACTGTCTCGCGACGTTCTGAACCCAGCTCACGTACCACTTTAATTGGCGAACAGCCAAACCCTTGGGACCTGCTCCAGCCCCAGGATGTGATGAGCCGACATCGAGGTGCCAAACGATTCCGTCGATATGAGCTCTTGGGAATCATCAGCCTGTTATCCCCGGCGTACCTTTTATCCGTTGAGCGATGGCCCTTCCACGAGGGACCACCGGATCACTATGACCGACTTTCGTCTCTGCTCGACTTGTCAGTCTCGCAGTCAGGCGGGCTTATGCCATTGCACTCTAACAGACGGTTTCCAACCGTCCTGAGCCCACCATCGCGCGCCTCCGTTACTCTTTAGGAGGCGACCGCCCCAGTCAAACTACCCGCCACAGAGGGTCCCTGCACCGGATAACGGTGCGAGGTTAGACATCAGAAAACAACAGGGTGGTATTTCACCTATGGCTCCACATCAACTGGCGTCAATGCTTCAAAGCCTCCCACCTATGCTACACAGTTCTTTCCTAATGCCACTCTGAAGCTGCAGTAAAGGTGCACGGGGTCTTTCCGTCTAACCGCGGGTACTCCGCATCTTCACGGAGAATTCAATTTCGCTGAGCATATCCTGGAGACAGTGGGGAAGTCGTTACGCCATTCGTGCAGGTCGGAACTTACCCGACAAGGAATTTCGCTACCTTAGGACCGTTATAGTTACGGCCGCCGTTTACCTGGGCTTCAATTCAGAGCTTGCACTCCTCCTCTTAACCTTCAGGCACCGGGCAGGCGTCAGGCCCTATACGTCGTCTTGAAGCCGACTTAGCAGAGCCCTGTGTTTTTGCTAAACAGTCGCTACCCCCTGGCCTGTGCCCCCCATCAAAAGTTGCCTTGAGATGGGGCCTCCTTCTTCCGAAGGTACGGAGGCAATTTGCCGAGTTCCTTCAGGATACTTCTCTCAAACGCCTTGGTATACTCTACCATTCCACCTGTGTCGGTTTAGGGTACGGTCTATACGGTGGGGCTATTTCCTGGGACCCCTTCACTGCCCGGAGCAATCCAATAAGCCCGAACAATTTACGGCATCCGTCACACACCACCAGGCCCACGAATATTAACGTGGTTCCCATCGACTACCCCCTTCGGGCTCGTCTTAGGGGCCGGCTTACCCTGCTCAGATTAGCTTTAAGCAGGAACCCTTGGAATTTCGGCGAGAGGGCATCTCACCCTCTTAATCGCTACTCATGTCTGCATTCGCACTTCCGATACCTCCACGGTCGGTTACCCTTCCGCTTCAACGGCCTACGGAACGCTCCGCTACCGCTCAGTCATAAGACTGAACCCTAA